>JAICYU010000352.1 GCA_025934025.1 Terriglobales bacterium
AAGATTGTGGAAGAAGCCATCTCGCCGCGGAGCCGTTCAGGGTTCGCGCTTCCCGTGAGATTGAAAGACGTTGTGCGATAGGCAGCCATGGCTTCAAATGAGCGGCTGCGCTGCTGCCAATCCAAAAAGTTGGGATAAGAAATGGACGCGTCACGAAATTGCGGCATGCTGGTGTAGATCCTCAGCAGGCTTTCCGGCTGGGCATAAGGCAAGGGGCGAAGAAGAACGCTGTTCACCACGCTGAACATCGCTGTGTTGGCGCCAATGCCAAGCGCCAGAGCAATCACCGCCACCAGGGCAAATCCCGGAGACTTACGCAGTGTTCGTGCGCCATACCTTAGATCTTGCAACAAAGCTCCCATCGCACTTCTCCCTGGGAGCTAATACGCACGGACCAGCAGGCCGGTTCCTGGAATTTTTTGCCTTCAGCTAATCCAAGCGGGAAGCCTCCGCCGGCGCCAAGGGCAATCCAAAAGAGAATACGGATCCCTGTCCCAACTGACTGGTCACTTCAATGCGTCCGCCATGGGCTTCCACTATCGCTTTCACAATCGCCAATCCCATGCCTGTCCCCTGCACGCGATATCGCTGGCTTTGCCCGCGGTAAAATTTGTCAAACACCATGGAACGTTCCAGATCATCAATGCCCGTGCCGCGATCCGCCACGCTGGTGATGAGCCGGTCATTCCTGACTTCAGCGCTGATATAAATCGGTGATCCCGCAGGCGAGTACTTGGCCGCATTTTCCAGCAGGTGTTGCAGAACTTTTTTGATCCAGCCGGCGTCCATTAACGCAGGCGACATGCGGTCTGGAAGCCGCACTTGTACCGGATGATTGCTCAACGCGTGCTTGGCTTCCGCCA
This sequence comes from Terriglobales bacterium, assembly GCA_025934025.1. Taxonomy (GTDB): domain Bacteria; phylum Acidobacteriota; class Terriglobia; order Terriglobales; family Acidobacteriaceae; genus Angelobacter. The sequence continues at coordinate 864 of JAICYU010000352.1, forward strand.
GAGCAGCTTCAATCGGCTCACGAATTTGCTCCGGCCGCAAATCAAGCTTCACTTCTTTGGCGTCGAGCTGCGCCATCTCGACTGCTTCGCCGACAAGGCGGTTGAGCCGGTCGCTCTCTTCTTCAATCACGGCCAGCAGGTCTTGCTGGTCTTCCTGTGAGAGTTTTGCCTCCGAGCGCAAAGTCGTGACGGAAGCTGTAATGGCCGTGAGCGGTGTTCTAAGTTCATGCGTCACAGAATCAAGCAAGGCCGAACGCAGGCGCTCACTTTCACGGGCGGCCTCTGTTCGCGTCAGGTTCTCCACTGCGCGTGCACGCTCCACCGCAATCGCAATGAGGCTGCCCAGGGCTTCAAGGGTTTCGCGGGAAGGCAGCTCACCTGCGATTCCGAACGAGCCTACCGTGCGCGTGCCCATCCGTAGTGGAGCAATAACCACCCGGCGCTGAAGATCGACGCGTGTCTCACTCCGCGCTGCTGCATCTCGCAAGTCTTCGAGTGGAATTTCCTGCCGCTCAGAGTCGGAATGATACGGCTGGTCCTTTCCGGCGATGTAAATGGCCGCATGCGATCCGCCAAAGAACTTTGTTACGTATTCCGGAATCTTCTGGAGCAATTCCGCCACGTTTTCTGTGACCAAAAGCTGCTGCGTGAACCCGTAGAGCCGTTCCACATCGCGGCGGCGAAGGTTGGCTTCTTCGGTCTGCCGCCGCGCCCGCTCAGAAAGATTGCTCGCCAGGATGGAACTGAAGAAAAAAGCAAACAGGGCCACCCAGTTCTGGGTCTCCGCAATAGTGAAGGTCTTGACCGGCGGCAGGAAGAAAAAATTGAAACAGAGCGCGGCCGCAATGGACATGGGGATGGAATAGCGCAGCCCCCAGGCCGCCGCCACCACCAGGATGGCCAGCAGGAAACTGACCGCAACCGTCGTATGATTGACGTGCAGTGCTTTCGTATATACAAGAACCATCAATCCCAGCAGGCCGGCGCAGACCAGCAAACGCATCGCCGCTCGCGAAGAAGGTTTCACGCGGCTGATTGTAACAAGCGAATACGCGCCTGTGAGCAGAGGAAGCAGAGGATCAGCACGCGCCCAAAACTCCCGCAAGGACTCTGGAGCAACCCGCGGCGGAAAAG
>JAICYU010000136.1 GCA_025934025.1 Terriglobales bacterium
CTGAGCGATATCGTCTCTCTGGTGCGCTACGCCATTCACGAGAAAAGCGAGCTGTATCCCTACAAGGAAGATGTTGACGCGCGCTTCGCCGCCTGGATCGAGCAGCAGAAGCAGCACGGGGTTACGTTCACCAGCGAGCAGATGCAGTGGCTCGAAGCCATCCGCGACCACGTCGGCACAAATATTGAAATCGATAAGGAAGACTTTGAAGATTTTCCCTTCGTCCAGATGGGCGGTCTCGGCAAGGCCTACAAGCTTTTCGGCGAAAAACTCCAGCCCATGCTGGCGGAGTTGAATGAGGTGCTGGTGGCATGAATCCATTCGCTGAAATGCCGGCCACCGCGAAAATGTCTGGGGAAAACAAAGCTCTTCCCCATTGTCATCCTGAGCGAAGGCCGAACGAGGAACGAGCGAGGCCGAGTCGAAGGACCCCGAGGATATCTCCTCTGCCATACTGCTTCAGGGAGTTTCAACGAGGCTCTGTCGTCTTGCCGTATCGGAGAGGAAATATTTGCGGGGTCCTTCGACTCCACGCTTCAGGGAGTTTCTACGACGAACCCAATTCGCCGACCCGTATCCGTAAAATGGTGGTTTGTGTCGCGCCTCCGGCGCTCGAATCATTTTCTTCAGCCTACCCAGCACTCACGTGCTGGGCTAACTTCTGCCGGGCCTCCGGCCCTGCCTGTGTCTCTTCGCACAATCATGCCCTCTCCTCCTGTCATCCTGAGCGACCGCGAACGAGCTTGCGAGTAAGCGGAAATCGAAGGACCCCTACCATCTATCCTTCGCAATGCTGTTTCAGGGGGTTTCAACGATGCTCTCACCCCAGGATGTTTTCGCGCTTCGAACCAAAAGGCGCCCAGGATTTTTTATCCAGCGATGCGCAGCGCCGGAACCCGGGTCCCCAAGACGCGCGGTGTTCGCGTCTTGGGGTGGGGAGGCGCGTCGCGAGGTTAGCCCAGGGCGGTCCGGGGTCCCCAACAAGCCCGGTTTTGGCTTGTTGGGGTGGAGTCAGCCCTGGGAAAGTATTTAAAAAAGAGGAGAGCCCCAGCCGGGCGGCACAAAAGCCCGAGGTGCTGGCGGCATGAGCCTGCCACGCAATTGGGCTTCTACAAGACTGGGTGAACTGCTGCCCTTGACTTACGGGAAGAGCTTAATAGAGACTGCGCGCGATACACGCGGTGTCATACCCGTTTATGGTTCTAGCGGAGTCCTCGGCACTCATTCAAATGCCCTCGCAACCGGAGAGACGCTTATCGTCGGACGGAAGGGTAACGTCGGAGCTGTGCATCACAGCTCCGGTCAATCATGGGTCATCGATACTGCTTATTACGTCGATCCAAAAATCCGAGTGAACTGGAAATTCTTTTATTACCTTCTCCAGCATCTGCAACTCGGAAAACTCGATCGTTCGACGGCGATTCCCGGCCTGAGCCGCGATGACTACAACAAAGTCGAAATCACCATTGCTCCCGCTGCCGAGCAGAACCGCATCGTCGCCGAAATCGAAAAGCAATTCACCCGGCTTGATGATGCTGTCGCGGCGCTCAAGCGCGTGCAGGCCAACCTCAAGCGATATCGCGCCTCGGTGCTCAAGGCCGCCTGTGAAGGCCGTCTGGTTCCCACCGAGGCCGAACTCGCCCGCAAAGAAGGCCGCGATTACGAGCCCGCATCCGAGCTGCTCAGGCGCATCCTAGCCCAGCGCCGCGCCAAATGGGAAACAGACCAGCTTCAGAAGATGATCGCCGCCGGCAGGCCGCCCAAAAGTGGCGAATGGCGCAAAAGATATATCGAGCCAGCGGTCGTTGATGCCGCAGCCTTGCCACAACTGCCTCATGGTTGGGCGTGGACTACCCTCGATAGCCTCGCTCAGATTGTTGGAGGCATCACTAAAGGCCAGAAAAGAAAGTCCGGTGAAACGCTGCTAGCAGTCCCCTACCTCAGAGTGGCAAACGTTCAGCGAGGAGTGCTCGACCTCTCTGAGGTCAAATCAATCGAAGCCACGCCGCAAGAGATAGAAGAACTGACGCTTGTTTCCGGAGACATTCTGTTCAATGAGGGCGGAGACCGCGACAAGCTCGGTCGCGGCTGGATATGGGAAGGGCAAATACCGCAATGCATTCATCAGAACCATGTGTTTCGGGCACGTTTGGTGAGTCAGCAAATACACCCGAAATACATCTCTTGGTATGCCAATTCATTTGGGCAAAGATACTTTTTCGATGAAGGAAAGCAAACAACTAATCTTGCCTCGCTGAACATGACAAAACTGAGGGGCTTGCCAATACCTCTGCCACCCTGGAACGAGCAAATTCGAGCTGTGGAAGAGATGGACAAGCAACTTACGTACTTGAACGCTCTGGAATCTGAAGTCCAAGCCGCCGCGCAACGGGCGCAAATCCTGCGCCAAGCGGTTCTAAGGGACGCCTTCTCCGGCAAGCTCGTTCCGCAAGATCCCAACGACGAACCCGCGTCCGTGCTGCTGGAGCGCATCCGCGCCGAGCGCGCCCGAACACAGCAAGAAAAGGACAAAGATCCCAAGGCGACAAACGACGCCTCACGCAAAAATGGTCAACGCCGTAGATGCGTCACCGCAGAATCCGCGGTGGAGGACGATGCATCGCGAACCGTCAAGCAGCGCCGGAGGCGCGTCGCGAAGTTAGCCCAGGGCGTGAGCCCTGGGAAAGGATAGAAGAAAGACGATGAGCGCCGTAGGTGCGGCACAACCATTGTCTTACAATATTTGAATCCTCGGAGGCCGCAATGAACTACCATCATCAAACTATTCTGCTTGAATCTGCGGAGAAGTTCGGCAGCCGTCCTCCGGTGGAATTTTGCGGAGACGTCTTCCGCCGCCTCTACCCGGTGATGGCAAACTCCGTCCGGATGGCATTTGAAGGGCGCAGCGCAGCAACCGGTGAACAGCCCAAGTGGCTGAAGCGCGCTTCAGACGTTCGTGTGCTCGGGTTTTCCGACCAGCAAGGCGACACAGTTCTCGAGCTGGAGGCAGGGCGGCTTGGTGAGGCTGCCGAAGAACTTTACAAGCAGCGGACACTTTGGACCGATCTTCCTGACCCAAATGAAACAGCCCTCAATGTTATGGCTCGCGTCATGCAAGATGTGCGCTCAGGTAATGCAGAAAGTACTCTCTATGATCCTGGCCTCTTGCGGGTGACCCAACACCTTAGCTCTCTGTTCGAGCGCGACCTGAGGGCAATCCGGCTGCCTCAGACTCCAGATGACACACAACTTCGGGCCCTTCTCGATCGCGAGGTGCCGATCCATGCGAGAGAACTGAGCAACAGCACGCCACCTCCACGTCAGGTGCGACTGACCGGCACGCTTGACATGATCCGCTACAGCACGAAAGCCTTTGCGCTGAAACTTGCTGATGGCAAGGAAGTCCAGGGAGTGCTCGACCGGCCGGAAATGATCGAGGTGCTTTCAACGCACCTCAACAAAAAAGTTGTCATAGTAGGGAAAGCTATTTACCGCCCTTCAGGCAGTGTTCTTCGCATTGACGCGCAGCACGTAGAAGAAGATTCGGGAGAGTCCACGCTGTTCAGCCGCTTGCCTGGGCCTGTGACTCGTCGGCCGGCAATTCCACGGCCACGGCTGATTGAAAGCGGTAAGACCGGAGTTGCAGCCTTCTTCGGCATTTGGCCGGGAGATGAAACGGATGAGGAACTACTCGCGCTTCTTAGGGAAGTTCGTGGATGAAGGGACGGCTTTATCTGTTGGACACAAGCGCGCTCGTTAATATCGTTCGCGGCAATGATTTGGGCAAGTTCATTCAGCAGACCTACGATTTGCTGAATCCAGCAACACGGGCCCTGATAAGCGTCGTCAGTCATGGCGAGTTGTGGGCTATGGCGGCGCGGCGCAATTGGCAGAAAAACAAACGCCAGGCTGTTGAGCAAATTTTGGGTGCTATCGTCACCATTGATCTCAATGCCGGCGAAATCATCACGGCCTACGTCGAAGTTGACAAACTCAGCCAGACGGTCGCGAAAGGCGCTCGAACGCTTTCAAAAAATGATTTGTGGATAGCTGCTACGGCCAAGGCATCGAATGCGGCTCTCCTTACAACCGATCAGGATTTCCTGTTCCTTCATCCACACTACCTATTTGTGGAATACGTGGACCCGAGATCGAAACTCGCCATCCCGACCCTCGGCAACCAACCCAAAGCCCAATGACCTCCAACGGAATCGTTCAAAAACTCTGGAACTACTGCAACCTCCTTCGCGACGACGGGCTCTCCTACGGCGACTACGTCGAGCAGCTCACCTTCCTGCTCTTCCTCAAAATGGCCGACGAGCAGACCCGCGCGCCCTATAGCAAGGCCGCCATCATCCCCAAAGACCTGAGCTGGAACAGCCTCAAAGACCTGGACGGCGAAGAATTGGACCGCCAGTATCGCCACATTCTGACTGAATTGGGCAAGAAGCCCGGCATGCTGGGCGTGATCTTCCGCAAGGCGCAGAACAAAATCCAGGACCCCGCCAAGCTCAAGCGCCTCATCTTTGACCTGATTGGCCGCGAGCAATGGCTGGACATTGAAGCCGACGTGAAAGGCGATGCCTACGAAGGGCTCCTCGAAAAGAATGCCGCTGACGTAAAGGGCGGCGCAGGACAGTACTTCACTCCGCGCGCTCTGATCAATGCGATTGTGGACGTGATCCGGCCCAAGCCGGGCGAGACCATCAACGATCCTGCGTGCGGCACCGGCGGCTTTCTGCTGGCCACGCATTATTACATCAGCGACAACTATGACCTTGACCGCGATGAGAAAAGGCGACTGAAGAGCAAAACGCTGTCAGGCACCGAACTGGTCGCGGGCGTCGCTCGCCTGTGCGTGATGAACCTCTACCTGCACGGCATCGGCGGCGACGACTCGCCTATCGTGGAAAAAGACAGCCTGGCGCAATCGCCGAGCACCAACTACACCGTGGTGCTCACCAATCCGCCGTTCGGGAAAAAATCCAGCATCACCGTGGTCAACGAAGAAGGCGACGAAGCCAAAGAATCGCTCACCTACGTGCGCGACGATTTCTGGGCCACCACCAGCAACAAGCAGCTCAACTTTCTTCAGCACGTAAAATCGCTGCTCAAAATTGACGGCCGTGCCGCCATCGTCGTGCCTGACAACGTGTTATTCGAAGGCGGGGCCGGCGAAACCATTCGCCGCAAGCTGCTCAACGATTGCGACGTACACACTCTTCTCCGCCTGCCCACCGGCATCTTCTACGCTCAGGGCGTAAAAGCAAACGTCCTTTTCTTTGACCGCCGCCCTGCCGCGGAGAAGCCCTGGACCACTAAGCTCTGGATTTACGACTTCCGCACCAACGAGCATTTCACCCTGAAGACCAATCCGCTGAAACGCGAAGACCTCGACGACTTTGTGAAGTGTTATAACCCGGCAAACCGCCACAAGCGCAAGGAAAGCGAGCGGTTCAAATGCTTCACCTATGACGAGCTGATCAAGCGTGACAAAGCCAGCCTCGATATCTTCTGGTTGAAAGACGAGAGCCTCGAAGACTCGGCCAACCTGCCCGATCCTGACGTGATCGCCGCCGAAATCGTGGAAGACCTTCAGGCCGCGCTCGATGAGTTCTCATTGATTGCAGCCGACCTGAAAAGTAATTCAACTACCCAAAAGTAACCAAGGCTGCAGGGGCCATTGTTGTTCTGGCGTGTCTTTCGCGATCAGCGTTGACCCGATCCCCCGACGACCCGACCCTGTGCTCCTCATTGACCCTCTTGCTTTTCCTCGCCTACACTTGAATTTCCCGCACCCATTCGGAGGAATTCTGAAGTCCAAATTCTCACTCGCAGGCGCGTGTCTCACTTTGGCCTTGAGTTTTGGCGGAACGTGCCAAGGGCAGAGCACCAAGGCGCAGCTCGAAACCAGTGAAACCTTCTTCAGTCTGGCGGCGGCGCTCAACAGTTGCGGATACAACGCCGGCCTGGACGACTCTCTTCCTCTGCGGCAGGCTGTTCGCAGCGAATTGCAAACGGTCGTGGAAAAATCTCCCGCAGCATTGCGCGCTCGCAGCGCCATTTGCCAATTCTGGCAGGACCATGCCACATCTGACGGCGAGGGCGCGGTGTCACCGTACATCTCTCTTGCGCTGAACCTGGGACCTCCGCCGTTGTTTGCGCCCGCCATACCGGAAGCAGACCTGCCGCCCGATGCCGCGCGGGTCCTCGGCATTGTTCCTCTGTTGCAGAAGTTCTATCAGGCTGCCGGGCTGAATGCTCTTTGGCAGAAGCGTTACCCCGAGTACCAGTCTTTGGTGGAGCAATATCATGGCCCGCTGGCCGATAGCATCGGGGAGATAGATCGCTACCTCAAACTCGCCTTCAGCGCCTACGCGGGCGAGAAGTTTGTAATTTATCTGGAGCCGCAGCTTTCGCCTGACCGGGTAAACTCGCGGAATTACGGCAGCAGTTATTTCGTGGTGGTTGCGCCCGGAAAGAGCGGCGATCTGCGCATGCAGGAGATCCGGCACACCTATCTTCATTATGTGATGGAGCCGCTGGCCCAGGCCCACGGCACCAGCATGAAGAGGCTTGAGCCGCTGCTGCAGAATGTCCAGTCTGCTCCCATGGATGCGGCGTTCAAGAATGACATCGCGCTGCTGGTCAACGAATGCCTGATCCGCGCCATCGAGGTCCGCACTTCTTTCCCCAACGCAACCGAGAACACGCGCAGCGCATACGTGCAACATTCGGTGGAAGAAGGCTTTGTGCTGACGCGCTATTTCTATGACCAATTGAAAGATTTCGAGAAGGACCCTTCCGGACTGCGCACCGCCTATGGAGACCTGCTGGCCGGCGTCAGTCTTGACCGCGAGCGCAAGCGGGCAAGAGAGACGGTCTATGCCGCCAAAGCAACACCGGAAGTGGTTTCATCCGCGCGGCTGAAGCCGGTGAAGCATGAAGAGAGCCTGCTCGACGTGGCGGAGCAGCGGCTCTCTTCCGGCGATGCCGAAGGAGCGCAGAAGCTGGCCCAGCAGGCGCTTCAGGAGAAAAAAGGAGAAGACCCCGGGCGCGCCAACTTCATTCTCGCCAAGGCCGCAGCACGCCAGGGAAAAATGCAGGAAGCGCAGGCTGATTTTGAGCAGGCCGCGCAATCCGCGCGTGATCCGCGGACCCTTGCCTGGAGCCATATCTATCTCGCGCGGATCTATGACATTCAGCTCAAGCGCGATGCCGCGCTCCAGCACTACCATGCTGCGCTGTCCGCCGGAGATCCTGCGCCCGATACCAGGACCGCCGCCGAGCACGGCCTGGCCGCGCCTTATACTCCGCCAAAGCCGCAGTGATTCTTGTATTAGAGCATGTTTCAAAAAATGATTTGGAACCTCGTGAAAATGGTGATTCTTGCCCTACCGCTACCCACTCAGCGGCTGTCATCCTGAGCGGAGCCGAGGGACCCTGAGCTTGTCGAAGGGGACTTAGGCGAAGCGGAAGGAATCCCATCAACCTTCAGGAGGGCACGCCCGCGTCAGGGAGTTTTAGCCGTCGGCCTTGCGCAAACAATCTTCCTGTTTAGTTCACATTCGTCAGAACACGCTCGCGCACTTCCTCGTCCTGCCGTTCTTCCTGTTTGGAGGTAGGCAGAGCGATTTCCAGCACTTCTTCGATAGTACTGACGAAGTGAAGGCTGACGCCGTCCAGTTGTTCGGGAGTGAGGTCTTCATCCACGTTCATGCGGTTGTCGGACGGGAAGATCACGTCCTTCACGCCGGCCCGCTTGGCCGCCAGGAACTTCTCCTTCACGCCGCCAATGGGCAGAACATTCCCGCTCAGCGTGATCTCGCCCGTCATGCCGGTGAGTGGGCGCACAGGACGATCGGTCAGCAGCGAAACCAGCGCAGTCGCCATTGTGACTCCGGCTGAAGGCCCGTCTTTCGGAATCGCCCCCGCCGGCACATGGATATGAATGTCGTGGTCCTTGAAAAACTCCTCATCAATACCCAGCCGCATGGCGTTGGAGCGCACCCAAGTGAGCGCAGCCTGCATAGATTCGCGCATCACCTCGCCCAACTGTCCGGTCATCATGAAGCCGCCCTTGCCTTTCATTTTGTTGGCTTCGATGAACAGAATGTCGCCGCCGGAAGGCGTCCATGCCAGCCCCACCGCAACTCCTGAGCGTTTGGTGCGCTCGGCGATTTCGGTATCAATGCGGATCTTGATGCCGCCGAGAAATTCCTGCACCACGTCGCGCGTCACCAGCAGCTTTTCGTCCTTCCCTTCTGCAATCCGGCGCGCCTGCTTGCGGCAAAGGGCGCCGATATTGCGTTCCAGGTTGCGGACTCCAGCCTCTCGCGTGTAATGCCGGATCACGAAGCGAACCGCATCTTCAGGAATTTCGATCTGTTCCTTGGTCAGGCCGTTCTCTTCAATCTGCTTCGGAACCAGGTAGCGCTCGGAAATGTGGACTTTATCGTCTTCGGTGTATCCCTGAAGTTCGATAATCTCCATGCGGTCGCGCAGCGGCTCCGGAATCGTATCCAGCATGTTCGCCGTGCAGATAAACAGCACCTTCGACAAATCGAACGGCACATCCAGGTAGTTGTCGCGGAACGTGGAGTTCTGTTCCGGATCAAGCGTCTCCAGCAGAGCTGAAGACGGATCGCCGCGGAAATCGCGTCCAAGCTTGTCCACCTCATCCAGCACAAAGACCGGATCGTTGGTCTCCGCCCGGCGAATGCCTTGGATAATCTGCCCCGGTAATGCGCCGATGTAAGTGCGCCGATGCCCGCGAACCTCCGCTTCATCGTGCACTCCACCCAGGGAGATGCGGACGAACTTCCGCTCCATGGCGCGTGCGATCGAGCGCCCGAGCGAAGTCTTCCCCACTCCCGGAGGTCCCACAAAGCACAGGATCGGCCCTTTCATGCTCGGCTTGAGCCGCCGCACAGAGAGATAATCCAGAATACGGTCCTTGACCTTTTTTAAATCGTAGTGATCGGCATCGAGCACTTCGCGTGCTTTGTTGATGTCCACCGTGACGCCGCTTGACTTCGCCCACGGCAGCACCGCGAGCCATTCAATGTAGTTGCGAGTGACGGAGTAGTC
>JAICYU010000274.1 GCA_025934025.1 Terriglobales bacterium
CATTGATCCTGCGACCTCTTTGCTTCCAGCGCTGCCCCGAGCTCCTGCATCCGTTCTGTGCCCAAACGGCGCGTCTCGCGAATGATGCTGCCAAAAACTGCTAAAACACTTTCGTTATCGAGCGGTCCCTGATTGCGCTGCGCAATCTTGTTCAGCACCTGGGTCTCGCGCTGGGGGTCGTACGCAGGCAATCCGGAAGCTACTTTGATGGCAGCGATCTCGCATGCAATTCCAGCACGTTGATTCAGCAGCTTCAGGAGTTCCGCATCAAGCGCGTCAATTTCGCTGCGCCACAGGCCAAGTGCTTTATTGCCGTCCTTCATAAGTTTGCCTCTTCTTCTTCGTTTCCTGATTCGTGTACTTTCGCGTTCATTCGCGGCCAATCTTCGTTCTCAAAACAAAACCGCGACCCCTGCGGGATCGCGGCTTGCGGAACTCTTATGATGTCTAACTTATTTTTGCATTGTCAGCACACCATCCGCTTCGCCGCTACCCGTAAAGAAGTAGCGGTAACTAAACGCGAAGCTAAATCGGCTGGCGTGCATGCTGGGCGGATAGTAGTCCGGTTTTCAGCACGAAGTCAAGAAAGTTAAGGAAATTAATCGCAGTCCTGGCCGCGCCGGCTCCTTCTGAAGATCGCTTCGTGTTGAAAAGAATGATTGACCTGTTAAGGTTGGGATTTACGGTTGAGGCGTCCCTGTTGAGCAACGGCGTAGATCCTTCAGCCTCACCCCGAGTTGCTCAAGGCGCAACGCAGAATTCTGGGTTCGGCTTCAGGATGACAAGCTTTTTATCCTTGAGCAGATGGGAGGTCCATCAGCACTCAGGATATGAGGCAGAGCTCTTCTGTCGTCTCAGAGCACCCCTCTATAGAATGTCTGAAGCTTCAACCCTGGAAATACCATGCCAAAATTCGCCGATTCCGACTCCATGCTCTCGACTGATGATCCGGAGAATTGGTCTTCTTACATCTCTGATTTCCGCCGCGCCGGCCACGAGACGGTTGACTGGATTGCCAACTATCTCGCCACTGTCCGCGATATGCCGGTCCTTGCCTCAACTGCGCCCGGACAGCTCTTCGATTCGCTTCCGTCCGAAGCGCCCAATCAAGGTGAGCCGTTTGAAGCCATTCTGCGGGACTTTGACCGGCTCGTGATGCCGGCGGTCACACAATGGAACCACCCGCGATTTTTCGCCTACTTTGCCTGCACTGGGTCCACTCCCGCCATCCTGGGAGAAATGCTCGCCGCCGCGCTTAACACCAACGGGCTGCACTGGAAAACTTCTCCAGCGGTGGCTGAACTCGAGCAGCGCACGCTCGACTGGATCCGCCAGTGGCTCGGATTGCCCGAGGGATGGATGGGGATCGTCTATGACACGGCTTCCACCAGCAGCATGCACGCCATCGTTTGCGCGCGTGAGATGGTCGCGCCGGAAGTCCGGACCGAGGGCTCGCGCGGCGATCTTGTTCTCTATACCTCCGATCAGTCGCACTCTTCCATCGAGAAAGGCGCGATCGCGGTTGGCATTGGCCAGAACAATGTCCGCAAAGTTCCGTCCGACGCAAACTTCCGCATGAACGCCGAAGTTCTGGCCCAGCTCGTAGCAGAGGACAAGTCCGCAGGCAAGCGGCCGTTTTGCGTTGTCGCGACCATCGGAACTACTTCTTCCACCAGCGTTGACCCGCTGCCTGAGATTGCCGCCATCGCGGAGAAGCACGGACTGTGGCTGCACGTGGATGCAGCTTACGCGGGTGCTGCTGCCATGCTGCCGGAACATCGAGACATTCTTGGCGGAGCGGAGCGCGCGCACTCGCTGGTCTTCAACGCTCACAAATGGCTGCTCACACCCATTGACCTGAGCGCGTTTTTCACCCGCCGTCCGGATATTTTACGCCGCGCCTTTGCTCTCACGCCGGAGTACCTCAAGACACAGGAAGATCCTCGCGCGCATAACCTGATGGATTACGGCGTTCCTCTCGGCCACCGCTTCCGCGCGCTCAAGCTGTGGTTCGTGCTGCGCTACTTCGGGCGCGACCGCATTCAGGCCATGCTGCGGCGGCACATCCAGTGGGCCCAGGACCTCGCCGCACTGATTTCCAGCGACCCGCAACGGACCTTTGAAATCGTCGCTCCTGTTCCATTCAGCGTAGTCTGTTTCCGCTACCAGGGAACGGACGACCAGAACAGAGCAATTCTGGAGCGCGTGAACCAGTCTGGCCGTGTGTTTCTTTCGAGCACCGTCCTGAACCGGCAGACGGTCCTTCGCCTGGCGATTGGAAACCTGGCGACGACATGGGATGACGTCCAGGAAGCATGGCAATTGCTGAAGAAGGCAGCAGCGGAACTATAAGTTTTGGCTCGACCATAACCTATTCTAAAAGTACGGACATCTGAGGTGGTAATTCCTTCCAGCGCGGTGCAACCTTGCAGTTGCGGAGACGGGATTTTGTGGTAGTATTCCTCGCAATTCAGGGGGAATTTGAGATGGATCAAGCGCTGCGGCCCATGAGCACCTCTCAGGTGCTGGACAGAACATTTAGCCTTTATAGAAACAATTTCGTCGTATTTGCCGGAATTGCAATTCTGCCTCCCGCGTTGCTGCTGGTTCTGCAAATGTTGTCGCTGCTCGCTGACAGGGGCGGGGCCCACCGTTCTGCTGCTCCCGCCGGAGCGTCGGCGGTAGTAGCTATAGCGCTGGGCGGTGTTCTTTTCGGGGCCGTCTATTTGGTCGGCTATGCGTTCGCGTTGGGGGCCAGCATTTTTGCAGTTTCTCGTTTACACCTCGGAAAGCCGACTTCGATCAGCCAGTCTTACCGCGAAATCAGGCCATACATTTGGCGGATTCTGGGCATCGTTGTGCTTGCATTTTTGATCGTAGGCGCATTGATGGCTGTTGGAATTCTAGCAGTGGCTGTCCCAATAGCTTCGGTCGTTGCCCTTGGCATGGCAGCCAAGATCGTGGCCACTCTCATCGGGACTCTGCTGCTGCTAGCTTGCTTCATATATGCGATCCGGTTGAGCTTCAGCTTTTCGCTTGCAACTCCAGTTTGCATGCTGGAAAAGATGGGGGTTTGGGATAGTTTGAAAAGAAGCCGCGTGCTCGCTAAGGGATCTCTTGGTCGTATTTTTATCGTGAGTCTCCTGGCCGGCATCATCGGGGGGGCGCTCACCTTAGCATTCAATGTCCCGACGTTCTTTGCTGCCGCCACAGCCGGCGTAAAGCATCAGGCACTCTCGGTGACCATGCAAATATGGCAGTTCATGGCCAGTTTTCTCGCCAGCACATTGGCTGGTCCCATCGCGACCATCGCCATTGCCCTCATCTACTATGACGAACGCGTACGCAAAGAGGCTTTTGATCTCCAGCTTATGATGGAAGCGATTGGAATGCCGAAACCGGCGCAGGCGCAAGCTCAGGCTGCCGGAGGGCCGTTCCCGACCATCGGATGAGAACCCAAGTATCTTTCCTGCTGGCCGCATGCCTTCTGTGTTCCAGCGCGTTTGCTGAACTCGCGGCCATCACCGTAGCGGAATATCGCCAGCAGCTCGCCGCACTCACAGACAAAGTTGAGGCGCTTGCTCAACATCCGGAGCAGGCGGGAGCGGTGGAAGCGGGCATCCCGGAGAGCATCGCCGTTAAGACCCGCACGGGTGAGATCACCGTACATAATCAGCGCCTCAAAAACGACCTTGCGGCGCTGTCAAAGGCGAGCGGTGAAAAGCAGAGCACGCTTCTGCATCAGGTTACGAGCTACGTGCAGCATCTTCAGAACCAGGCTGCTGCTTTCGAACAACCGGGAGCTGATATACCCGACGTCATGCAGAAGCTCAATGAGATCCTCGCGCGCAAAGAATTCCGGAACATCCGCGAGCCAAGCCTGATGGAGATCATTCAGGC
>JAICYU010000229.1 GCA_025934025.1 Terriglobales bacterium
ACCACAACCCGCTGCAACAACCCGAAACTGTGTTTGGACATAAGCAGAGCATTCTAAATGAGCAGATTCTTCTCGATTGCCAAAAATGCCAAGAGTGCCCAACAATCCAAATTGAAGGACGGAAGACCTTACTGCTGATGACTGAATTGAGGCGAGAATCTGACCAAGTAATCAAGCCGCTATCAATGATCAGATTTCCTTCTCGTTGCCACTGCGCTCTGCGGTGGCGTCTTCCAATTTGAATTCTTGGCAATATCGGCATTTCTACCTGCTTGATTTTCCTGCCGTGCCGGCACGAGAAGGCACACTAGGCCATGTGATCACTGGAGTCACATTCGTTTCTGGAATTGTAGAGTTCGTCTCGTTCGGTTGGCAGAGCGACACAAGCACGCCGTACGACATCCAGGTGGCCACAGCGTTAACGCGCTCGATACTCTACCGACTCAGGCGGCGGATTATGCGCAGAATGGATACATTCTCACCGCGATTGGCGGCAACACGAATGATGGCTTCCTCCTGGTAGTACCTACGTGGTGGGAGATAGTGCCTCGACCCTTCAAGGCCGTGAATTCTGCCACACTTGGTCTCTAGAGTGAACTATTCAAGCAGGGCTACGCACTCGTCGGCACGATTGAAGAACCTGACGGGGAAAAGTAGAGAAAGCTCGCCAGAATAAAAAGATAAGAGCGGCCGTCGGGAAGGACGGCCGCTTCTGCACTCCGCAAGTTGGTTCAGTTGCATGCCTGTGGTGATCCGCCGGCCAGCGACTCGCAGAATTTGGCGAGAGGAGGGCCACCTGCAGCGCCGGTCGCGGGAATCACGATCCTCTGTTCCCTCCATGCCCCGTTCACATTAACCATTCCGTCGCGAATAGTAAGCGATGGGTGATCGAATGGCGCGCTCTGATTACGCACACGTTCGTCGGTGAGCGACTTCAGGAAGGCTACTACGGCAGCCTTTTCCGTGTCGCTGAATCCGGCGCGGCCAAAGCTGGGATCAACGTCGGCCGAGGGGAAATCGCCGCCACGGCTGTAGAAATCCACCAACTGCTGCAGCGTTGCCTGACCGCCGTTAAGGAAGTAGGGAGCGGTGAGTTCCACGTTGCGCAGGCCAGGTGTCTTGACTGCGCCGCGGACAGAGACCGGCGCTGCCGGCGGAACAGGTGTTCCCTGCACCAAGCCCAGCGAAGCGAGTTGGGCGACGGAAAGAGATGCCAGGCCGGAGGGATCGGCTGCAGCAATGCCGAGATCATCATTGGTCGGGCGAAGCCCAATGTTATGAAACCCGACATCGTGCCATCTTCCCCCCGGCAGCTGTTCAACAACACCTTTTGCGGCGACGTTGGAAACAGCAGCGTCCGTCAGTTCAGCTCCGTTGTGGCAGTTGATGCAGCCTCCTTTGCCTTGGAAGGCGCTCAACCCAAGCTGTTCCTGTGCTGTGAGTGCAGTGCGATTTCCTGCCATGAATTGGTCGAAACGTGAGTTGTCGGAAACCAGAGTGGACTCGTACATCTGGATGGCCACACCCCAGAACATGGAGAAGTTGTACTCGATCAGTAGATATTCATCCGTGTTCTGCGGGCTTCCGCGATGCAGGAAGTTGCCACTGGCGTCCACCACCGCGCCGGAGCTCCACCATTTAGGCTGGAATGCCGCTTTGATCATGGTGCTGTAGCTAACCTTCAAGCCGGCGCCAGGAACCAAGGCCAGGCTGGCCAGCACCGAATCCGTAGGCGAGATCTGCTGAAGCGAGAGTGGGCGGACATGGATCATCTTCTTGCCGATCTTCAGGAACGAACGCCCGGTGGCCGACATCTCCACGTCGCTTCCCGGAGGACCAACCGCCTGAGAAGCCAGCGAGGAGTTTGACAGCCTGAAGGTCGTGGTACGGTAGCCATTCGGAGCCGATGGATCCACCTGCAGAAGGCGAGCGTTGGGATCGGCAGTGCCGAATGGGTTCACGCCGTTGAAGGTGCTTTGGGCTCGTCCGTCCCAGAAATTGCGGTAATTAAAAACCGCGTTGATGACGGAGGGCGCCTGCCGCGGCGTGCTGCGGCGAACATTCAATGAGCCGCCGTGGTCGTCGGAAATGCTGAACACGGGATCAGGAACGGAAGTTTCATCTTCCACCTGAGCCCCGACGACAACATCATTAAACTTGAAGAGAAAAACGCCCTGCGATCCCACGATGTTGTTGTTATCAGAAATCACGGCGGACCCTGAGTTGTTGGGATCGGACAGCTTGTGCAAGGGAAAGTCAGACAGGCTAAGGCGATGGTTCGGCCCAAAGCCGGGGAAGAATGTAGTGGAGTCCGCCGAAGGGAAGCCGTTCGCATCCACGCGGCGCAGCCCGGGATCGGTTTCATTCACGGTGCGGGTATCCGCGCCGGCGCCAAAATGACAACTGGCACAAGCAGTCACTCCATCGCTGCCAAAATTCGCCTCCCAGAAGAAAGCTTTGCCAAGAGCGATGGCGGCGTTTTTATCCAGCACCACGTCATTCAGTTCTGTTGCCGTTGGGCCGGGAATCGGCGCCGTCTTGAGTGATGCGAGATTGCGATTCGCGGGACCTCCCGCGTACCCTGGGACGAATCCCAGCAAAAGCGCGAGACACGAAAAAGCGATGATGAACCTGTTCTGTTGAAGCGTCATATAGTTGTTCCGCCCTTCTCCCCTTCATTTGTGAAAAAAGGCTGGCCAAAGGTCTGCCGTCCTGTGGCCAGCAAGAGGTTCATTGCGCAGCCATGAGCAATGAATTTGTTCTGGTGAGAAGCATGTGAGCTGCCAATCCGCAGAGTGCGACCGAGAACACGAAATGTCCGGCCCTTATGCATGTTTGTGCCGGTTTTTCCGCGGACACTGGCCCTTTAAAGCTGCCAGCAGGGGATGGGCAAAGATTGGAGTGGAAATTCGTTTCCAGCATTCAGTGGAAAATGTTTTCCATTGAATGTGTTCTTGCAGTTGCGGAGATTGAGAAGACTCGCGCCAAATCGTTGTCGCTGTCGGCTCTCACGGAGTGAGGGGATCTGTTTTGGCGATCGTTGACGGGTTGAAAAGCGCTAAGCGTTTGAAGCATCATCATTCGGTGCCCGGCTCAATACTCATTCCTCAAGCCGAGCACTTCAAATCCGGTAATCGCACTCTTGAGAGCATAGATGAAGCGGTTGTTGCTGCGAGGATCGGATGGCTTCATCAGGAATCCGCGATTAAGCAGGAAGTCGAGAGAGTTCTGCACCAGGCCTTCGGCGAGCTCATCATCATGGAACCGGACTCGCACCCACAATCCGGCAAATTCCGGAGTCCGCCGAAAGAACCTCAGGTCAGAATATTGCGGTTGTCCGTCAAACTCTTTGACAAAGAAAAGCGCCTTGGCCGATCTGAGGTCAATACTTGCCCGTCCACCGCTGACCAGTTCCATTTCGATCTGTTCCGGGACGGAATGGCCATTGCAGATGATATTGGCCCCTGCCACGGACTCAGCCATGTCCATGTAGCCTTTCAGCAGCTTGCGGTCGGCCAGATGCACTACAACTTTTTCCAGGAACGCATGATCAGGCATGTGTGCTCCGCATTCCGGCTGCTGTACTGCTCATTAATCCATCTGACGCATTCGATGGAGAAAGCCCGTACTGTTTGACCTTGTACAACAGCGCCTTGTAGCTGATGTGCAATTGCGATGCCGCGAGCTTGCAATTCCAGTTGTTCGCGGCCAGGACTTCTTCGATCACCTTTTCTTCCGCGCGTTCCTTCAACTTGCGTACCAGCATCTTCAGGCACTTGCCTTCTTCAGAGTGGTTGCAGCCACTTTCTTTCTCACCTGCTTCCATCTCGATCTCTGGCTCCTGCTGCAGTTCGGCGATTGAGAGCCGTTCGTCTTTGAGGACCAGAAAACGTTTGACGAAATTTTCCAACTCGCGCAAGTTTCCCGGCCAGTCGTGACGGCTGCATGCGGTGATGAGCCGTTGAGAATACGCAGGGGCCTGGTGCGCGTAGCGCCGGGAAAACTCTTCGAGGAAATGCCGAAACAAAAGAGGGATTTCTTCGCGGCGTTCGCGCAATGGCGGAATTTTGATGGTGAACGCGCTGAGCCTGTAATAGAGGTCTTCGCGAAACCCGCGAGTTTCCATCGCTTTCTGCACGTTGATGTTGGTAGCTGCCACAATGCGCACGTCAGCATGGCTGACATTCCTCGCTCCGAGACGGGAAAACTGGCCGTCCTGCAGGACGTGCAGCAGCTTGGCCTGAAGCGACGAGCTCATCTCGCCGATCTCGTCCAGAAAAAGAGTGCCTCCGTGGCACAGTTCAAATTTTCCGGGCTTGGATCGAGTCGCGCTGGTGAAAGCTCCCGCTTCATAGCCAAAAAGCTCGCTTTCCAGCAAGTCCAAGGGCAATGCAGCGCAATTCACCTTGAGAAACGGTTTGTTGGCGCGGGCTGAGAGCTGATGTATCAGGCGCGCGAGCACCTCTTTGCCAACACCGCTTTCGCCCAGCAACAACACCGGCATATCCACAGCGGCCAGTTGCGCCAGCCGAGTGCGAATTTGTTTCATTGCGGGACTGGCAGCAACAAAAGATAATCCACCGGCAATGGATTCAACCTGCGAACCGCTCTGCGTGACTTCGGACGAAGGTGCCAGACAGCGGTGCAGGACGTGTTCCAAGTCTGATTTGTAGAACGGTTTGGCGATGAAATCGAGAGCACCATGCCGCAGCGCTTGCACGATGACATCCGGATGACTCAAGCACGAGAACACGACGATTTTCTGTCCCGGACGCGCCGCGAGGCAGGCTTCCATGGCTTTCAATCCATCGCCGCCGGCCTGGGCGATGTCGAGCAGGATCAAATCAGGCGCGAGTCCGTGCTCCAGGAGCTGAACCGCCTGCGCTGCATTCGTTGCCAACTCGATGCGATACGGCTCCGAGGCGAGAAGCGCCTGGGTGTACTCGAGCATGGCTGGATCATCGTC
>JAICYU010000051.1 GCA_025934025.1 Terriglobales bacterium
CCAGTCGAGATCGTGCTGCAATCGCCGCTTCTGCTGGAGCGTGATCGCGTGCAAGCCGCGGTGCAGCAGTACTCAGCACAGAACAGCGCGCCACAAATCGTAAAGCCTCCGGCCAAACCAAAGCTCTGCTACGATCCGGGTACTCCGGGCAGTCCGGATGTAGTGGTCCCTGGCAGTCCAGGCACGCCCGGCGTGGGCAATGTGCCGGGAACTCCCGCAACACCTGACGTCATTATTCCCGGCACGCCTGGAACTCCCGGCTCTTATCATCCCTGCCACACCTAGCGGTTTTTTACTTTTAGCGGAAATCACGCCCGGCAATCTGCTTTTTCAGTATTGGGCATCGCGTATTTTGCGTATTTCGAAAAAAAGAAAAATCTTATCTTCTGTTTGCTTGACAGTGTTTGTACGTCAGCCACATACTTTTATCCCATCCACGCACTCAGTGCTCATAAAGGACGGAGTTCTCTCTTCGCAGCACCCCCTTTCCTCCGGCCCGGATAAGTCCCAGGTTGCTGCTCTCCTGAAAATCAGGTCAGGCGGCTGAAAGAAAAAGGTTTGGTATGGCACGGTTCAAGTCACTGTGGCTGCTTGCGCTTGCGGCAGCTCTCCTCTGCTGTTTCCCCGCAACCACCGCCGCGCAAAACGCTTCCGCCGGCACGAATGTCAACATGGTTTCCGGCACGGATTGGACCACCGGCGATCCGTTCCTGCAGCGCCAGAATGAGCCTTCGGTGGCGGTGTCCACCCGCAATCCGCTGCATCTTTTTGCCGGCGCGAACGATTACCGGACGGTAGATCTTCCCGGACTTCTGGGAATCGAGGAGCGCGGCGACGCGTGGCTGGGAATCTTCAAATCGTTCGATGGCGGGCAGACCTGGCAGAGCACGCTGATGCCGGGCTATCCGCTGGATTCGTCAACTGACGGCGCTGCTTCACCTGTCCACGGACTGCAAGCGGGGGCCGATCCGGCGGTGCGCGCAGGCACCAACGGCCTCTTCTATTATGCCGCGCTGGCCTTCAATCGCGGAACCAATGCGCCGAGTGCCGTCTTCATTGGCCGCTTCGTTGACAACGATAATCGCGAGAACGGCGACGCTACCCGCACCCAGGGCGCCATCACGAACGTTGCGCCCGCCGATTCCATTCGCTATCTGGGCCAGACGGTGGTGGCACGCGGCAGTTCAACTGTCTTTCTCGACAAGCCCTGGCTGGCGGTGGATGTTCCCAGAGGCACAGCCACTTGCACGTTGAATTTCACCAATCCTGATGGCAGCAGCGGGACTGAAACGGTTCCGGCGGGAACCGTATTTGTGAGCTACTCGGCGTTCAGTACGTCCACCAGTAGCAGCGATGACAGAAGCGGCAGCGGCCACGATGGCAGCGACCAGGACGACGATGACAACCACGGGCAATCGAAAATTTTCTTTGCCCGCTCCACCGATTGCGGCAAGACCTTCAGCCTGCCGGTGAAGATTGCAGATGGCGCAACCAACCAGGCTTCTGTGATCGCTGTTGACCCGAGCAGCGCCGCGAACCCAGCCGCCACGGTGTACGTAGTCTGGCGGCGCTTTGCTGACAGCTTTCATTCCGGCGGAATGGCCATCGCGAAATCCACCAATGGCGGGCAAACCTTCAGCGCGCCGGTGGATGTAGTCACCTTCCCGTCATCGTGCCTGGCGACCCCGACCGGCCCGGGCTGCCCCATTGATCAGGGGCTGAGCGTAGCTGCGCCCTTTGGCGGTTCTTTCCGCAGCAACACTTACCCGACCATGGCAGTAGATGACAGCGGCCGCGTGTACGTGGCGTGGTCGCAACGGCAGGCCAACGGTGATGCTCGCATCATGATGTCGGTGTCTGCCGACGGTCTCACCTGGCCGGCGGCGGGAACCCCAGTGGATCTGGGTCAGGTTCCGGATGATCTGGGAAATCCCTTCCCGAATCTCTCCAATCCATCACGCGGTCATCAGCTCATGCCGTCGCTCAGCTTCAACGCCGGCAAGCTGATGCTCGCGTATTACGATCTTCGCCAGGACCACACGCTGGGAATCTTCACGCCGTCGCCGGACCAGAAGAGTTTTCTTGAGACGCGCCAACTACTCGGCGAACTTGATCCCACGAGTCCCGGCTTCAATCCCGACGCGGTATTCAACCCGTTCGTCAGCGATGGCCTGCTCACGCCCACTACGACTCTTACCATTCGTCGCCACACGATAGATCTTGAAGGCGCGCAAACGGCCCCGCTGCCTGCCGGAAGCCTGGTAGTTCCCAGCTTTGCTTCGTTCCGCATTTCGCGCTACCAGTTCGGCATCAATCCGTTTGATTCCAGCACAGTGGCTGAGCAGCTTCAGGTGAACACGCCCAACCTGCCGCTGTTTGTGCAGGGCACGCAGCCGTTCATCGGCGACTACATTGATGTGGCCGGCGCGCCACCGTTTGTTTTCAGCAACGGCAAATGGAGCTTCAACACCGCGACCAGTAGCAATCCGATATTTCATGCCGTGTGGACGGACAATCGCGACGTGCGTCCGCCTTCTGACGGGAACTGGAACAACTACACGCCGCCATTTTCCGCTTCCAATCCCACGTCGCCGCATCCCAGCGTGTTTGATCCCACGCAAACCGTGCCCGGCTGCTCTGACGACAATCACAGCGGAATGCGCAACCAGAATATTTACACCTCGCGCGTTGCGCCTGGGCTTTACGTGGCAGCGCCGGGAAATTCCAAGAGCCTGGGCTTCATTCCCAACACAACCGCGCTCCTTCAGCGCATGTTCGCCTTGACCGTGCAGAACACCACCACGCTGGAAAAGAGTTTCCGCATCACCATCGCCAATCAACCGCTGCTGGCCAATGGAACGCCTGATCCAGCAGGCTCGGCTTCATTGCAGCAGTTTGGCCCGGCTGTGACTTCAGAAGACGTAACCATTTCCGGACTCGCCGGGATTTCGCGACCGGTTTTTGTTCAGTCAGCAAACCTTACGGCCAGCGTGACTGTGAACGTCCAGGAGATCACTGCGCCGGGAGGAACGCTGGTGGCGGGAGGCTTGTCTGCGAGCGCAACGCTGAATCCTGATCCGACAGCGCCGCAGATTATTGATCCGGACACGCCGGCCATTCTCAATCCGGCGATTCTGAATGCTGAAGTTTATAATCCCGCGATTCTGAATCCGGCCATCCTGAACCCGGCCATTCTGAATCCGGCGATCTTGAATCCGGCGATCCTCAATCCGGCAATCCTCAACCCCGCGATTCTGAACCCGGCGTTCTCGGCCGCGCTGAATCCTGCGATCTTGAATCCCGCGATCCTGAATCCAACAATCGCGACGCCGGCGATCCTGAATCCAGCGTTAGCCGATCAGACCACGACCGACGCCACCTACACCATCACCAACAATGGCAATACCGTGGGGTCGTATGCAGTGAAGCTGTTCGGCACGCAGCCTGCCGGGACAACATTGCAGTTGGTGCTGAGCAAGACGTATTTGACGCCGACATCACAGAACTGCCAGCTCGCGTCGCAGGCGCAGAACACGGTTCAGGTGAGCATTCCTGATCCGGTCATTGAGACCGCCGCCCAGCTCACTGATACGGAAACCAACAATCCCAGCACCAAGAATGCGACCATCAATTTGCGTCCGGGAGAATCGGCGTTCGTGACGTTGCGCGCGAACGTCGGAAGCACCGATACTTTGCAGCAGATCGTTAACAATGTGACGCCGGTGATTGTCTCGCAGGCCGCGAATACGGGAACCGTAACTCCTCCCGCTACCCTGGCGATCACAACCACGAATGGAACGTTAACAGCCGGAATCCAGGGTGTGAGCTATTTCGCAACCTTGACCTCCTTTGGCGGAACAGTGCCATTGACGTGGGCTGTAACAAGCGGCAGCCTGCCTCCAGGACTCGTATTGGACAGTTTTGCAGGAACAATCTCCGGCACGCCCACCGCGACCGGACAATTCAGCTTCTCAGTGTCACTGACGGACTCTTCCACGCCAACGCCCAGCGTGGCAGTCAGATCATTGAGCATCACTATCGCCACGCCTCTGGTAATCAACACAGCAACCCTGGCGGATGGCCTGCTGAACGTTCCTTATTCACAAACTCTGGCTGCCGGCGGAGGCAACTCGACCTTCACCTGGGCTCTCAGCTCCGGCGCCTTGCCTCCGGGACTTGCCTTGAGCACGGCGGGCGTGATCAGCGGGATTCCAACCAACGCCGGCAGCTTCAGTTTCGTGGCGCAGGTTCAGGACAGTGGAACGCCGCAGCAGACCAAAACGCAATCGCTTACCATCCGGATTGCGGCGCCGCTGGCGATTACAACCACCGGTCTTGCCCCGGCAAAATTTGGAGCCGCATATACGCAGACGCTTGCCACAACCGGCGGCATTGCACCGCTGGTGTGGTCACTTTCATCCGGCTCGTCTTTGCCGGGCGGGCTCTCTTTGAGCACCGCAGGGGTGATCTCCGGCACGCCGACTGCAACGGGAACGTTCTCATTCAGCGTGCAGGTGGCTGACTCGTCTTCGCCGCAGCAGCTTGCGAGCAGGAGCTTCTCGCTCACCGTGGCAGCGATCTTCAACGTCAGCTTTTTTGTTCAGCCCAGCGACTCTTCCCCTAACTCACAGATCACCCCTTCGCTTAAGGTGCAGGTCTTGGATGCGCAAGGGAAGGGCGTCTCCGGAGTGACCGTCACTTTGAGTTTTGCGGTGAATCCCGGCGGCGCGGTCCTGAGCGGGACCACAGTAGCTGTTACCAAGAACAATGGAATTGCAATCTTCGCCAGCAACTCGTTGAACAAGAGCGGGACCGGTTATGTCCTTCAGGCAACCACCAACCTGGCAGGAGCCGGAGTGGCGCTTTCAGTTCCGTTCAATATCAGATGAGACGCGACCAGGAGCAACACGGCACGTTAGCTTTTAAGCAGCCGAGAGATCGTTTCCGGTAGCAGCGGCGCGACCGGCGAGGTGAGCCGGCAGCGCGGCTGGTACATTCTCACCCTCGGCGGCAATCGCGAGCGGCAGGAAAACCACAAAACAGGTGCCGTGGTGTTCCGCTCCACTGCTGCTGCGGACCTTCATGTGGCCCCCATGCTTTTGCACGATGCCCTGGCTCACCCACAAGCCAAGGCCGGTGCCCTTCTGCTCCTTGGTGGTGAAGAACGGTTCAAAAATCCGAGAGAAATTTTCTCGCGGGATGCCGGGGCCGTTGTCTGCAACTGTAATCTGGATGCCTTCGGTTTGCTGCCCATCGTGTGCGCGTCGGACCCGCACGGAAAGCATGCCGCTCTCCGGCAGCGCTTCCACGGCATTGAGGACCAAATTGGAGAAGAGCTGCCGCAGCTCCGCAGGGAATCCGGCAAGACTCGCGACAGCCGAGAATGTCTTGGCGACAGAGATCTTGCGGCTCTCCATCTTCGATCCAAAGGCCGCGAGAACGTCTTCCATGAGCTCGGGAACGGAAGTGACAACCGGCGATGAGATCTGGCGGTAGAATCCCAGAGTCTGTCTGGTAATGTGGACCACCCGGGCCAGTTCCGCTTCCGCGGTCCTCACATATTCCAGCGAGTCTTGTGCCATGCTGGGATTCGTTCGCAGAATGTAAAGCGCGTTCATCACTGCGGCCAGCGGATTGTTGATCTCGTGCGCGATACTGGCGGCGAGGCGTCCGGTGGCAGCCAGTTTTTCTGAATCGCGCAGCGCTTCTTCGGCCAGCTTGCGCGACGTGACGTCAATCGCTACGCCCAGCATGCGCACTGGGGTTTCGCCAATCAGAATGGCGCGGCCGCGCGCTTCCAGCCAGTGAATGCTGCGGTCAGGATAAAGAGCGCGGTACTGCACCTCATACTCGCCGCTGCGCGCCA
Source organism: Terriglobales bacterium (assembly GCA_025934025.1). Lineage (GTDB taxonomy): Bacteria > Acidobacteriota > Terriglobia > Terriglobales > Acidobacteriaceae > Angelobacter. The sequence goes on from JAICYU010000051.1 coordinate 5,867, forward strand.
TTGCCTGGGTAATCGAGCGGTGTACCTGGGTGCGGTCTTCAGGATGGATCGCCTCCATCCATGTCTCGTAGCGGCCGTCGAATGTCTCCGCGGAAAAGCCGTGCAGCCGGCGAATCTGGTCAGACCATGCCAGAGCGCCGGTTTGCAGGTCCCACTCCCAGACGCCGATTCCAACGTATTTCTGCGCAACTTCCATTGCTTCCTTGCTGCGCTCCAGCGCTTCCTGCGCGCGCTTGGTTTCCGCGATTTGCTCCTGCGCTTCGCGATACAGACGCACGTTGTCCACCGCCACTGATGCCATGTGAGCAAGCTGCACAAGAATGGCCTCGTCATCAACGGAGAAGTCTCCAGTGAGTTTCTGCGAAAGCTGGATAAGCCCGAGGTTGCGGGCATCGCGCGTAACCAGCGGCGCCGCGAGCCAGCCGTGCCGGGCTGCGGCCGGAGTCTTGATCATGCTGCGCAAGGGCTCATTTCCCTTGGCGCCGGGAGCGATCCGCAACGGAGTATTCAGGCTGCAAGCCAGCATGAAAACTTCCGCGCTCTCTTCGGGAAAGCCGAATGCCTGTTCTCCTTCGGCCGCGGAAGAGCAGGTGATTCCCTGGTTCCACACTCCTTTTGGAAGCAACGTGGTAAAGGCGTGGCGCGCCCCAATGATGCTGCGCGCCTGGTCTGTAATGGTTTGTAACAGAGAGTCCAGCGCCAGAGCGGAGTTGATCTGGACGGAAGCTTCCGCCAGCGATCGCAGCACGGCGCTGCGCCGCTGCTCGGCGGCGAGTGTATCCAGAGAATCGCGATACAGGCGTGCGTTGTCCAGAGCATTCGCGGCCTGGCGGGCATAGAGCTCCACCAAACGGCTCTGGCGCTCGCTCGGAGAATGCGGATGGCGGAAGAAGCTCGCAACCACTCCCAGCGGTTCGCCCTTCGCGTTCACGATGGGAATGCTGAATACAGAGCGGAAGCCGATGCGTTGAGCGGCATCGAGGAAAGGGAAATCCAGCGGATGCTTTCCAATATCTTCCACCAGCACGCGCCGCTCGGGCGAGAAGAACGCCGGGCTGATCTCACCGAACAGCTTGATCTGTTCCGATGTGAATCCGGTGTAAGTTTCCACGCGCAGTTGCCTGCTGCTGCGTCCCGGAAGCACCAGCAACATGGCAAGATCGGTTTTCTGCAACGCCGCGACAGACGTTAGGACGTCATTCAGGAGGCGCTGCAATTCCAGGCTGCTGGAAAGACGAACGCTGAGGTCGTGAAAACGCTTGAGGTCCGTGCGTTGCGATTCCAATTCATCGCGCAAACGCGCGAGGTCAGATTTCAGCCGCCCGGCCAGCGTCTCCGCCGCCCACCATCTCTGGCGCGCATAGCCGACAATCAGCGCCACGGCCACCAGCAGCGCCACCCAAAGCTCCAGATTGCTGCGCGTCGTGCCTGGCTGATACACATAAACAAAGCCGGCCATCGCGGCGCCGTTCAGAGCGATCGCGGCAAGGGCCTGCGGCATCCCTCCAATCGCTGCGCAAAGACACGCGGCAGCGGTGAAGAATACACCTACTCCTGGATGAAAATTAACGAACGCATAGCGGGTAGTGAACCATGCCACCACGGGCAGAATTATGGTGACGATCCATGCGGCGACACGCAGGCGAGCCATTGGGGAGGTAGGCAAGTTTGCTTTCTCCTGCTGATTCAAACTTCACAACCATCTTGTGCGACCAAGCGGCGTACGCCAGAGGATAGCACGATGCGTAGCCTTTTTGCTCCGTCGCTGAGGGGCGTGTTCCGCCGGACAATATGATGATTGGCCTATTTCGCGTACTTTCCGGGCCGCGAACACCGCACGAACGCAACTCTTAACCGGCCCAACCTGGAATCTACAACTGGATATTCTATGCAAATAAAGCAGTTACGAGCAGGAGAAGCTCTGGGTGAATTATTAGAGATTACAAATCTATTACTAGTATAGTTCAGCAGCTACCCTGCTTTGGCTAGGATGAGAGTAGATGCTGGGTAGTAGTGTGGAAGTGGAAGCTCGTTTCATGATGCTTTCGTGCCGCAAAGACAAAAAGACGCGAGCGCAATGGATTTGTCCTTTGGAACGCGGGCACTCTTGCCCGCGAACAGGTTTGTAGGTTTATCGCGGGCAGGAGTGCCCGCATTCCACCCGATTGGAGAACGGCTGAATCTTGTGCGCTGATGCGGACCGATTGATCCAAACACATTTTGACTTTGAGCGCAAGCTGCGGATAGCGGCCGTCGCCTCAACCCGCTAGTCTCATCTTCAGGAGAAAGCACTATGATGGAGCTTGTGAGCAGCAGTCAAAATCAGAAATGGTCCATGGTCCTGGGGCGGGACATGGCAGGTGACGGAGAGTTTGTTTATGCCGTGAAGTCCACAGGAATTTTCTGCCGACCCACGTGTCCCAGCCGGAGGCCGCGGCGCGAGCAGGTGGAGTTCTTTAATACGCCGGCAGAGGCGCAGCAGGCAGGCTACCGGCCCTGCCGACGCTGCACTCCACAACAGAACAGTGCTCAGACGGAGACGATTAAGGCTGTCTGCCGCTATATCGAAAACAACCTGGAGAGCACGCTGTCCCTGGCGGAACTGGCGCAGCGCGCCACACTGAGCCCGTTTCATTTTCAGCGGCTGTTCAAGCGCACTCTGGGCATCACGCCCAGACAATATCAACAGGCGCGACGGACAGAGAAATTCAAGCAATCCCTGCACGCTGCTGCGAGCGTGACGGAGGCGATCTACGAGGCAGGCTACAGTTCCAGCAGCCGCGCGTATGAATCGAGCGCCGCGCACCTGGGCATGACGCCGGCGGAATTTCAGCGTGGTGGCAAAGGCGCCACAATCAACTTTACAGTACTTTCAACCAAACTGGGCAAGCTGCTGGTGGCTGTCACGTCACGGGGTGTGTGCTGCATTCGCTTTGGCGAGAGCGAGCAAGATCTGGCGAAAGAGTTACAGCAGGAGTTTTCCGCTGCGACTTTGGAGCGAAGCGATGCAACGATGCAAACCATTGCCGCGGACATCCTTGGATTGCTGGAAGGTTCCAGCTTCCCGCGCGAAATTCCTCTGGATATTCGTGGAACCGTTTTCCAGCAGAAGGTGTGGAATGCATTGCGGCAGATCCCGCAGGGTGAAACCCGCAGCTATGCGGCGGTGGCGCACTCCATTGGCAAGCCAAAAGCAGTCCGGGCGGTGGCTAATGCATGCGCTGCCAATCCCGTGGCGGTGGTTGTGCCGTGCCATCGCGTGGTGCAGAAGAATGGCAGCCTCGGCGGCTATCGCTGGGGCGTGGAGCGCAAAACAGCCTTGCTGGCCAAAGAACTACAGCAACGCACTGGAAGCGCATCCAAGAAAAGCCGGAACGCAACAGTTTCGCCGTCAAGTGTCGGTTAAAGAATTCTGCTGAGACCACCGGATTCCAGGTAATGGGTCAATTTGGACTTAGATTCATCGCTAACGCGATGAACGTCTAGCGGAATTCCAGGAGCACAATTTCCGCATAGGTTCCCAGACGAAATGGCGGGCCCCAGGTGCCAGTTCCGTAGGACGTATAGACCTGCAAACGGCCGGCGTGCTGCAATCCGTGAATGAACTTCCCCCAGACGCGGCGCGCAATCAGCGTGTAGGGAAAGAACTGGCCGCCGTGGGTGTGCCCGGAAAGTTGCAGACTGATCCTCTCCTCTTCGGCGATCATCAAGTGCAGCGGCGCGTGTAGCAGCAGAATGCTTGCGCGATTACGGTCCAGGCCGAGTCCTTGCAAGACTTGGCGATAATGCTGCGGATCGCGGGCGTCGCGGTAGTGGACTCCGGCGATCTGTAGTCCATCAACCTCGAGCTTTTCATTCTCGAGCACGCGAACACAGGTGTGCTGCAAAGCGGGCAGGTATTCAGCGTGGCTGTAAAACTCTTCATGATTGCCGGCAATGTAGAACACGCCCAGAGGAGCTGAATAATGCTTCCAGGGACGCGCCAGGCGCTCGAAGTCTCCGGCCGTCCCGTCGTAAAGGTCGCCCGCGATAAAAACAATGTCGGGCCGTAAGCGCGCCAGCCTCGCCACTACTTTGCGAATGAAGCGGTAATTGCGGACGTGTCCGAGGTGCAGGTCGCTGATGAGCGCCGCCGTGCGTCCGCGCCATTGTGCCGGGAGATTGGGCAGCTCCAGCGTGAGCCGTTTCACGCGCAGAGTGTTCGCATTGATGAGGCCGTAGAGGCTGGCGAGGATGGCCGTGCCGAACAGCACATCGGCGATGGCAGATCGAGACCATTCCAGATGCAGCAGCGCGGAGAACCCGTACACGATCCAGCACAGGAGCGCTGCCCACATGCAATAGCTGGCGATCCCCAGCCAGACCGCCGAAGCTGTATACCAGACCCGAACGATGGGATGAAATGAATACCACCCGCGGAACGACGCTGCCACAAAACTGACGGACAGCAGCCCAAGCGCGAGCATTGCCTGCCATGACGATGCTGCGCCTCCCCAGAAGAAACTCCAGGAAAAGTATAGAAACAGGTGGCCAAGAAAGATGATGCCTTGAACGATGCTGACAAAGACAGCAAGCCGGCTGCGCAATCGGAAAGTTCCTCTCCGTGGTTCATGTTACGGGAAGAGAGCAGCTTTCAGCACTCAGCATGAGCATTCAGCTCTGACCAAATCGTGATTTGATTGAATCCTCGGAGATGGCCTGGTCGAAAGAGAGCAGCGGCTGAATGCCGGCGGAGCGCTGCCGGTTATACCTTTGGCATTTCTTTCTTGAGGAAGTCAGCGATCTTCGCGGGAAGTTCCAAGGGCATGGAAATCGAGACGAGCCCAGTTACTCCGTCGGGCAACTCCGGTCGCCGCCCATCGGCCCGCTCATCCAGGAGAATTACAGGAAGCATAGGCCGGACCAGTTTGAGCGTCTTCACGACCGACCATTCCTTGCCCCGGATTGATTCAGCGTCCACAATGGCTAGCGCGATGGATTCAGCAACACAGATCGCGGCCGCCTGCTCTGGACTTGCGGCAGTGAGCACCACAGTGCTGGAACTGCTTAATGCGCTCTGCAAATCCACCATCGTCTGGTGTGAACAGGCGACGCACAGAATTCTAGTAAATGACGTCACTCTTCCATCCGGTTGGTCCCCAAGCAATTTCTTCCTGGCTTCTTGGATGCGGAAAATTCGGGAAATGTGTGTTGCTGAAGATCACTTTATGGCTTCGCCGGAAAGACGAAAATATCCCCGACGAGAGTATTTGCTCTTGCAATACGTCCCCCATATGGGTAAAATACATTCATGAACTTGCTTTTATTTACGCCCACGCAGGCAGCCACGGTGACTGGGCTGCCGCTGAAGAAAGTGCAGAAGGCGATTGACAGCGACGCTATCCCGGTCTTTTTGAGAAAAGAAAAGGGACGCAGGGTGAACAAGAACCGTTACCTGCCGGATGCGGCGCTGTTGTGCCTGATGCTGGAAGCCGAAGGCGTGAAGCAGTTGCCTTTGCGCCTGAGGAAGTTTGTGTTCAAGTCGGTGTGCCTGTTCCGGCGCCGCCCGCAGATAAGAATTAATGATGTCTTGTGGGTGGACGTGGCTCGCGTAAGGACCAAGCTGGCCCGCAACCTGCGTGACCTGCGAAATGCCGAACGCATGATCACGGTTGACCGGGATTACCTGGGTGGCAGTCCGCTGGTGAAAGGGACAAGAATTCCAGTGCAGACGATTGGCGACATGCTGGAGTCAGGCCTGGAACCGCGGGAAATTATGAAGGCCTATCCACAGTTGAATGACGAGCAGATACGGCTGGCCGGCGTGTTTGCCAAGGCGCGTCCAAGACGGGGAAGACCGAGGAAGAAATAAACCAGCTCGCCGGAATTGCCACAATTGAAAAAATTGCACCCCAGGAATTTTTGTTCGGGGGTCTTCAATTTTCAATCTTTGGCAATTTTGGCACTTCTGGCAATGGTTCTACTGTTCGGCTCCCACCGCCGACGATCCTTCCCCTGAGCGGCGGGCTGCGGTGGCCGGTTGGGCGAAGAAGTTGTGGTCGTATAGCGCGCGGTAAAAGCGTCCGCTGATCTCGGCGGCTTTGGGTCCGTACGTGGGCCTGCCACCCTCAAGAAAGATCACGGTGACGATGCGCCCGTACTGGGTGTTCGCGTATGACGCGAACCATCCGAAGCGGGTGCCGTTCTGGGAACACGTGCCCGTCTTGCCCAGGATCTGCTCTTCACTGAAATTGAGGCGAAGGCTGCGCGCGGTGCCGTATTCGACGGCTCCCGTCATGCCGGGAGAAATCTCAGGCACGAGGTTGGCAATGGGAAGACGCCGCTTCATGTGCGGCTGGAAATTCACGACTTCCTCGGGAGAAGTCGGATGCTGGAGGTAGTAGAGCGTGCCGCCGTTCGCGATTGCCGAAACAAGGGCGCCGAGCTGAAGCGGAGTCATGGAGATGCTCTCGCCGAACGAGCACATCTTGCCGACGCCGCCGAGTTTTTCCGGAAGCTCATGGGTGGGAAACTCACCCAAATGCTCGCCTTGAATGTGGTATCCGGCCAACTCGCCCAGGCCGAACTGGTGGGCGTAATAGCTGACGCGCTCAAAGCCGAGACGGCGTCCCACTGCTTCGAAGTAGGCGTTGTTGGAATGAGCCAACGCTTCGGTCAGGGTCATCTGCGAGCGACGCCCGAGCTGCACCGGAGTTTCGCGCGTGATGAGGCCTTCGCTCAGCGCCGCAAGAGCGACGGAGATCTTAATCGTGGAGCAGGGCTCAGCGCCGCTGGAAAGCGCGAGTTTCTGGTTGACCATCGCGAGAATGCGACCGTCCGTTGGATTGATTGCGACCACGGTGCCGTTCATGTTGCCGAGTGCGTCAATCGCGGCCTGGCGGACGACGGGATCCTCGCCTTCGGTGACGTCGCCATCCGTGATGTCAGTGGCGTAAGAGCTCGCGGTAAAGCGCTCCACATAATGATGCCGGCGCGTCCGCTTGTGGGTGATGCTGACCGTTTTCACCGATGCGGTCTTTGCTGATGTGGCGGCGCGCGAGTGATGCATGCGGGCGCTGGGCCGCTTGGCGCGCACCGGGCGTGCGGCGGTGCGGCGATGGCGGTGCCGGGCCAGCCGCTTGCGGGCGTGCGCAGATTCGGTGACCGAGGATGACGAACTCGCCTTAGCGGCAGGCGTATCAACCGAGCGAGCGGAGCAAACAGAAAAAATGAAGAAAGCAGAAGCAATAATGAGCGAGATGCGAAGACGAAGGGTCATGGATCCGGGTCCCAAATTTTCGGCTGCGGTGCTTGGTTCTTTCCGACGGCGCTTATTAGCGATACTAAGAGAAGCTGCTCGACGGCGACAATCGTTAATTCACCTGAAGACCGGAGTAGGTACCTTACTGGTCAACTATGAGAGATGCTGCTGCATGTGCTCTGGTTTGCAGTACATACAGCCAGACCGTCCGTTCCGGCGAAAAAGGTGGTCTGGGGGAGCGTAGTCCCCCAGAGCTAGAGAAGGTTGCTTAAGGGTTCAGTTGATCTCGCCGCGCTTGCGGATGAAGGCGGGCACGTCGAGGTCGTCGGGTTCAATGGCAGCCGCGCGGATGGATTCCGCGACGGTGGCAAGAGTCGGAGTTTCGCGGGCCGGAGCGGCAACCATCCGGGCAGCAGACGCTGGAGCGACTTCCGCCATTGGGGCAGAATGCGCGGCAGCAGCCTGTGCAAACCCGTTCACCTTCGCAGAGGCAGCCGCTGCTTGTGGCGCCTGATAGGCAGAAGCGGTCCGCGCGGAGGTGATGGCCTGTTGCGTAATGCTGACCGTCCGCTCGCGCTCACGGCGCTGCGGGGCATCGCTCTTGAAGCCCGTAGCGATCACGGTGATCTTCACCTGGTCTTCCATGCGCTCGTTCAGGACCGCGCCGAAGATAATGTTGGCTTCCTCATGGGCCGCTTCCTGAATGATGGTGGAAGCTTCGTTAACTTCCGACAGCTTCAGTGAACTGGAGCCGGTGATATTAATAAGGATGCCGCGGGCGCCGTCAATCGCGCCTTCTTCGAGCAGCGGCGAGGAAATGGCTGCCTGCGCGGCTTCGATGGCGCGACGCTCGCCCTTCGCGACGGCTGTTCCCATCACGGCATGGCCCATTCCCTGCATGATGGTTTTTACGTCGGCGAAATCGCGGTTGATGATGCCGGGGATGGTGATGATGTCAGAAATGCCTTGGACCGCCTGGCGCAGGATATCGTCGGCCACGCGGAACGATTCGAAGAAGCCCGCGTTCTGGGCCACGGCGAGCAGGCGCTCGTTAGGGATGACGATCATGGTGTCAACGGAGTCCACCAACTCGGCCATGCCGCGCTCGGCTTGCGTCATGCGGCGCTTGCCTTCAAAAGCAAACGGCTTCGTCACAACCGCAACGGTGAGCGCGCCCATTTCGCTGGCAAGGGACGCGATGATCGGCGCAGCGCCGGTCCCGGTGCCGCCGCCCAGACCGGCAGTGACGAAAATCATGTCACTGCCTTCCATAGCCTCGATCAGTTGGTCCGCATCTTCCAGCGCTGCGCGGCGGCCGATCTCAGGGTTGGCGCCGGCGCCGAGGCCGGTGGTCAGCTTGGTGCCGAGCTGGATCTTGACCGGCGCGCGCGACATCTGAAGCGCCTGCAGGTCGGTGTTGGCGACCACAAATTCCACGCCTTCCATGCCGGCAGAGATCATGCGATTCACCGCATTCCCCCCGCCGCCGCCCACGCCGATCACCTTGATCCGCGCGTTGTTTTTCGGGTCCTCATTGAACTGGATCCGAATGTCACTCTCCGCCTGCTGCATTTTTCTTTCGTCACTCATGATTCACTTCACCTCTTTGTTGCGATCCGACCCCAAAATTGCTCTCCCCTGCTCCAACCCGAAGCTTGTTCTAGGCGCCCAGCCGCGCCAGCAGGGTTCTGACCTTCGCGCCAAACCCCTGCTGCTCCTGGACCATCCTGGTCATCGTGGTGCGATGGGCATAGAGCGCCAGGCCCGCAGCGGTCGCGAACTCCGGCTCCATCAATCCGTCCGGCAACTGGAGCAGCGGTTGCGGCGATGCCACCCGCACCGGCTTCTTCATCACCTTTTCAAATACCTCATTTAATCCCCTCATGCGCGACGCGCCGCCGGTGAGCACCACGCCCGCGTTGCACAATTCCAGCACGCCGGCCTGACGCAGATGTTCGCGAACCAATTCGCACAACTCCTCCGCGCGCGGCTCCAGAATTTCCGCCATGAAGCGCCGAGGCATCAGTCGCGACGGCCTGTCTCCCACAGCTTCCACTTCAATCTCATCTCCTTCCGGAACTTCGCTGCTCACGGTGTGGCCGAACGCTTTCTTGATTTTTTCGGCAGCGACAATCGGCGTGCGCAGCCCAACCGCAACGTCGTTCGTAAAGTGGTCGCCGCCGACGGCCACTACTCCGCTGTGCGCCACCATGCCATCGCTGTAAACGATCAGATCGGTCGAGCCCGCTCCGATATCTGCCAGGCACACACCCAATTCTTTTTCGTCCGCACGCAGCACCGCGTCCGCCGACATCAGCGCCTCATAGACGACGTTATCTATGTGAATTCCCGCGCGGTTCGCTGCTGTCACCACGTTCTGCATGGCGCTCGACGAAGCCGTGACCATGTGCAGAGTCACTTCCAGCCGCCGGCCCATCATGCCTGCCGGATCGCGCACGCCGGCCTGTTCGTCCAATATGAATTCCTGCGGCAACAGATGGACAATCTCGCGATCGGCCGGCAGCACCACCGAGCGCGCTTTCTCTACTGCCGTGCGAATGTCTTCCCGCTCCACTTCGCGCGGCCTGCCGCCCAGCGTGATCCCGGCGCGGCTGGTGATTCCTTTAATATGCGATCCCGCCACCGCGACCACGGCATTCCCCACGTGGCAGCCGGCCAGTTTCTCGGCCTCGTCTACCGCGCGCTGAATGGCCTGCGTCGCTTTGTCCAGTTCCACAATCACACCTTTGCGCGACCCGCGGCTCTCCGCTATTCCGTGTCCGCGATACTTCAGCCCGTTCTCACCCGCGTGGCAAATCAGCGCGATGGTTTTCGCGCTGCCGACATCCAGCACCGTGATCATGTCACTGGTTCCGTTCTTAGGAATGCTGCCCATTGAAAAGCTCCTGCCTCTAGCTTGTAGCTGCTCGTTTCTAGCTCTTGGTTCCTGGTTCTTGGCTCTTGCACTTTGCCATCGGCACTTTAACCGTGGCTCACCGCGCGTCCACTCGATCCATCAAGTCCATCAAGTCCAATTTTCTCTAGTGCCGCTTTTTCGTTTTTCTCCGCGGCGCTGTTACCGTGTGCTGCGCCATAACTCTCTGCGCCACAAGTCTCTGCGGTTCTGGCTTTTTGCTCGCTGATGGCTGGCTCTCATCCGGATTCACCACCACCTGCCCCTCGTAGCGTAAGTCCACCGACTGCAAATTCTGATACTGCTTTCTCCACTCCGCCACGTGCGCCAGATACAGCCTGTACCGCGCCAGAAAATCCTGCGATCCCAAATGCACCAGCACGGTCCCGCTGCCTTCATCGGCCATCACCTTCACGTCTTCGGGATCGGCCAAATCCACTTCGCTCAACTGGCGTGTATAGCGCGCACCGCCTTCGCCGCCGGAATCCAGATCCTGCGCCATGCGGTTGTAAATCTTCATGGCCGCAGCGCGCGAGGAAAGCGGCTCGGTCTCGCTGATGCCGCGAATGACCGGAAAGGAATATTTCGCTTTGCGGTCGGCGGGCATTCCCATCACTACGCCGTGCGCGTCAATCAAACTGATCTTTGACCCAATCTGCACAAACGCCACCGGCTCGCGCTCTTTGATCTCGACGGCAAGATGGTTGGGCAGCAGGCGCATCACCGCCGCGCTCTCCACCCACGGGATTTGTTCCAACTGGCGGCGGCGGTCCTCCAGCGGAACAAAGAAGATGTTGCGTCCGATGTCCGCGCCCGCAACTTCCATCACATGCGCGCGCGAAGCGTTGTGGACTCCGCGAATCTCGATGTTGTCGCTCGAATCAATGCGAAAGCGCCAGGAATGAGTACCGTAGCCATAGGCCGTTGCCGCCGCGCCACCGATTAGCGCGCAGGCAGCAGCGATCACCAAGGCCAGCTTGATCTGTTTGGCAGTTTTCTTCGGCAGAACGTTGCGCCGCACCGGCACACGTTTTTCCGTGCGCAGAAATTGCGCTTCGTCGTCCTGGTCTAGGCTCAGGGTGAGGAAATCGTCGTCGTCCGCCGGAGGTTTGGTATTGCGCGGCCGCGGCGGGCGCACCGTACGGACAGAGCTTTCTTCGCCTCGCGATGTCTTCTCGCGTGACGTCAGATACCGCTCGTCGTTGTCTCGCAACTCGTTCAGGTCGCGCGCCATTTCGTAGCGTTCGACGGAGTTGTGCGCCAGCACGAATCACTATACCTGCTTTTGTGCAACTTTTAGAAGAAGTTTTATGCCTTTCTCCGATTTTTTTACCTCCGCGTTCCGCTGTAGTGGATTGTGAGTAGCTGAATGCGAGGAAACAGCATTCAGCCATCAGCATTCAGCCCATCAGCACTCAACCCACCTTCTGCAATGCGGCCACCGGTTCATCTTCCGCAACTTGATCCGGTGCGCCGCGTCCATTTCGTCCATCAAGTCCATCAAGTCCATCTCGTCCATTCCGTCCACCATTCATTTCTTCTTCCATAATCCGCGCCAACTCCTTACTCAGTTCCACCACGTGCAACTCTTTCGGGCATTCTTCCCAGTTGTGGATCCAGCAAACAATCAAATCGCATCCTGCCGGATCGTGCCCGTGCCGCGCGAAGTTGCGGCTCTCAAATTCAAACTCAATGCGCACCCATTGCCAGCGTCCCGGCTGGACTTCCCACAACGCCTCGCAATCCGGAAACTGCTTCTGGATGCGCAGCACCGCAAATCCCAGCCGGTGCGCCAGCATCCCGAAAACATAGATCACGCCATCTTCATTTACCGGCGCCAGCGCCAGCCCGGGAGCATTCAGCAGCGCGCCATACACCGATCTGCCCGGCAGCAGCGGACGCGTCTCCTTCCCCAGTCGCCGATTCACCTGCGGCTTGGGCAGCGCCGGAGGACGTCCCAGCGGCGGCGCTTCATCCACCGCCATCCCGCGCAGCTTGATGTTCAACCGCACCAACTCCAGCACATCGGCCCATTCTTCTTCCATGCCGCGCTGCCGTACCATGAACTCAAACGCCCGCCCCACTTTGTGCCACCACTTCCAGCGCGCAAGAAACGGAGTGTCGCTGTGCAGGCTGTTGGCGCGGTATTCGTCTTTGGTGGGAAAGCGGCCCAGCTTCCGCACTACCGCTCCCCAATCCTTCAGCAGATCTTCATCGCTGGTCTGGTATCCCGGCCCAACCGTCACCAGGCCGGCTTCGCGCACTGCGGCGCCGAACGTCCCAAAACGGGTACACACCGCTTTCTCGCTGATGCCGGTGAGCGCGCGAAATTCTTTTTTGCTCGGAACGCGCTGCAGTTTGCCCGCGCATTCCCGGATGGCTTCAATGACTTGTTCTTTTGTGATTGGTATTCTCATAATTCAGCAACCCTGATTATGGTGCTCTAATTGGAGATAATTTGTCAATAGAAAAATACTTTTCTTGGAGCTTATTTTTTCTTTGGGCAGAATGGACGAGATGGACGGA
>JAICYU010000049.1 GCA_025934025.1 Terriglobales bacterium
GATCACGCTTCCCGTGTTTCCAGTTGCTCCCGTAATAACGTACATGGGCACCTCCACCGCCATAGGGATGCGCCAGAAATAACGCGCGGTGCAGAAATTTTAGCCGCCAGAGATACCGGATCTACGACTTGCTATGAATTGAGGATTGTTCCTTGGCCGCGATCCCGCTCTCGCCCGGCAGCACTTCATCCAAAGCCCATTGAATGCGCGCGACGGAGTCTCGGATCACCGTGATCTGCTGCTCCTGAGTGGCGTAAGGCGAGTACGCAATTGCCTGCAGCGCGTTGCGAACATGGTGGTTCATGGAAGCGATCATTTCCAGCCGGCGCATCAGAGCGCGATAGCGCCGTTGCTCATAAGCAAAGACGACAAGGGCAGAAACAATTCCGACTGCCAGATCATCCAGCGAGCCGAACGTGGAAGGATGGTGGCCCACTGCCACCTCCAGAACCGCGCCGATGACGGCAATGGTGAGTCCCAGAAGAATGCTGGGGCCTAATCTGCTGGCCAGCGATGGAAGATGCGGATTTCGCATGCGAGAGTAGTTTCCTGGCCTATTCCACGTCACGCCAGTTCGGCCCCACTCCGATTTCGACGAGCAGAGGCACGTCCAGCGGATGGACCGTTTCCATCTTTGCTTTTACCAGAGCGCGCATGATCTCAAGTTCGTTTTCAGCGACTTCGAACAGCAGTTCGTCGTGTACCTGAAGCAGCATGCGGCTCTTCAGAGCGCGGCGGCGCAGCTCCCCGTCAATGTTGATCATGGCCAGCTTGATCAAATCGGCCGCGGTTCCCTGAAGCGGAGTGTTCACGGCCGTGCGCTCGGCAAAGCCGCGTGAATTCGCGTTGCGGCTGTTGATGTCGGGGATAGGACGGGTGCGGCCGAACAGCGTTTTGACCTTCTGCTCTCTGCGGGTTTCTTCCAGCACGCGATCAATGTATGCGCGAACGCCGGTGTATTTTTCGAAATAAGCTTCGATGAATTTCTTAGCTTCGCGCTGCTCGATTCCAAGCTGCTGCGCCAGCCCGAACGGAGAAATGCCGTACACAATTCCGAAATTGACTGCTTTAGCGCGGCGGCGGTGCTCCGAGTCAATCATGAGCGGCGGAACGCCGAAGACCTGAGAGGCCGTAAGCTGGTGAATGTCTTCACCGTTGCGGAAGGCTTCCGTAAGCAGCAGGTCACCGGAGAAGTGCGCAAGCAGCCGCAGTTCGATCTGGGAGTAGTCGGCGGAGAGCAGCAAATGCCCCGGTTCCGCGATGAAGGCTGCGCGAATCTCGCGGCCCAGTTCCGTCCGGATGGGAATGTTTTGCAGGTTTGGATTAGTCGAAGAAAGCCGGCCGGTCACGGCACCGGTCTGGTTCAAGGTGGTGTGCAGCCGCTGCGTGCAGCGGTTGATCAGAACCGGAAGCGCATCCACATAGGTGCTCTTCAGCTTGGAAAGCTGGCGATACTCAAGCACCAGACGCGGTGCCGCGTGTTGCTCCGCCAACTCCTCCAGCACGTCAACCGCGGTGGAAATGGTTTTGCCCTTGCCGTACTTCACCGGCTTGGGCAGTCCCATTTTGTTGAACAGAACGTCGCCAAGCTGCCGCGGAGAATTGATGTTGAACTCGTGTCCGGTCTTCTCGTAGATCTCGCTTGCCTTTGCGTTGCATGCTTTGTCGAGGTCCACGGAGAGCTGCCCCAGCATCGCGCAGTCAATCTTCACGCCGGCTTCTTCCATCCGTGCCAGTACGGGAACCAGCGGCAAATCTATCGTGTCGTACACCGGCATTAATCCGGAGTCCTCCACTTCCTTGCGGAGCACGGCGCTGATTCTGGCGGTGAGGTCGGCTGCTTCGGCCAGCGAATCAGAGAGATTCAGATTGAAGCTGCGCAGTGCGATCTCCGGCAGGGAATGGCGCGAGTAGGTGGGATTGACCAGGTAGGAATAGAGCATCGGCTCGTCGCGCACACCGTTCAATTCGATGCCGCGAGCGTTCAAGGCCCGCATCGCCGATTTGCTGTCGTGAATTGCTTTGGGCTGCGTTGGATCGGCAAGCAGACTCTTCAGCTCGACTGATAGTACATCTCCATTGATCTCGGCAGTAAAGGCCTCGCCTGACTTGCCGGAAAGAGCCAACCGCAGCGGCCTCGATTCCTGCTGCGGGTTGTCGGATGCGGCTTGCGCGCCAAAATCGAGCGCTCCCGCTTCTGGTTCCGAGTCTTCACTCGTGTCATCCGCAGCAGCAGGTTCCTGCGCGGTGAACTCGAAGGCGATAGCGAGAGGTACACTCGGTCCGCGAAGAGCATTCAGATCGCTCGATTTCAATTCACGGTAGCTGGTTTCCTTTACTTCAATCGCCGGAGCCAACTCTTTAAGAAGCGTGGTGAATTCCATTTCGGTGAAGAGTTTGCGCAACGCGTCACTGTCCGGCTCGCCGGCGGTCATGGCTTCCAAGTCGAGCCCAATCTGGACATTCTGGTCAATCGTGACCAGTTGCTTGCTCCAGAGGATCGTGTCCTTGTTACTCTGGAGCGACTCGCGGTAGGTCTTGCGCTCCACTTCGCCTGCATGTTCCAGAGCATTTTCCAACGTGCCGAAGCGCTTGATCAGATCCACTGAACCCTTGTCGCCAATTCCGGGCGCGCCGGGAATGTTGTCAATCGAATCCCCACGCAGCGCCATCACGTCAATTACCTGCTCGGGCCGGACGCCCAGGATTTCTTCCACTTTGGCGGTATCGCAGATCAGATTGTCCTTGGGCGGGTTCAACACGCAAACTCTGTGATTCACCAGTTGCAGCATGTCTTTGTCGTTCGAGACAACGAAGACTTCATAACCCTCGTCGGCGGCCTTGCGCGCGAGCGTCCCGATCACGTCGTCGGCCTCAAAACCCTGCTGCTCCAGGATGGGAATGCGGTATGCCTCGAGCGCTCGCCGAATGAACGGCACCTGCTGTGCCAGGTCCTGCGGCATTTCAGCGCGCTGCGCTTTGTAGCCGAGATATTCCACCTGCTTGAACTGCTGCGTCTTGATGTCGAACTTGCGGATCTGAGTTACGGCCTTGGCCTGCTCGTCGCGAAAGGTGGGGCCGGCCACATCAAAGACGGCGGCCAGATATTCGGGATTGAAGTCGGCGCGCAGCTTCCGCAGCATGTTCACGAAGACAAAGGTCGCCGCCGTCGGAATGCCGGTTTTGGTGGACATAGGCCGTTGCCGCACCATGGCGTGATAAGCACGGAAGATGAACGACATCGCGTCCAGCAGGAAAACGCGGCCCTTCGGCTCAGGTTTTGAGGCAGTTGCCACAGAAAATCATTCTAAATTGTTCGTGTCTAGCCGGAGGAACCAGTCCTCCGTCCCAGTTCCAGTCCGCTGGAAATCAGAGGTCTTCGGGAGTGAGGCCGGTGTGTTTGGCAATTCTTGCGAGCATTTTCGGGCCCAATTCTTCGCCATCGTGAAACGCCCACACAAAAGGTGGATATTGATTGTCTTTGTGGGTCAGCTTGATGTGAGAGGAAGCACTACCTTTTCCGGCAGGCAGAGTCCAACCTATTTTCATCAATGCTTTTAGAACGTGCCTGGCTTTGCTGGAACCCCAGGTGCTCACGCCGTAGCGCGCGCGAGCGTGATAGTCTCTGGAAGCTGTTTAGATTTCTGCACATCATCTGCGATGATTCGCAGCGCCACCGCATAGACGTTCGCGCAGGCCTCGTCTTCTGTTTGCCCGTATGCCATCGCACCTGGCAAATCTGTGATTTCGGCAATCCAACGTCCGTCGGCTTCGCGCTCTGTTTCAATAGAGAATCGCACATCCGTTCTCCGGGGTGATTTCTTAGCGGCCATAACAGTATTTGATGTCCCATAGTAGGTCAAGTTGCACAACCTTCCGAATGACGTAAGTCACTAAAATCGCAGGGAATTGGGCGCAGAGGGCTCCCACTTGGATTGGCGTTTTCTAATGATCTTGCTAATTGAACCTGCTTGAACTCAAATAGTCACGTTGCGGTCCCTTTTAGCGGCGGCGCAATCTGAGTTTCCTCATTCCCGACAACCAGGGACATGCACTTGAGTAACCGGCGCGATTGCAGGGGCGGGTGCATCCTATCAGTTATTAGTTGAGGTACTCCCATGGATCCGAACCCCCGCACTTTCAAGGACGTGAACGACCTGGTAACCCACCTTCACGACCTGGCGGCCGAATTGACTGCCGTACACGACGAGTTATATTGGCTCGCGCTCCAATCGCAGGATTCCAGCGGCAAGCAATACCCGGCAAATCTGAAGGTGGATACGCTGGCCGAGCTGAAAGGCGCGGTGGATAACATGCGCTTGCTGCTATGGAACTATATTGAAACAGCTTCAGAAGTTGATCCTCAGGGAGTGCAGGAAGGGCTGGAAAGCCAGCGCATGCGTCGGGTGACGGAGTTTCTGCAACTCCTGCGCGGGCGGCTGGTCCACGGCGATGAACAGCAGCCGGTGTCATTTATCGAACGGATCAACGCGACGGTGAAGGAAAAGCTGCGCGATCCTCGCGCCGCGTAAGCTGCGAGTAGCAGCGGGAAACAGCTCCCCGAAAAGTTCTTACAGACCGCAAGAAGTGTCAGGGCATGACTTCAGTCGTGCCGTCTTGCTGAAAGCGGTCTTGTGCCGAAACAATTTAGGTTCGCCGGCGCCTGCATGAACTACCTGCCCTGTTACTCATCGGCTGATTAGATTGATCTTGAAGTACTATTAGCGTTTGCTTCGCCCGGGACCTGCGTCGCGAATGTTTTGCGGCACGTCAAACCTCTCAAAATTCTTGGCAAAGCGAGCGGAAAGATCGGCTGCTGCTTTGTCGTAAGCCGCTTTGTCGCTCCAGGCATCGCGAGCACGCAGAAACTCCGGAGGAACTCCGGGCACAGAAGTCGGTATGCTCAATCCGAAGGCAGGATCTGTTTCAAACGGGACATCGTTCAGCTTGCCTTCGATCGCCGCATTGACCATCGCACGCGTGTAAGCCAGCTTCATGCGTGAACCGACTCCGTATGGCCCGCCAAACCATCCTGTATTCACCAGCCAGCACTGCGCGCTGTGCTCGCGCATTCGCCGGCCCAGCAGTTCAGCATAGACCTTGGGACGAAGCGGCAGGAAGGGCGATGCAAAACAAGTGGAGAAATTCGGCTGCGGCTCTTTCACTCCTGCTTCGGTTCCCGCAACCTTGGCCGTGTAGCCGGAAAGGAAGTGATACATGGCCTGTTCGGGATTGAGGCGCGAGATTGGCGGGAGAACGCCGAACGCATCCGCGGTGAGGAAAATGATGTTTTTGGGATGGCCTCCCACGCTCGGTATTACCGCGCCTTCAATGTAATCCACCGGGTAGGCGCATCTGGTATTCTCGGTCCGGCTGGTATCGGTGTAATCGGGAACGCGAGTGTCGGGAGCAAGAGTCACGTTTTCCAGCACCGAGCCGAAGCGGATGGCGTTCCAGATTTGCGGCTCCATCTGTTTTGAAAGGCCGATGCACTTGGCATAACAGCCGCCTTCAATATTGAAGATGCCGTGCGGCCCCCAACCATGTTCGTCGTCGCCAATCAGCAGCCGTTCCGGATCGGCGGAAAGCGTGGTCTTTCCTGTGCCGGAAAGCCCGAAGAAGATCGCTGTCTCGCCTTTCTTCCCAACGTTCGCTGAACAGTGCATGGGAAAAACATTGTTCTGGGGCAGCAGAAAATTCATCACGCCGAAGATGGACTTCTTCATCTCGCCGGCATATTTCGTTCCTCCGATCAGCACGATCTTCCGGGTGAAATTTACGATGATGAAAGCTTCTGAACGAGTGCCGTCACGCTGCGGGTCGGCAAGAAATTCCGGCGCGGAGAGAATGGTGAATTCAGGTTGATACGTATTCAGCTCTTCTGCGGTAGGCCGGATAAATAGGGCGCGGACAAAAAGGTTATGCCATGCGTACTGATTGATGATGCGCACCGGCAAACGGTATCTGGAATCAGCGCCGGAATAGAGGTCCTGCACAAACAATTCATCGCGGCGGCGCATGAACTCGAGCACGCGCTCAAACAAAGCATCAAACTTTTCTGAATCAAATGCCTGGTTCACATCGCCCCAGTGGACCAGATCAGTGGTAACGGAGTCCTTGACCGTAAATTTGTCCTTCGGCGTGCGCCCGGTGAACTTCCCCGTGTAGCCGACGAGCGCGCCGTTATCTGCCAGCAAAGCTTCGCCGCGGCGGATGGCATGCTCCACTAAAAGGCTGGAGTGAAGATTGCGGTGGACCTTGCTGGATTTAAGGAGCGTTTCCAGGGCTGAGGTGGCATCAATGGCTGGCAGCGTTTGCGACATGGATCAAGATCTCCTGTTGCCAAAACCGAAACAAGCGCAACAGAGGAAATTGCGCAGGGGGCCGGGTTTGGCGTGATTTGCCGGCGTCAGGCCGTTCTAACCAGCGCGTCTTCGGGCGCGCCAACGTCTTTCAGAACCGCATTCAAATGTGCGAGCGCTTCTTGCACCGTCAGGGTGTACATCTCCCGTCCCTGCTCGTAGGTTCCATTTTCAATGGCAGTTTTCAGGAAATGACCGGCGGTCTGGATGGCCAGCGGATCGGTAAGAGTCCGGCCAGTGCGCTGCTTGTACTCCACCCAAGTTGGATGCGGCAACGCAATCCAAACGGGACGTCCGCTGGCCAAAAATTTTATGTCAACGGCATCAGCGTGACGGGTAGCTACGGCAACGATCAGGGCCTGATAGATACAATGAAGCTTTTGCCCGGTCCAGCGGTCTACGGCGTGGAAGTCGTCGTACATTGCTTATAGAAATATATCGGAGCGCTGCTGGTGAGGCAATAATCACGGTGGTGCCGGTCCCATAGGGCTGGTTGACAGTGGCGAAACTATGCCGTTAGAAAAGATGAAAGCAGCGTGGATCCCGCGCTTTGGCGGGCCTGAAGTGCTGGAAATTCGCGAGATAGTGCGCCCAGTTCCCTCGCCGGATTCAGTTTTGGTGAGGGTACGCGCAGCCGGGTTGAATCGCGCCGATCTGCTGCAGCGGCAAGGCAAATACCCGCCGCCTCCTGGATATCCGGCGGAAATGCCGGGAATCGAATTCGCCGGCGAAGTCGCCGAAACCGGCGCTCAGGTGCGTTCGTGGAAAAAGGGACAGCGGGTCTTCGGGCTTACCGGCGGCGCGGCGCATGCGGAATACCTTGCGATCCATGAGCGGCTCATAGCGGAAATCCCGCCGAATCTGGATTGGAAGCAAGCGGCCGCCGTGCCCGAAGTCTTCATCACGGCCCATGACGCGCTCTGGCAACAGGCGGAGCTGCGTCGGGGAGAAACAGTCCTGGTCAATGCCGTTGGCAGCGGGGTTGGGATAGCGGCAGTCCAACTGGCGCGCGCGATGAATGCTCGCGCGTTCGGAGTATCACGCACGCCGGAAAAGATAGAGCAAGCAAAACAGTATGGCCTCGCAGACGGCATCGCGCTGCGCGACAATCTTGATGAACTTGCCGCCGCTGCCGAACGTTGGACGGCCGGCAAAGGGTTTGATGTATTTCTGGACCTGGTAGGCGGGAGTTATCCGAGCACTGTACAGACAATGATGGCACTAAAAGGCCGGATGATCTTCATTGGAACCATGGCTGGCAGTCGCTACGAACTGGATGCGCGATACCTCATGAGCAAGCGGCTTTGCCTGCGCGGAACGGTGCTGAGGTCACGAACACTGGAGGAGAAAATCGCGGTGACGCAATCCTTCGCTAGAGAGGTCCTGCCGGTACTGGCGAATGGAACGCTTCGCCCCGTGCTGGACAGTGTCTTCAGCTTAGGCGAGATCGTCAAAGCCCACGAGAGGCTGGAGTCGAACCAGACGTTCGGAAAGGTCGTGATTGAGATCTAGACAAATTCCACTCGGGGTTCCATCGAGATGACTCCCGCCCGATACCCCATATCCAACAACCGCTCCACAGCTTCTTTGCCATCGTCGCCGTAATCGAGCGTGCGCTCGTTCACGTACATGCCGACAAAGCGGTCGGCAAGCTGGGAATCAAGATCGCGGGCGAACTGCATGGCATATGCCAGCGCTTCATCGCGGTGGTCCAGCGCATACTGAATGCTCGCACGCAAGGCGCTGGTGATGTTTGCAATCAACCTCTCGCCCAGATCGCGCCGGATGGCGTTGCCGCCCAGCGGCAGCGGCAGTCCGGTAAGCTCATGCCACCATTTTCCGAGATCAAGAATGCGGTAGAGGCCCTTGGTTTCGTAGGTGAGCTGGCCCTCGTGAATGATGAGGCCGGCTTCGTACTTTCCCGCCAGGACCGCGGGAATGATCTGATCGAAGGGAACCACCTCGGTTTCGATGGTCGGAGCAAACAGCTTCAAGCCGAGATAGGCCGTGGTCATGGTTCCGGGAACGGCCACCTTAACGTTCTTCAATTCGTCCAGTCCGATCGCCCGCTGCGCCACCACCATGGGACCGTACTGCTCGCCTACGCTGCCGCCGCACGGCATCAACGCGTACTTGTCCTGGATATAAGGATAAGCGTGGAAGGAGATGGCCGTAACGTCGTAAAAGCCTTCCAGGGCCTTGCGATTGAGAGTCTCAATGTCGGTGAGAGTGTGACTGAACTTCAGGCCCGGCACGCGGACCTTGTTGGTCGCGAGCCCGTAGAACATGAAGGCATCGTCGGAATCTGGACTGTGGGCAACGCTGATTTGCTTGACTTGGGGGAGAACAGAGGAAGCCATTGATCAAACATCCTGACGTGAAGAGTTCACTTCGATTATGGCAGCTTCAAGGCGAGAATGCCGCCGAAATAGACACAAAATTTTTCCGGAAACTTACGGCGCTTTATTGGCGATCTCCCGCTCATGCAGGATATGAGTCTCGCTGGGAGAAGAGGGCTTACGGAGATGCCATCGCAAGCGCAGCCACATGGCGCCAAGCGTCACCACAATTGCGGATACAGAGAGCACCAGCAACACGAAGAGGACCTTCATGAACACGGCGCAAGCATATCAGAACCGGCAAAATGCTCTCGCAGGAAAAATCGCTTAAATACCCACTGGGAATGGCTTAGTGTGGGCTTCGCGGCGCAGCGACAACCGCTCAAATCTGCCCTGCAACAAGGACATTAGGCCGGTGTACCAGTAGCCGATCACGAATAACAGCAGAAAGGGAATGGTCCAGTAATTCTCGCTGTTGTAGGCATAGACACAGGTCAGGAAGAAATAACCGCCGATCGAGAGTTCCATCCAGGGCACGATTCCCAGTCGGCGCCGGTATTTCTGGCCCAGAGCTTTGTCGGATTTCGTCTGCACGCGATATTTGGGAGTCCGCTTGAATGACGATTGGATTCCGAACAGCGCTTCCATCACAGCCCGTGTATTCGTGATGGTGAGCCCGATTCCGAGAGACATCAGGAAGGGCAAATACAAAAACGCCCGCGGCCACTTCTTAGGGAACAGTTCCTTCTGCGAAACCAGATAGAAGCTGGAAATCGAAAAAGTTGAAGCGAGAAACAGCGGCAGGTCAATCAGCAGCATCTGGAACCAGCCGCCAAAGGAGCGAATGATCATGGCCGGAAGCAGCAACACGGAAAGCACAATCATCAGTGGATAGCTGATATTGGCCGTCAGGTGGTACCAGGCTTCCATCTTTATGCGCCAGCGCGCGTCGCTGCGGAAGACCATCGGCAGGACTTTCTTGCTCGTCTGGATCAGTCCTTTGGCCCAGCGCGCCTGCTGTGTCTTGAAAGCGGTCATCTCGATCGGAAGCTCGGCGGGGCATTCGATGTCCTGCACGTACTTAAACTGCCAGCCTTTGAGCTGCGCGCGATAAGAAAGATCGGTGTCCTCGGTTAATGTGTCATGTTGCCAGCCGCCCGCTTCTTCAATCGCCTGGCGCCGCCACATGCCGGCCGTTCCATTAAAGTTGAAGAAGACGTTGCTGCGCGAACGACCACCGTGCTCCAGAATAAAGTGGCCGTCGAGCAGGATGGCTTCCACTTCCGTCAGGAAGGAATAATTGCGGTTCAGATGCGTCCAGCGTGTCTGAACCATCCCGATCTTCGGCTGGGCGAAGTGGTGAATCACCCGCAGCAGCCAGTCTTCCGGCGGGACAAAATCGGCATCGAATATGGCGATGAACTCTCCGTTGCAGGTCTTCATGCCGTTCTGCAAGGCTCCTGCCTTGAAGCCTTCGCGGTTGGTGCGATGAATATATGTGATGGGATGGCCCAGCGCCGCGTATCGCTCCACCACGGCTTCCGCGACGGATCTCGTTTCGTCGGTGGAATCGTCAAGAAGCTGGATATCGAGCTTGTCTTTTGGATATTCGAGGCGGCAGATGGCGTCTACCAGCCGGTCCACCACAAACTGCTCGTTGTAAATCGGAAGCTGAACGGTGACGCGCGGAAGCTCGTCAAAGTGCGCCATTGGTTCTGTGGTCCGGTTTTTTCTGTTGCGGTAGTACATGTAAACCAGCGCATAGCGATGGATTCCGTAACCGGCCAGCACCGTCATCACGATGAAATAGGGAATCAGGAGGCTCAGGTCAAATGCGTTTGGCGTGTAGAGCCCGCGGAAGGTGTGGTCGAGGAACTGGCCTTTCAGGTAATGCACCAGCCCGCGCTGCGAGCTTACGGCGAACAGCAGCACAAAATTTCCCAGCACCGCCATGGAGGAGAAGAACTCCCAGGAGAGAAGAATCTAAACTAACGATTGTAGCAGATGGGCCAACACCGAATTGCCGATGTCGCGCGGAGGCAATTAAGATAAACGCTGATTCATGACCCCATCTGACAAGCTCAAAGAAGCAAGCCCCACCGCAGCCGGACCAGCAGCGCCAACGCAATCGAATTTCATCCGCGAAATCATCCGCGAGGACGTGAAAACAAACAAGTACAGTGGCCGCGTCTGGACCCGTTTTCCTCCGGAGCCCAACGGCTACCTTCACATCGGCCACGCCAAAGCCATCTGCCTCGACTTCGGACTGGCGGACGAATTTGGCGGCGGAACCAACCTGCGCTTTGACGATACGAATCCGGAGAAGGAAGAGACCGAATACGTCGAATCCATCATGCGTGACGTGCGCTGGCTGGGCTTTGAATGGGAGAACCTCCTGTACGCCTCCGATTATTTTGACCAGCTCTATCAATGGGCCGTGCAACTCATCAAAGCCGGCAAAGCTTATGTTGACGATCTGACCGCCGACGAAGTTCGCCAATATCGCGGCACTTTGACCGAGCCAGGCAAGGAAAGCCCGCATCGCAACCGTTCGATAGCGGAGAATCTTGATCTGTTCGAACGCATGCGGTTGGGCGAATTTCCCGATGGTGCGCGCTGTCTGCGCGCCAAGATTGATATGGCGTCGCCCAATTTCAACATGCGCGATCCTGTGATGTATCGCATCTTGCGTGCCGAACATCATCGTACCGGAAACAAGTGGTGCATCTATCCGCTATACGACTTCGCCCATGGCCAATCTGATTCACTTGAAAAAATCACCCATTCCATGTGTACGCTGGAGTTTGAGGACCACAGGCCGCTCTACAACTGGTACATCAAAGAACTGGGCATCTTTCCTTCGCAACAGATCGAGTTTGACCGCCTGAACCTGACCTACACGCTGCTGAGCAAGCGCAAGCTGCTGCAACTAGTGCGCGAAGGCCGGGTGCGAGGGTGGGACGATCCGCGCATGCCGACCATTTCCGGGATTCGCCGCCGCGGATACACGCCGGAAGCCATCCGCAACTTCTGCAACTCCATCGGCGTGACCAAGACGAACGGCACCATCGAACTTGCCATGCTGGAGCACTTTGTTCGTGAAGACCTGAACAAGCGCGCTCTGCGCGTAATGGCCGTGCTCCATCCGCTCAAAGTAGTGATTGATAACTATCCTGAAGACCAGGCGGAGGAGATGGAGGCGGTAAACAATCCTGAAGATCTGTCGGCCGGCACGCGCAAAGTGCCCTTCAGCCGCGAGCTTTACATCGAACAGGACGATTTTCGCGAGGACCCGCCCAAGGGCTATTTCCGGCTGTCACCGGGCAAGGAAGTGCGGCTGCGTTACGGTTACTTCATTACCGCGCAGCGCGTGGTAAAAAACGAGCAGGGCGAAGTTGTGGAAGTTCACTGCACCTATGATCCGGCCACACGTGGCGGCAACGCGCCCGACGGGCGGAAGGTAAAATCCACCATTCATTGGGTTTCAGCATCTCATGCCGTCCCTGCGGAGGTCCGAATTTACGAGATGCTGTTCACCAAGCCTGATCCCAACGACGTTCCTGAAGGCGCAGAGTTCACGGCCAACCTGAATCCCAATTCGCTCCAGACGGTGAAGAACGTAAGGGTGGAACCATCATTGAAAAGCGCCAATGCGGGCGAGCGCTACCAGTTCGAACGTTTGGGCTACTTCTGCGTGGACCCTGATTCCGGGCCCGATGCTCTGGTCTTTAACCGCACCGTCGCGCTCAAAGATACCTGGGCCAAGATGGAGAAGAAGCAATCGGCGGGCAGTTCGGGAAAAGCGAAGTAGTTTCAGCTCGGGGCTCGTAAAGTTTTTATCGCAAAATTTGGGAAGACCACATGACAGCTTCAATCGCGAAATAAGAGTGGGTCCGCGTCGCTTCTTTCTTCACGCATACTTCAGCCATTTCAGGATTTCCGGCAGCGTCGGCCTCTTGCCGTACATCAGTACGCCGACGCGGTAAATGCGGCCGCAGAGCAGCACCAGAGCGTAGATCGTCCCAGCCAGCAGCACGATCGAAAGCGCGATCTGCCACATCGGTGGCGTCTGCACCGCGATCCGCATAAACATCACCAGCGGCGAAGTCAACGGAATCATGGAGAACCAGATTGCCACGGCCGAGTTGGGGAACTGTGCCGCCGTAATCATCACGCCTACGGCCGCGACCAACGGAAGGACAACAATAAACTGCAACTGCTGCGCCTCCTGCTCAGAGTTCACCATCGAGCCGATGGCTGCGTAGAGAGTGCTGTAAAGCGCGTAGCCTAGAAGATAGAACACCGCAAAATAGACCAGCAGTGAAGGCGAGAGCACGCTCTTGATCTGTCCGCCCATGGCCGCGGCGCTGGGTACGATGTAAGCCAGCGTGACGGCGGCCCAGATTGCGATCTGCGTCAGCCCGACGGAGCCGACCCCCAGAATCTTGCCTGCCATCATCTCTTTTGGTTTCGCTACCGAGAGCATGACTTCCATGATGCGCGAAGTTTTTTCATCCAGCACCGCGCGCATCACGTTGATGCCGTAAAGCAGCACGGACATGTAAAGAATCATGGCCATAACCAGGCTGACGATGAAGACGATCTGCGGATTGGCCGCGCCTTTGCCCGCGGCATCCTGAACATCGAGTCTTACGGGACGGAAGACATCCTGGATTTCCTGCGCGTTCAGGCCTTTGTTGCTGAGTGCCTGGCGCGAGAGCGACTGATTCAAGCTCTGCTGGATCTCAGCGTTCTCAATAAAGCTGGAAACATCGCGCGTGATCAGAGTGATGTTGCGCGAGGCCAACGCATCTTCCGGCGCCCAGATGATGCCGTCCAATTCTTTGGTGGCAACTTTCTTTGTCAGTTCCGCTTTGTGGGCATTGGTGGTGTCGGTATCCACGTCAATCGTAAGCTCAGGTGGAATAGCAGCCTTTTTGAAAGAAGATCTCCTCGCCTGTTCGGCCGTATCTCGTGAAAGTTGTTGAGCGTCCAGCATCTGGTCGCGTATTGCCTCGCCGGTGGCTTCGCCGGAAGCTACGACTACGAGGTGTTTTGCGCGATGGGAGATGCGGTCGGCCAGCAGGCCCGGCCCGATCATCAGCCCCGCCATCAGCACCGGGATCAGTACCGTCATAACCATGAACGAACGGGTGCGCACCCGTTCCAGGTATTCGCGCCGGGCGATCAGCCACACGTTACGCATCGTTTTTCCCCACCACATCAATAAAGATTTCTTCCAGCGAAGGCTCCATCAACTCAAACTTGCTCACGCGCGAGCGCTCTGCCACCATGCGCAGGAGCTGCTGCGGATCCGCTCCCGGCGCGAGCCTTACCTCAACGTAATTGCCATAGTTGTTGTAGGAGCCGATCAACTGCGAGTGCTCGAGGAAGTCACCGTTGCCGTCGTATTCAATCTGGACGTTGTTCTTTCCGTATCGCGCTTTCACCTGCTTCAGATTGCCCTGGAGCACGGAACGTCCGCGGCTGATGAGGCAGATGGAATCACAAAGTTTTTCCACCTGGTCCATGCGATGAGTGGAGAACAGAATGGTTTTCCCTTGCTTCTTCAGATTGAGCAGCACGTCTTTCAGCAACGACGCATTCACCGGGTCGAGGCCGACAAACGGCTCGTCCATGATGACGAAATCGGGATCGTGCAGCAGGGCGGCAATGAACTGGATCTTCTGCTGCATGCCTTTGGAAAGCTCTTCCACTTTGCTCTGGAGCTTTTCTGCGATTTCAAGCCGCTCGCACCACTCCATGGCTTTCTGTTTCGCTGCCGCAGGATTCATGCCGTGCAGTTCGCCCAAAAAGACGAGCTGGTCGAGCACCTTCATCTTCTTATACAGGCCGCGTTCCTCCGGCAGATAGCCAATCCGTTGCAGGCTTTTGCGCTCGAAGGGCCGGCCAAAAACGTTGATCTGGCCGGTATCGGGGGCGGTGATGCCGATCATCATACGGATGGTGCTGGTTTTGCCCGCGCCGTTGGGTCCAAGCAGACCGAACACCGCTCCCTGCTCGATGTTGAAGGAGAGATCGTCCACGGCCACAAACTGGTCGTAGCTTTTTTTTACCTGGCTGAGTTCAACGACATTCATGGGGAAGGAATCCACGTTTAGGAATACACGCTCGAGGATGATATGCGGGGCTGTGCCTTTCAGATTACACGATCTCTAGATATTGGTCTATCCAGCTCCGGATTTTGAGGCGGCGGTCGTCATGCGGATCAAAACGCAAGCCATACACACGTTCGCCGGCGCGTGCCCAGCAGACGTAAGCTCTGACGGTGAGCCGGTCCAGACCGGGAAACGTTGCCGAGACATTCACCATGTCCGAGGAAGGCAGCGGACCGGGACAGCGCACAGACATGCCTCCAGAACTGACTTCGAGCATGACGGCAGTTTGCCGGGAAGGTCCGGCATCAATTTCCGCTTCGGCCACCACCGGAACGCGAACATAGCGGCGCAATTCATGGATCACCAGCAGATGAGTGGAGCGCACCACCTTCAGCACGCTTTGCCTATCCAGTGGCTCCATCAGAATGGCGTTGATGCCAAACCGCGAATAGCTCAGCGATTCTTGTGTATTGCGCGCGATGCCATAGATCACAAT
Organism: Terriglobales bacterium; assembly: GCA_025934025.1. GTDB lineage: Bacteria > Acidobacteriota > Terriglobia > Terriglobales > Acidobacteriaceae > Angelobacter. The sequence continues at coordinate 15,317 of JAICYU010000049.1, forward strand.
GCGTTTGTTCGATTTGGAATTGCGCGCCGCTTCCAGGATCTTTTCCGCCTCCGGATCGTAAAGCCGCAGCACGCAAGCTTCAAACTTCTGGTGGTTCAGTAAGAACCTTGGATCGCCCAGCAGAGGCACAATCTGAATGCCGAATTGCTTGAAGCAATCCTGAAGGAAGGCATTGCAGGCTTCGTCAATGTGTACGCTCGCAGTGCGGGCAAAGACCTTGCCCGAGACGGCGGTGGCGGCTGTGCTGGCGCTCATAGCTTCTGTGCTTCTGTTCTAAATGAAAGTGAAAACGGTCTAGCGTTCGATCGGAGCTTCTTTTCTCGTGCCTGTTGCAACAGTGCGGTTGCGGCCTGCCTGCTTAGCCGCGTACAGCGCGGAATCGGCCGCGGCAACAATTTCATCGCGCGTCATCCCGTGGGTCGGCGCTTCTGCGATGCCGCAACTGATCGTTACCGGGCGCGGAACTCCGGCAAAGTGATGCTCGCCCACCTGTCGCCGCAATTTTTCAGCGACACGCCAGGCGTTCTCAATACTGGTGTCCGGCAGCACGATGGCAAACTCCTCGCCGCCAAAGCGCGACACAATGTCCGGCTTGCGGAGGTGCTGCTTCATCATGGAAGAGACAGAGCGCAGGACTTCATCTCCCAGCAAGTGGCCGACTTCGTCGTTTACCCGCTTGAAATCGTCAATATCAATCATGATCACTGAGGTCCGAGTTTGCGCGCGGGAGGCGCGTTCCAATTCTTCCAGAATGCGAGTCTCAAAATAGCGCCGGTTGTGGATTCCGGTAAGCCCGTCAATGTAAGCCAGTTCTTTCATGCCGGCGAAATTGTTGGCGTTCTGGATTGCCGCGGCGCAGATGTCGGCCACCGATTCCAGCGGCTGAATGTCGTCCGGATCGAAAGCATCCGGCTTGGCGCTATCGAGGGCGAGAACCCCGAGCTTCTGTCCAAAAAAGATCAGCGGCACGCAAACTTCTGACCGCGTCTCAGCAAAGCCTGCGATGTAGCCGGGAACATTCTGCACCTGGTTTTCCAGGATGCTGCGGCCGGCTGAGAGCGCCCGCGCGGCCAAGCCCGCCCCGGGAGCAAGCTGTGCTCCCACGGACAGATTTGAGGTCAATCGGCCTTCATGGGCGCGCATTCTGAGCCCGTCACCCTCCACCAGGAGCACCGCCACGTGATCAATGTGGAACCAATCCAGAAGCAGGTTGCAGACCACCCGCAACAGGTCGTCCAATTCAAGCACCGCTGTGGTCTGGCGGGCCACGGCGTTGATGGCCTCAAGCTGCTCCGCGCGGCGTCGTTCCAGCGAATATAGTCGGGCATTCTCAAGCGCCAGTGAGGCTTGCGTCGAGAAGAGCGTGAGGAGATCAATCATCTCGGAATCGAAATAATTGAGTTGCTCGCTCTGGAAATCAAGTACGCCAACTACTTCTTCCCGGACCATGAGCGGAATGGCGACTTCTGACTTGGTCTCCGGCACGCGATTGAAATAGCGCGGGTCCCGGCTCACGTCCGGGGCGTAAACCGGACGCTTCAGTTGCGCCGCCGCTCCGGTCAGGCCGTGCCCTACTGACATGCGAAAGCCTACGTCTACGTTGCTGCGGCCCAGGTGCGCCTTTACGTACAGCTCTGATTTCACTTTGTCCAACAGCAGCACAGCGCCATTCTGGAGCTGAAAGTAATCACGCAAGATGCTGAGAATCTGGTTCAGGACCTCGTCCAGATCAAAAGTGGAGAGAATCGCCTGTCCGGCGTCATAGAGGATGGCGATTTTTTGCATTGACCCGAGCAAGCGAATCACTGTCTCCAAAAAGAAACACGTTTTGACCTGTGGGCTCCCGGCACAGAGACAGAGATAGCACCGGAGGGGAGAGCTTTCTGGTAGCTCAATTTTACTGCGGATTTCCGCCGCCGCAACTGCCGATTTTGGCCTAAAGGGAGCTGTTCTAGTAGGTAAACCTGAGGCTGCTTACCTTTTCAGCAGGTCCACTGGTTGCCGTACGTCGCTCACCCGGAAGTGGCGCGCCAGCGATGGGTGTTTGCGTATGACTTCCTCGTACATTGCATAAGCGACATTTCGGTAGGAAAAATGTCCGGCTTCGCCGCTGCGCAACTCCGAGATGTAGAGCGCCTCGGCAAAATCCATTTTGAAGAGGGTCCGTTTGCGAAAAGCCATAGGAAGAAGATAGGTCCCGGCATGGGGGTCAGCGGCCGCGGTCATCTGCTGGCGCGCCTCGGTCACCCGCTGCATCGCCTGTTGGTAGCGGGGTTCGATTCCTGCGGCCACAACGTCAGCGGGGGTGTCATAGCCGTGCGCATCCGTGAATTCCTGCTCAATCTGAGTGCAGCGGCGATGGCGGTGCATATCGCGGAAGCCGCCGACATCCATGAGAATGTCAAACTGAAGTTGCTGGCCGGAATGAAACGCCCGCAGCAGTTCGTCGTGGCGTCCCCTGTGCCGCATTCCCAGTTCGATGATCTCGTTACGTTGCGCCTCCGGCATGGCTTCAACGCGCTCCTGGATCTGGCGATAAGGGTAGTGGCAAGCCGAGTAGAGAAACGTTGCAGCAATTTCCACTTCCAACGAGCTGCTATCAGTTAAATCAACCAGCGGCGCCGCCTGGATCACCGCGCCCTTCATCAGTTCGCGCGCAGCCTGCTCCAGTTCTAGTCGTGTTTTGATTTCATATTCGTTGGCGGCGGCGTATTTCACCAGCGTGGGCGCAGCCTTGATCGGTCGCAGCAGTTGCCGCTCCGCTTTTTCGCCCAGCTCAGGATTTATCGCGGCGATTTCCTGCACCAACCCGCGCAAACCTTCCGCTTGCACATTGAACGCAGGACCGTTGGCCGCCTGCTTCAGCAACTCGCCCAGATGCCGCGCTTCTGCGTATGGGCTGGAGAGCAGCCGTGAAATCTGCGTTTCCAGCGTGCGCGCGTTCACGATCTGGCCCAGCGAAGTATTCGTGGCCAGCGGCAGCAGATAGCGGGAATTGTCAAAGGCGCGAGCGCGCAGCGTGCGCGTGTAAGCATCCTCGGCCATCTCGCTCGGACGGGGCACTCTCTCTGTGTAGTAGCGCAGCATCTCCTGCGTGAGCGTTTCATACTCGGCAAAGAGAAAATCCGCAGTTGCGCTGTATTTCGCCCGCAGCGCCTCATGGCCGCCGAAATCCGGAACGTAATAGCCGCTCTTCTTGAAATTCTGGTAACGCGTGGAGCGTTCCTGCCCGTCCCAGCGCTGCTCGTCCACCAGCACGATTGCCGCGAGGATCGAAAGCTTTTCCACCGCGAACGCAATGTGCGCCAGGTCGGCGATGGAGCGATGGCCATACTGGAAGTAGAAGGTGTTCAGAAACTGCTCGGCCTTTTGCTCGCTGATCTCCTTGAGGGATTCCTTCATGGAGAGCGCGGAACGCGAATATTTGGCCATGGCATAGGCCTGCACCTCAGGATCAACGCCGTGTAC
>JAICYU010000039.1 GCA_025934025.1 Terriglobales bacterium
CTTCTTCAATCACTGTCCGCATGCCGCGCTCGTCAATATCGCGCATGGTGTAGGCTTCAATACCGGCTTCCTTGATGTTTTCTTTTTCTCTTGAATCTATGTCGCGCACTCCCACCAGCACGCAGTTTTCCGGCGACACTTTCGGCGAGAAGTTGTAGATGTTGGCTAGCTCCGGCGGCCCGAGTCCGAGGATCGCGGCGAGAGGCATGCCGTGGACGTTGCCGCTGGGCGAAGTCTCCGGAGTGTTGATATCGGCATGAGCATCAATCCAGATCAGGCCGATCTTCTGCTCCTGCACTCGCCGCTGCTGGCGATAAAATTCAGCCACTCCAGCCACCGTGCCCGCCGCCACGGAGTGATCGCCACCCAGCACCAGAGGAAACTTTCCGGCTTCGAGCGTCTTGTAGACCATCTCTGCGTGCTTGGTGCAGGTAGCGGTGATCTCTTTCAGATATTTGGCGCGACGGTCGCCTTCTTTCTTCTGCTCCGGGATCGCAACCGTAACGTTGCCGCCGTCTTCAACGATGTGGTCCAGCGCCTCAAGCCTCGCTTCGAGACCTGCCACGCGAACGGCCGAAGGGCCCATGTCCACTCCGCGACGCGACTGTCCCAGATCGAGCGGAACGCCGAGAATGCGGATCCTCTTGGGAACAATGTTGTCAGCCACCACCGGACGGTTGGCAGGTTCGGTCTTGCCTGGTGCTGGCGTCGTGGTTGTTTCAGGTGTCATAACTTGCAACCCAATTCTTATCTACGGATAAATGCGAGTGAGCGTGCGCGCAAATGGAATGGTTTCGCGCACGTGCTCCAGCCCGCAAATCCAGGCTACGGCGCGCTCAATTCCCATTCCGAAACCCGCGTGCGGCACGCCTCCGTATTTGCGCAGATCGAGATACCACTTGAAGGCCGACTCCGGCAGATCGTGCTCCTGAATCCGCTTCCGCAGCAGGCTGTAATCGCCGATGCGCTGCGAGCCGCCGATGATCTCTCCGTAACCTTCCGGCGCAAGCACGTCTACGCACAGCGCCAGCTCAGGACGCTGCGGGTCCGGTTCCATGTAAAACGCCTTCACCTGCGCCGGATAGCGATGCACCATCACCGGCCGATCAAATTGTGATGAAATATATGTTTCGTCCGGCGCGCCGAAGTCTCCTCCCCACTCAAACTTGGTTTCAAGTTGCCCCTTCGCATGGCCTTCCTCAAGCATCTTCACCGCGTCGTCATACGTAATACGCGGGAACGGCGGCTTGATGTTCTCGATCTTAGTTACGTCCCGGCCAATCGTCTCCAAATCCGAGCGGCGATGCGCAATCACGCTCTGGACGATATGGCTGATGAAGTTTTCCGCCAACTCCATGATGTCGTTCAGCTCGGCGTAGGCGACTTCCGGTTCCACCATCCAGAACTCGGTGAGGTGACGACGTGTTTTTGACTTCTCCGCGCGGAAAGTTGGACCAAAGGAATAGACCTTGCCCAGCGCCATCGCCGTAGCTTCGATGTAAAGCTGGCCGGACTGCGTAAGGAACGCCTGCTCCTCAAAGTAATCCACCGGGAAGAGCGTCGTGGTGCCTTCGCATGCGGCGGGCGTGAGGATCGGCGGGTCAGTGAGAGTGAAGCCGCGCTCGTCAAAGAAATTTCTGGCGGCGCGAATGATCTCGGCGCGCACCCGCAGAATGGCTGCCTGACGCGGCGTGCGCATCCAGAGATGGCGGTTTTCCATCAGGAAATCCGGGCCATGTTCCTTCCGCGCGATCGGAAACGGATCATCTTCGGGAACGCGCTGGACGACTTTGACGTCGCTAACGTCCAGTTCATATCCGCCGGGAGCGCGTTTATCGGCGCGAACTTTACCCGTGACGATCACGCTTGATTCATCCGTGAGGCTCTTGAGCGCGTCAAACACCTCGGACGTAACCTGATTTTTCGGGACCACTCCCTGGATCACACCGGTCCCGTCGCGGAAGATCGGGAAGATGAGCTTGCCACTTTCGCGTTTGTTGTAAAGCCAGCCGCGAATCGTTACGCTCTGGCCTTCGTGCCGGCCAATCTCGGTGATGCTGGCAATCGGAGACTGTGTTGTCGTTTCCATTTCTACTGTCCTGCCGTAACCGCTGCTGTCTCCAGCATCTTGTAAGCATCACGCATCTTTTCTGCCACGTCCATGCCTTGCTGGCCTTCAATTTCAAGGAGCAGCGCGGGAACCTGCGGCGCTGCCCGGAGCGCCTGCATGGTGTCGCTCCAGTCAACGGTCCCTTCGCCCGGCCAGAGATGCGAGTCGCGGTCTCCGCGATTGTCATGCACGTGAGTCGAGCGCACGCGGTCTTCAAGAATTCCGAGCGCCTGATGAACGGAGCTCATCATGTGCGCGTGCCCGGTATCAAAGCAGATGCCAAGATCCGGGTAGTGCAGCGCTCTCAGCAGCTCCTTGAGCTTCTCCGGAGTCGCCAGATCATTCGGCGTGTTCTCCAGTAGCAGCGTGATCCCGAGCTGCCGGCAAAAGGCGCGCAGGTGCTCCACTGAGCTCAGCGCATTTTCAAACTTGCGCGGGTCTTCGTACTCGTCGCTTTTGCCGATGTGCTGAATGAGAAACCTGAACGGCAGATATTCCGCGACTTCTATCGCGCGCTTGATCTCGTCCATGGCATCCACGCGCGTAGGCTTATCCAGGTCCACGATGTTCAGCGGACGTCCTCCGGCCTTGAACTCGTTGCTCATATAGATGGGCGAATGCATGGAGTGGAATTCCACGCCTTCAGTCCTGAACCAGTCGCCCAGTTCTTTGATGTGCTCCTTCTCCGTATAGTTGAAATGTCCGCGGGCAGCAAAAATTTCGATGGCCTGGGCTCCGCCGCGCTTGAACGTATCCAGCAATCCGGGATGCAGCCTTTTGTTGATGAAAACGTAGCTGGAGATGGCGCGCAGCATTTAGAATCCCACCGCCTTTCCGCCGTTGCGCCCATCCGATGCGCCCAGCAACTCTCCAGTGCGCGGATCAACTGCGATGCACTCGCCGTCACTCCAGTAATCTTCCTCCTTGATCTTGTGGCCACGCGCTTCCAGCAGCTTCAGCGTGTCGGGAGAGATGCCGACGTTCTCAACGTAAATTTCATCCGGCTGCCACTGATGGTGAAAGCGCGGCGCGTTCACGGCCTGCTCGATATCCAGTCCGTAGTCCACAACTCCCATCAGGATATTGGCGACAGTGGTGATGATGCGCGGGCCGCCGGGCGAGCCCAGCACCAGAAACAACTTGCCGTCTTTGGTCACGATCGTCGGATCCATAGCGGAAAGCGGACGTTTGCCGGGAGCAATGGAGTTGGCCTCGCTCTGAATCAGCCCATAGGTATTCGGCACGCCGGGTTTGGATGTGAAATCATCCATCTCGTCATTGAGCAGGAACCCAAGCTTGCCTGCTGTTACTCCGGAACCAAAACTTTCGTTCAGTGTGGTTGTTACGGCAACAGCATTGCCCTGTGGATCAACGACAGAATAGTGCGTGGTGTTGTGCGACTCCGGTCCGACAAAAGCCGCCTGGGCCCGGGCACGCCGATCCAGATCGCCGAATCCCGCGGGACGGTGCAATTCTTTGCTGTCACTGGCATGCATGGGATCAATGGACTCGCGCCAGGCAGCGGCATATTTTTTGTCAATCAGTTGGGCAACGGGAAGCTGGTTGAAATCGGAGTCGCCGAGAAACTCCGCGCGATCGTAAAACGCCCTCCGGAACGCTTCCGCAGTCAAATGGATGGAATCCGCCGAGCGGCTCCCTAGCCTTCCGAGATCATAGCCTTCGAGAATGTTGAGTGACTCGACAAGTGTGATCCCTCCGGAACTTGGCGGAGGAGCGCTATAGATCTGGTATCCACGATACGTGCCCTGGATCGGCTGGCGTTCCTTGACTTCATAAGAGGCAAGATCTCCAGCAGTGATCAACCCGCCACCGCGCTGGATCTCCAGCGCCAGTTCTCGGGCGATTGCGCCCTTGTAGAAATCGTCGGGATTCGCGGCAATACGTTCCAACGTTCGGGCGAGTTCGGGCTGGCGGAACAGATCCCCCGTCTGATAGTAGTTGCCATCGCGTTGGAAGATGCGTTTCGACTCAGGAAACTGCGCCAACTCTTTGTCATGCATGGATTCGGCTTCGTCGTAGGTAAGCCGCACGCCATCGCGAGCCAGCCGGATCGCCGGTTCCATCACCGTACTCAGCGGCAACGTGCCCCAATGCTTCTCCGCATAAACAAGTCCCGCCACCGATCCCGGAACGCCAATAGCCTTGTATCCCACCAGGCTGGCGTTTGGGACAACGTTTCCCTGCGCATCGAGATACATGTTGCGTGTGGCGGCTTTGGGAGCTTTCTCGCGAAAATCGAGAAAATGGACTTGCCCGGAAGCCATGCGCACCAGCATGAAACCGCCGCCGCCAATGTTCCCTGCTTCAGGATGGACCACCGCCAAAGCAAATCCGGTGGCCACTGCGGCATCCACCGCGTTCCCGCCCCGACGCATGATTTCAGCCCCAGTGAGCGACGCCTCAGGATGGACGCTCACCACCAGCGCTTTCTTCGCGTTTACCGGCCGAAGACCATCAGCTCCGGCTGCTGCAACTGTCGCCAGGAAAACAGCAACTATCTGCCAGATCAAAGATTTACGGGATCGCGTCATGGTTCCGATGAAGCCGAAAAGACGAGCCATTCCTGAGGAACTATTGAGGCTAGCCTACGGCTCGCTGAGCAGTCAAATCCATTGCACGGATTGGCTGTCACAATGCAACGTGCGTCTGCGGTCCTAGAAATGCCTCTGGAGTTCAGGAAAACTTTCCACTTGGAGCAAGCGTACGCCGTCCGGCGGCGCATCCACACTTTCATGCTCCAGCACCCATGTCATGTCGTGCGGCACAAACACGGCATTGATGCCGGCCGCCAGCGCGGGATTGATATCGGAACGCGGGCTATTTCCGATCATCCATGTGGCGTCCTCCGCCAGCTCGTATTTGGCAATGATCTCCTGATAAGAACGCACGTTCTTTTCGATCACAATTTCTACGGCGGAAAAATAATGCTTTAGCCCGGAGCGCTCCACCTTGCCTGATTGCTCCGCAATGTTTCCTTTGGTCACCATGAGCAGTTGATGCCGGCTGGAGAGATATTCCAGTGTCTCCGGCACGCCAGGAATGAGCTGCACCGGATAGCTGGAGATCCTGTGCGCGAAGCCCCAGATGAATTCGTGCAGCGCAGGCGTGATCGGCGCTTCGGAGAGGTGCTCAAAACATTTCACCAAGGAATGAGCAAAACTGTGCGAGCCGTATCCGTGCTCCAGGATCGTTTCTCGCTCCACTTGATAAAGGAGCTGCCGCACTTCCGGAGGGGGAAGGTGCTGGTGGTTCAGTCGCTCGATAAATCCGGCGATCGCCTCTTCGAAGTAGACGTTGTTCTCCCAGAGCGTGTCGTCAGCATCAATGAGAAGGGTCTGGGCGGTCATCTGTGAGGAATCTTACATGCGGGCTGGAGATTGCCTGAAGTGCCAAAATCGCCAAAGAATCCAAATTGAAGCGTCCGCAATTTACATGTCTGCCATTCAACCTTCAATATTCGCACTCCCGGCAATTTTGGCAATTCCGCTTGTCTCGCCTAGAATCTGTGGCAAATGAAAACCGCGCATTTTGTAGTCATTCTCTCCGGCATCCTTGCTTTCTCTTTGAACTCATCAGCACAGGCAGGACGCCGCGCCGGTGCAGCGCCCAAGAAAGCTGAGAAGTGCGTCATCAGCGAACCGATCCATGAGGACGTTGCCGCGCAGGTAGCAAAGTTCAAGCTGGTTTCCATGCCCTTCAGCGTGATCGGGCTTAGCCCCAATGAAACCAAGATGGTGTACAAGCTGGTGGAGGCGTCGCGGTACATCGAGAGCATTTACTGGCGACAGAGCGATCCCAAAGGGCTGGCGCTGTTCAAACAACTCGAGGGCTGCAACCAGGTACAGAACCAGAAACTGCGCCGGTTCCTGAACATCAATGGCAGCCGCTACGACCTGCTGGAAAACAACAAGCCATTCGTTGGAACTGACCCGTTCTACCCCGGGCACGCGCTGTACCCGCATGGCCTCACTCGCCAGGCGATCGAGGCGTATGTGGCCAAGCACCCGGAGAAGAAGGCCCAGATTTATGATCCGCACACGGTGATCAAACGCCGCGGGACGGAGTTGATCGCAGTGCCGTACCACATCGAATACAAACAATGGCTGGCGCCTGCGGCGGCTGCGCTGCGCGAAGCGGCGGCGCTCTCGCCGGACAAGGCCTTCGCCAACTTCCTGCGGCTGCGCGCTGAAGCGCTGCTCACCGATAACTATTATCCAAGCGACCTCGCATGGCTGGACTTGCAAAATCCACGCTTCGATGTGATCTTCGCGCCCTATGAGACCTATCTCGACGACCTGCTGGGAGTAAAGACTTCCTATGGAGCGGCGGTGATGCTCCGCAATGAAGAAGAGAGCGCCAGCCTTGCCACTTTTATGAAGTACGTTCCGCAGATCCAGGAAGCGCTGCCGCTGGCGCCGGAAGATAAGCCTTCCATGGAAGGCAAGAGCACTCCTATGGAAGTGATGGACACGCCGTTCCGGGCGGGCGATCTGCGCCACGGCTATCAGGCGGTGGCGGACAATCTGCCCAATGATGCCCGGATTCATCAGGAGAAAGGCACCAAGAAGATCTTTTTCAAGAACTTCATGGACGCTCGCGTCAAGTACGTTGTTCTGCCCATCGCCAAGCTGGTGATGCGCGAAGACCAGGCCGCTCTTGCCACGGAAGACGGCTATCTGGCCGACGTGGTGATGCACGAGATCTGCCACGGCTTGGGACCGGCGTTTGCGCGCACGGCCGCCGGCCAGGTGGACATTCGTCAGTCCATTGGGCCGGCTTATGCCGGACTGGAAGAAGCCAAGGCCGATGTGGTGGGCCTGTTTGCTCTTAACTGGCTGATGCAGCAGGGGGTTTTGCCCAAAGAGCGGGCGCCGGAGTTCTACGCATCTTATGTGGCCGGGATCTTCCGCACCGTCCGGTTTGGCGTAGCTGAAGCGCACGGCCGCGCCGAGATGATGGAGTTCAATTACCTGTCCGAGCAGGGCGCTATTGCCCGTGACGAAAAATCCGGTAGATATGCGGTGGATTATGTCAAAATGCCAGCCGCGATTGCCACGCTAGCCAAAGAACTGCTGGAAATTGAGGCTACGGGCGACCGTAACCGCGCCGAGCAATGGTTCGCCAAGTATGATGCCATGCCGCCAGAATTGAAGACAGCGCTGGCCAGCGCAAAAGATGTACCCGTGGATGTTGATCCGGTAAGCGCGTTTGGGGAGCAGGTGCAATGATCAAAGAATTGTCGCAAAGCTACCGCGGAGATGAGAAGCGCCGCTTTGAACGGGTGGATATTGCGCCTGCCCAGGTGGAAGTGCTGGACAGCAAAGGCCGGCCTGCGGGCGTGTTGCGTCAGCTCGCGCGCGGTGGCTTTTCCATGGAGCCGCAGAAGCCCTATAAGAATGATGACGCCACAATCTATGACTTCACCATCCACGATGCGGAAGAAGAGATCCGCGCTGACGTGCAGGCGCGCGTGCGGTTCACCGATGATCAGCTAGCGGGCTTTGAATTCGTGGACCTAAACGCCGATTCCGCAGTGGATATTGGAATCATCATCGGCAAGTACTACGAGCACAACAAGCGCTAAGCTGCTCTAAACCGCAACCTTGCCCTGCGGGCGCGATGCTTCCTTACCCTTTCGCTCCGGGAAAATGTCGAAGACGTAATCGTGAGCTGACAGAGCAGTCGCAGCCATAACTCCGGACTCCACCCGCTTTTGTACTTCCTCGCGCGAGAGATCGAAGATTGCCTCAAGAATCTGCGCGCGTTCCTGCTGGTTGGCCTGGCCGAGAATAAACAGCACCCGTGCGCTGTGCTGGATGTAACGCGGCGACGGCAACTGCTTCTTCAGCAAGTCCATGATCACGTCGGCCTTGGAACGATCGAATCGCCCGGGATCGCCGCGCCTGTCCTGTTCGGCAAAAAACTCGGCTGTCCATTGGTTATGGTAGTTCCACAATTTTTCAAACAGCTCGCGAGTGAAGCGCGTTCCCGCTTTCACCTGCTCGGCATTGGCGACCGGCTCGACTCCATCTTCGGTGAGAGCGGGACGCTTAAGGTAGCCATCCTTCGTGATAGCAGCCTGGTGGTGCAGCAGCGTCCACAGCCAGGAAACATCAATACGATAGGTGGCCAGATCGTTCATGAAGCGCAGCTTGAGCTCGTAATCGTCAATCGCCGCCGCAAAATTTCCGTTAAGAATCTGGAACCCGTAGTTGGCCGCCATGTAGAAGGCGTGCTGAATGTGCTCGATCGTGACCTCGCCCTTCGGAACTCCGTAAATCGAATCCCAAAGCTCCTGGGTAAAGAGTTTTTCCGGCGTACTGACTGACTCTTTGGTAATAACAAACGGAGTGATCTTTCCTGCCGTGTTCAGCAAGCCGCGTGATTGCAGCACCGCGCGTTCTGCCTCGCTTAATCCGCTGCCGACCGTGGGCACCGGCTTGTCTTTTACTGCCACGGTGCTCACCGGCGCATCGAGGACTGCCTGAAGCTGTTCCACTGGCTTTTGCAGCGGCGCATTGCCGGCAGCCACGTATGCCGGCTCCGGGCTTGCGACCCAGCTCTGGCGGTAGGCATCGTACAAACGGCCTTTTACGCGCCCCCCAAGAACCTCTTCAAGCGTCGGCTCGCCGGGATTAGCCGCGTTTTCCGGCACAAAAATGAGGCCCAGCAGGCGCTCGCGCAACTTATCAATCACCATGGCGCGCAGCGCAAGTGGGTTGTAGCGTGAGCGACCGTAAGCATCGCCTGCTTGATAAATCATCACCGCAGCCATGCCGCCGATGGGCGCTGCATTCTCAAGCTCGCCATTTTTCATGCCGGCCATCACCATCATCAGCGCGTTATAACGTTGATAGGCGATCATGTTGGGCGATGCCATCCCGATGGTCTGCGGGTCAGGATAGACTCCCTTCGGATCGTCTTTCCAGATTTCAATCAAGCTGCCGAGATAATCCCAGCGCCCTACATTAGTTCCGAGCAGGCGACGACGCAGAACCCAAGCAATGGCGGGCAAAGCGCGGCCGGCATTGCCTTCCTCGTACAGCATTTTGATCTTCAGGGTTCCTGCGGGGACTCCGATCATTTCTTCAATCCGCGAGAGCAGCCTCTCTACGATCAGCGCCTCTTGCGGCGTCTGCAACTTCGGAATATAGAAGTAAACACCGCTGCCTGCCTGCTTGAGAGCGTCATAGTTGTTGAATGCCCAAAGCACCGCGACGACTACCGTGGCCGGCGCCGGGCGGCCGTCAACGGTGATGTGGTCATAAGTGATGTGAAGTCCTGGTGGGCGGCCAAAGCGCGTGGGCCATTGCCCCAGCGGTTTGCTGATGCGGTATTCGCGCTTCTTGCCCTTCTTCACGACTTCATATGGTTTGCCCGACCACCCGCCGCTAAAGATCTGCTTTGCGTTCTGCAGCGCGGCGAAAATGCCCAGAGGCTGGTTGGCTGGCGTGCCGTCGGGCTGGAAGTGCGGCGGCGCGGCATCTTCAAAGTCCGGCATGTTCATGGGCGCAGGGCTGTTCAAAGCATTGAACGCCATGTCCAGCGGATGCCAGGGGCCGGTCAGTTCCAGGCCGGGATTCCTGAGCGGATGCACGTCTTTGGAAATCGGCACCTCGTCATTGAGCCGCCAGCGCCATTTGCTTTCAGTTCCCAGAAAATTGTCAATCATTCCCTGGACGATCTGCCGCCAGGTCCAGAGATCCCCGCTGACGGGGTCTTCGAACTTGTCGTCCCACTTGGGCCAGGCATACTTTTCGCGCACCGGAGCCGGCGATTGCAGCAGTTCGCGGCGGGCGCTCAGTGCGGCAGCAATTGCGGGGCGCAGTTCTCGGGTGAGCGTGGTGATTGCTTCATCTACGTTCACGTTTCTGCCATTGACCTTCATGGCCCCGAACAGATCTGGAAACTTTTGCAGGATGTCGCTGCGAATCATGGGGGATGGCTCCTCAATCCTGAAAGCAACGATTGTACGCCTGAAATCCCGCTGCGGTTGGCGACGTGACGGATGATCCCGAACTGGCCGGAAAAGTTAGAATACTGAGGAGTCGCGATCTTCTCCGGCCGGCCGATCCGGAATCCTTTCTTGTCCGGCAGAATCTAATGGTGACGGTCCTGGATAGCCAAATCCAGCTAAACTGCGCTAAAATAAGGCTTTTACCAACGAAAGGTTCAGAGGAAATGAAGGCAGCGATTCATCCCGCTTACAACGAAGTGCGCGTTCACTGCGCCTGCGGAAACACGTTCACTACGAAGTCCACTCACAAAGGCGACATCAGCCTGGAAATCTGCTCGGCTTGCCATCCCTTTTTCACCGGCAAGCAGAAGCTGGTGGATACCGCGGGCCGCGTTGAGCGCTTCCGCCGCAAGTACGCGAAAGCGGCAAAAAAATAGCAGTGCGTCGAATCGTGCCTCCGCTGCGGCGGAGGTTTTGTTTTGAAGATGGTCTTGAGGCTCTGGTCTGCCTAGGCTCCTCCAAGAGCTAGCGACCAGGAGCCAAGAGCCAACATCTGCTTCTCATGCAAAAATTCTGGGAAAATCCGGTCAACCAAATTGACGCCCCGCAGGGCGCGAAGGTACCCGAGTCTCTCCAGATCGGGAGCGTGACGGTTTCTCCCGCGACCATTCTCGCTCCCATGGCAGGCGTCACGGACACGGTCTTCCGCCGTTTCATCCGCAATGCAAGCTTTCTGCGCAATGCTAAGGCCGTGATGGCGGCGCCGCAGGAGCCGGAGACTGGGCGCGCTGGGATATCACCTCAGGCGGGTTTCGCGAATAACGAAAGCTCCGGATGCGGCCTGCTGATGACGGAATTTACCTCCGCCGACGGCCTGTTCCGCACGCGCGAGAAGAAGCGCAGGCGCTACCTGCATTTTTACGAAGACGAGCACCCGATTTCGGCGCAACTCTTTGGCAGTGATCCGTATACGCTGTCTGAAGCCGCCAAGATCGTGGAAGGCGCGGGGTTCGACATAGTGGACCTGAACCTCGGCTGTCCGGCCAAGCGCGTGGTCAAGTGCAACGGCGGTTCGGGACTCCTGAAAGACTTGCCGGTAATCCGCGGCATCTTCGAAGCGGTGCGCGGAGCAGTGAAGATTCCGTTCACGGTAAAGATTCGCCTGGGCTGGGACGATGAAAACATTATCTGCGTTCCCCTGGCACACATGGCCGAGGAGTGCGGACTCAATGCGATCGCCGTTCATGCTCGCACCCGTGAGCAGGGTTACAGCGGCAATGCCCGCTGGGAATGGATTTCCGCGGTCAAAGATGCCGTTTCGATTCCGGTGATCGGCAACGGCGACATTCGCACCCCCGAAGATGCTTTGGCGATGGTGGCACAAACCAAATGCGATGGCGTAATGATCGGCCGTACCGCCGCTTCCAACCCGTGGATCTTCCGCCAGATGCGCCAGTATGCCGAATCGGGACGATACGATCAGCCGACCGATGCCGATCGCTACCAGATGATCCGCACCTACTTCCAAATGCTGGTGGAAGAGGAAATGCACGGCACTGCGGGCAAGATGAAGCAGTTTGTCGCCTGGTTCACGCACGGCGTTCCGGGCGGCGGCGCGCTCAGGAAGGCGGTGTACTCTGACCAGCGAGGACCGGAAATCCTGGCCAGCGTGGACCGGTTTTTCGGTGAACTCTTGAACGGCAAGGTGATGGCCGTGCCCTTCGCTGACTCACCGCCAGAGACTCATCTGCTTTCCGCCTGCGCTGACTAGCCAAGAGCGTAAGTCGCTGAAACGCAAGGGCGCGGCAGGAATCGCAACATTTTGGCGGAAATCCGTTCTAAAATCGTGCGCCAGTTCCCCTATACATCGAGATGGAATACATATTCATCTTTCTGCTCGGCTGGGTTGTGCTCTGCCTTCCAGCTCTGATTTATTCCGCCGTGATCGAAGGCCGGCGCCGACGCGACGTGAAGCAGCTTGATGACCAGATCCGGTCACTGGTGAACCAGATTGATTTGCTCGAGCGTCGCACCCGGACGACACAGGCCCCAGCACATAACGAGCCTGCTACTGCTCCGGCAACCTCCATTCCTCCGCGGCTGAGACCAACGCCGCAGCCGGTGGAAGTCGCTGGCATCCCATTAATTCCGCCGCGCCCCCAACCGGCTTCGCCAACCCCGGCGTCCCCGCCCATCGCTGCCGAAGCACGTGTTCAGCCGCCCGCGCCACCGGCTCTTCGTAGCGACACAATTCCGGCCGCCCAGCCGCGTTCGGCGAAAAAATCTGCGGCTTTGGAAGAAACCGTCGGAACCAATTGGCTGCCAAAACTCGGCATCACCATTCTGGTCGTCGGTGTGGGTCTCTTCGTGGGCTCGCAATGGAGCAGTTTCACGCCGTGGCTGCGCGTGCTGCTCCTGTATGCCGCTGCCTTTGCAGGTTTGGCAGGCGGCATCTTTCTCCAACGCAAAGACCAATTCAGAGTTCTTGGGCGTGCGCTAATCGGCGGAGGCTGGGCGGTCCTGGCGCTGGTGACGTATGCCATTGGAAATATTCCCGGCGTAGTAGTTGTACAGTCGGCCACGGCTGACCTGTTTCTGCTGCTTCTGGCGGTCGGGGTGATGGTCTGGCACACGTTGAGGTACGAATCGCAGCTGGTGACCGGCGCGGCATTTCTGCTCGGCTTTGTGGCTATCGGCTTGAATCCTGAGCCGCCCTACAACCTGATTGCTGGTGTGATTGTGGTGGCGGGGCTTACGGTGATCGTCCTGCGACGCCGCTGGTTTGAGTTGGAAGTATTTGGAATCCTGGCGGCTTACCTCAATCACAGTTACTGGCTCTACTCGATCTATGAACGGCAGGGTGGTTGGTCACCATTTCCGCAACTGAACTCCAGCCTGGCTCTCGTGATTGCCTACTGGGCCCTCTTTCGTATTTCTTATCTCGTACGGAAGATCGCCGATGAGCGGCAGGAATCCGTTTCTACAATTTCTGGACTGCTGAATCCCGTTCTCTTCCTTGCTGTCATGCGCTATCAGGCATTCCATCCTGAGCTGGCGTTTTACGCGCTGCTGATAATGGGCGCCGTGGAATTTTCTCTGGGACAGCTTGGAGTATCGCGCCAGCGCAAGGCGCCGTTTTACGTGCTCTCAAGCCTCGGCGCAGCGCTCATGGCGGCGGCGCTTCCATTTCGCTTTTCGGGTTCCGCGCTGGAAGTGCTTTGGCTCGCCGGCGCAGAGGCTTTTCTTCTGGCGGGCGTCTTTACTCGCGAGCGCCTGTTTCGTGGTTTCGGCCTGATCATCTCCTTGCTGGTTGCCGGATACGCACTTGTGGTCCGGGTTGGTCCTCTGGCCCAGCAGATCTCCGAAGGACGCTCGCATTCCGACTTGCAGCTCAGCCTTCTGCTGGCGGTGATTGCCATCATTGTGTATGCCAACGCTCATCTCACGCGACACCTCTGGGCAGAGATATTCGACCATGACGAAGAGCATCTTGCGCAAAGCGTTCTTTCTTATTTCGGGAGCATTCTTGCTGCAGCGGCAATCTTTGCCGCTGTTCCGGATAAAGCTGCCGGAATCGCGCTGGCTCTGTTGGGCGTGCTGCTGAACTTTGCCGCTCGAAAGCTTGCGATTTCTGAATTCAACGTCCAGGCGCATTGGATCAGCGCGGTTGCGTTTATTCAAACTGCCGTCGCAGGCAGCGCCGCGGACGCTGGCTGGCATTCAGTTCCGCAACGCGTTCTGATGTTCGTTCCCGCCGCTGCGCTTTTCTATCTCGGGTCTCATCTGGTAAGGACATCGCGCACATGGAAGCCGGACATTTCTGCTGCGGGATACTCATGGGCCGCGACTGTCTTGCTGGGCTGGCTGGCCTGGTATCAACTGCCGCCGCTTGAGGTCTCGCTCGCCTGGGGAGTCTTCGGGCTCGCACTGTTTGAAATTGGCTATGCGCAGAAACCCGAGCACTTGCGGATCCAAGGTTATGCGGCGCTTGTGGCCAGCTTCGTCCACTTGTTTTATTCCAATTTCAATACACGCGCTTTCGGCGGATGGGCGAAGGTGCTTGGCACTCCCGCAGTTGTTACAGTCCTGCCGCTGAATGCTATTTTCTATTGGGTTTATGCGCGCACCGTCAATCGCGGTCAGAGTGGTGCGATCCAAGCTCCAGCAAAAACGACAGTTGAGTTTCTGCTTGCATGTCTGGGAACGGCAGCAGTCGCATCGCTGGTCCGCTTTGAAGTAACTCCTGAAATCGTAGTTGTCGGATACGCACTGCTGACAGTAGCTTTGCTGGCCACCGCTTGGCGCACCCGGCAAGAGATATTTCTTTATCAGACGCTGGCAATGCTTGCGGTCACCGCGTTCCGCATCTCCATGCACAATTTTTATTACCTACATGAGCAGTTCACATCCAGCTTGACGAGTGCGGTCTGGGCAATCGGCATCCTTGCTGCAGGCGTGCCCCTCAGCTTCAAGCTACGAGGCAATGAGCAGGAGCGTCCCTCCAGCACGAATTGGGGGAAAGTTCTGGCCCACCATCTGGAGCAGCCGATGTTTTTCGTGCCTGTAGTGCTCATGGTGGTTTTGCTCTGGCTCAAACTTTCCGGCGGCATGGTGACATTGGCGTGGGGCGTGGAAGCGCTGGTTGTGTTCCTATTCGCATTGTGGGCCAAGGAGCGCAGTTTCCGCTGGGCTGGACTTGGACTGCTGGTTCTCTGCGTGGGCAAGCTCATCTTCCATGACGCCTGGTACTTTGACGACGTTCGCGTGCGCTATCTCACGTGGATTGGCGTGGGCGCGCTGCTTCTTCTGGTTTCGTATCTCTACGGGCGGAACCGCGAAGCCTTGCGCGAATACTTATGAAACGCGGGATTGCCCTGCTCCTTCTGTTTTCCGCTGCTGGACTGGCCTTTTATTACAGCAGCCGGCACAACGCGCAATCCTCCGTCGGCCCTGAAGCCATACTCAACGTAGTGGCGGATACCGAACGTGAGATCAGCCGCGTGCCTTTACGGCTCACGCGCCTTTCCGATCAGGGGGAAATCAGGATCGGGGACGCCATGGCCCGAGCCTATCTCAATCGAAATCCTGCCGGCGCAGATGAGGACGCTCTGGCGCATTACATCGCCACCGTAGGAGCAACCGTTGCGGGGCGCGCCCGCCGCAAACTTCCTTACCGGTTTCATTACATCGCCGATCCCAGTCTGGTGAACGCGTTTGCTTTGCCCGGTGGTCACGTGTTCATTGGTGAAGGACTGCTGCGACTGATGGATACAGAAGATGAACTGGCCAGTGTTCTTGGCCACGAATTGGAGCACATTGATAACTATCACTGCGCGGAGCGCGTGCAGCTTCAGGCGCGGTTGCGGCACGTTCCGCTGAGTGGACTGGTACAGCTTCCGGCGGAGATCTTCATGGCCGGCTACAGCAAAGACCAGGAACTCGAAGCTGACCGCGATGGAACTGCGGTTGCGGTGATGGCGGGATACTCGCCGTCGGGAGCTCTTCATCTTTTCGAGAAACTGGGAAAGCTTCATCGCGCCTATGTGCTCAAAGCCGGGAATCCTGACCAGGAGCTATCGCAGGTCGCGATCGAAGGAATCATCGGCTACTTCCGCTCGCATCCGCTGCCGGAAGAACGGGAACAGCAGGTGCGCGAGATGATTCTTGAGAACCACTGGCCGGAACGCAAGGAACGTGCTTTGCGGTTTCGGCCCAAGCCGTTCGAATCAGCGCGATGAGCGCGAGTTCTTTGGGCCTTTAGTATCTTTGGTACTTTCATCCAGATATGCCGCGTAGCCGCAAAGAAGGCGATACGAGTCGTAGTAATTTCTGGCATTCAACTTGTTCTCCTCGCGACTGATGAGGTTCTGGCGCGTGAGGGAATGAATCGTGATCTGGGCGATGCCGCGCGCAGCAAATGGCTGCGCGTCAGTGCTTCCGGCCAGATCAATATCAACCTGGCTGGCGGGAATCTTCAGCGCGTAGACCATCGTCATAAACTTTTTCACAAGATCTTTGTCTGAACGTGAAGTCCAGATTTTCGATGGAGAGAGGCCGAGCGCATCCAGGTTCACCATGGCGCTGACCTGCTTCAGCCGTCCTGCAATTTGCTCTGCGCCGTTGGCCTGGTTGCCGTTATCTGCGAACGCCGCAAATATTATCGTGCTGCGACGCATTTGGTCGCCCAGGCAATGGTAGAGGCTGGGCAGCAGCGCGGCTCCGCTCCAGTCGTCAAAGGGTCGCGCCGAAGACGAAGGCCGGTCGTAGTGGGCGCCAATCACAATAGCGTCAGGGCTTTTGCCTTTGAGTTCGCAGATAATGTTTGGAATTTCGGCTCCCGCCACCGGCTCCGATTGCAACGCGTCACCTGTGCATCCGGCTTCCTGAAACCATGCCTTAAGCTGCTCCGCGCGCTCACGGTCTGTAGCCGGCGGGTGGATTGCTTTGTCCACAACCTCAGATTCTCCCGCGCTGCTGAAGCGCACCCTCTGGGCGGAGCCGGCTCCGCACAATAGGAGCAGCGAAATCGCGAGAGCGGCGCGCATGGTCTGGCTATCTTACACGGGCGCCGCCGTGAGCCTGCCTTCGCTGCGAGTGGTTCTTGCCCAGGGAACGTTGGGATCGTGCGTGAACATGGTGAGCCACTCACCGGGAATGGCCTGCGCGTAATATTTCTTGCGGTTTTCGATGGTCTCCAGGGGAAACAAGTCGTAAGCCATGGCCCATGTCACATCCAGATGCCAGGTGGTGGGGATGAGATCTGATATGTAGCACGCGGTCTTTCCTCCGCTGCACACAGACACCGCCCACATGTGGCGCGTGTGGCCGGGCCACGCCTGAACGGAAATCCCCGGCACGATCTCTGCTTCGGCGCCCAGTAGCTGCATCTGCCCGGAGTTGATCAGCGGATTGTAGTTATCGCTGATGTAGCTCACGCGGTCGCGCTCAAGTTGAAGCTGGCCGTGCTCCCATTCGCCGCGCGGCGCGTAGTACTTTGCGCGCGGAAACGTGGCTGTGGCCACTCCGTTCTTGTAGACCGTGTTCCAGCCGCAGTGGTCGAAGTGCAAATGCGAGTTGATGACGATATCAATTTCTTCGGGCGCAACCCCGGCCGCGTGCAGATTGTCGAGCAGTTTCTCCGAAGGGAGAAAGAAGCTTTTGGTCTTGTCCGACAGCTTGTTGCCGATGCCGGTTTCAATCAGCACATTCTCGCGTCCGGTGCGCACCAGCACGGAATTGCAACTCACGGTGATCCGGTTCTTCTCGTCAGCCGGAACTTTGCGCTGCCACAGAAGTTTCGGAACCACGCCGAAGAACGCGCCGCCATCGGCAACATAATTTCCGTCAGAGACGGCGACGAGCTCGAAATCTCCCAGGGAGATTTTCGTGTGCGCCATTACTGTGCCGCTGCTTGCTGTTGCTGTTGACCCACCGGCGCCAGCAAAGTCTGCCGGAAGTGATCGAGGATGGCAGTAAACAAATGCGTGCGCGCGGCCTGCCCGGAGATACCGTGCGTCTTTCGCGGATAGATCAGCAGATCAAATTGCTTTTCCGAGCTGATGAAGCTGTTAATCATCTGCATGGTGTTCTGCATGTGAACGTTATCGTCGCTGGTCCCGTGCACCTCCAGCAGATGCCCGTGGAGCTGCCCGGCGAAATTCACCGGAGAGCTCTTCTTGTACGCGGCTTCGTCCTGCGGCAGCAGACCCATATAGCGCTCAGTGTAGATGGAGTCATAGTCGCGCCAATCGGTCACCGGCGCCACAGCGACGCCAGAGATGAAGCGGTCAGAATGGGTGAGCGCCGTAAGCGTCATGTAGCCGCCGTAGCTCCATCCCCACCATCCCAGGCGCGAACCGTCGAGTTGCGGAAATTTCTTGAGCGCCTGGTCAATGCTGCTGAGCTGGTCTTTCAGCTCCACGTCGCCGAAGTTGTGCATCAGAGCGGTGGCAAATTTACGGCCGCGGGATCCAGTGCCGCGATTGTCCACCTGCAGCACGGCAATCCCGTTGCGCAGAAGGATTTCATTGAAGAGCATGCCGGCGCCGCCCCAGGCATTGCGCACCACCTGGCCATGCGGCCCGCCATAAGGATTATTGAGCAGCGGAATCTTCTTGCCCTCGCTGTTGGGTGGCAGATAGATCAACCCGTGCAGCACCGTGCCGTCCTCGGCGGTAAAGTCCACGAACTGCGGTGGCGTGAGCTTGTATGGATCAATGCTCTTCGATTGCCAGAACACGCTGCAGCTTCCGCCCACGTGGCACAGCGACATGCGCGGCGGAGTCATGAGCGCGGAGAAATCGTCAATGTAAACGCCTGCATTAGGACCGAAGTTCGCCGTATGTGTTCCCGGTTCGGCCTTGGTAAGGATTTTGAAGTCGCTGCCATCCAGCTTCACGCTGCACAGATGCCGCTCACGAGCATCGCCCGCGTTGGTGGTTACGTACAGCGTTTCGTTGGAATCGTCCATGGCTTCAACATCGGAGACTTCAAAGTCGCCTTTGGTGATCTGGTTCACCAGTTTGGCGTCGCCGGCAAGCGGCGCGTTCTTATCGAAGCTGTAGAGATAAAGATGCGTGTGTCCGTCGCGCCAACTCGGCCAGATGAAGCGGTTGCCCGACTTCAGCAGCTTGAAGTTGTCGTCCATCTCAATCCAGGTATCGCTTTTCTCGTCGAGCACCCGCGCTGACTTGCCGCTGTGCGCGTCAATAAAGTAAAGCGCCAGTTCGTTCTGGGCGCGGTTCAGCACCATGGCCCAGATCAGCCCGTCGCGCACCCAGCCAAAGCGCGGGATGTAAATGTCCTTATCATCCGTGAGATAAAACCACTTCGGATGACCGCCGGCCGCGTTGATTACGCCAAGCCGCACTTCAGGATTGGGGTCGCCAACCTTGGGATACTTCTCTTCATAGACTGTCGGGTGTTGCGGGATGAAATCGGTGATGGGATAGGTCGGCACTTTGGCTTCGTTCATCTGCAGGAACACGATCTGCTTGTTGTCCGGCGACCAGAAGTAATTGCTGCGCACATCCAGTTCCTCCGAATAAACCCAGTCCACTTCGCCGTCGAGGAGGTCCTTGCTGTCGTCTTTTGTGAGTTGCCGAACGCTGCGGCCGTCGAGCGAATTGGTTACCAGGTTGTGGTTGCGCACATAGGAGAGCGATTTTCCGTCCGAAGAGAATTTGGGATCGGCGGCAGCATCGGCGGCCGAAGTCAGCGGGACCGCTGTGCCCTTAGCCAGCGTGTAGTACCAGAGCATGCCATTGGTGTCGAACAGAATGTGCTGCGAGTCCGGCGACCAGTGGTAGCCGGCCACGTGATAGCGAGCGCGATTGTCTTTCTGCCGGTCATCTTTGGTCCCGGTAACCGGAGGAGCCAGCGCCGCGATCTTTTCGGAGGCAACCAGCACAGCCGGCTTGCCGGTTGCCAAGTCAATGTAATAGAGGTCGGCTTTCTCTCCGGTTTCTTCGTGGACGATGTAGGAAACCTTCTTGCCGTCGGGGCTCCACTCGATCGTGTCCGGCGCGCGTCCGGTGATGCCATTGAGTGCGTAAATTGAAGAGATGGTGAGTTCCTGTGCGCTCAGGGCGGTCACCAATCCTGCGGCGAGAAGAAGAGAGAGAAAGAAACGTTTCAAAGTGTCTCCAGATTTAAGCAGAATCGCCGAAATGCCAAACCCGGCCGATTGAGCTTCCGGCGATACTTTCTGTCTGGCAGTTCGGGGCTTGTGAAACTCAGAAGTTTACACCGTCCGCAGCGTCAGGCAAAAAGCGCGATTCACGTTTGATCACGCTTTGATGTGCGGCAATCTAGGGATTCAACCCAGCGCGCCGGCTGTGCGTTCCAATTGCCGAGAGAATTTCCAAGGCGACAGCCAGCGCAAGGCGGCCGTCCTCCAGCGATACCACCGGCCGGGTGCGAGTCCTGACGGCATCGAGAAATGACGCAAGCTCCGCGTGCAGGGGCTCTTCCTGCCGCACCTCAGGACGATGCACTTTAACGCCTGGAATCGGTACGTCTAACGAATCGCCGGTCATTCCCAGCAACTGATCCAGAGAAAATTTCTCTTCATTGGAAACGCGAAACTGGAGCACGTCGCGGCGAGCGTAGTCCACTGAAATGTACTCTCGCGGCTGGAAGAAGCGCAGCTTGCGCACCCGTTCCGTGCTGATGCGGCTGGCGGTCAAATTGGCCACGCAACCTGACTCGAACTCCATACGCACGTTGGCAATGTCAACTTTGCCGCTCACCACCGGAAGCCCCACGGCGCGTATCTCTCGCACCGGCGATTTCTCAAACGAAAGCACCACATCAATATCGTGGATCATCAAGTCCAGAACCACATCCACATCGAGGCTTCGCGGCGTAAAAATGCTGAGCCGGTGTACTTCAAAGAACATTGGCTGGGTAAGCAGCGGAACCGTGGCCCGGACCGCAGGATTGAAGCGTTCGAGGTGTCCCACCTGCACAATTCGCTGGTTGGCTTCCGCCAGGCGGAGCAGTTCATCCGCCTCGGCCAGCGACGATGCCAGCGGTTTTTCGATCAGGACGTCAATCCCCGCAGCAATGAGCGGAGCAGCCACCCTCAGGTGATGGACGGTAGGAACCGCTATCGAGACGGCATCCACTCGCCCGATCAGGTCGTCCAGATTCGAAAATGCCTTGCAGCCGAACTGGCCGGCAACAGCCGCAGCCTGGGACACGCTTGAGTCCACCACGCCTGCAAGCTGCACGCCGGCATCTTCCTGCGACATCTGGTGATACACCCGGGCATGGTTCTTGCCGAAGGCGCCTACACCAACGACCGCTACGCGAATTGCACTTTGGTTAGCCAAGCTGTTGATTTTCTCAAACGCGGCGCGGCCCGGCAAAGCTTATGATCGCGGCTGGAGGAATACCCGTGCGCGCTTTCGGTTTCATCTCGCTGCTTGCGGTGCTCGCCGCCGGTTCCTGGTATTACATGCGCCAGACCCAAACTGTAATGAGCCGGGGTTCTGGAACTCCAACTGCCACTGTGGACTTGATAGGGGTTCGCAACGATCTGCTTGCCATAGCGCAAGCCGAGCGCAGCCACGCGGCGATGAACGGCAGCTATGTCAGCCTCGAACAATTGCGCTCAGATGGCGACCTGGCGATGCAGCGAACCAACCGCGGACCATACAGCTATTCCGCCGAGATCTCAGATGGAAGTTTTCGCATTATTGCCAGCTACGGTGGTAGCGATCCCGCCATGCCGCACAGCTTGAGCATTGATCAGACCATGGAAATTGCTCAGCAGTAGATCTGAAGTTTCGTCTGGCGGGGGTGGAAGTCCGCGTCAGCCAGTTTCGGCTACGAGTTGGAACGCGGGCACTCCTGCCCGCGAAGAGCTTTGCAGCTTTGTCGCTCCAACAGACAGATTCTCTTTGAGACTCGCGGCAGCAACATTGGAAAATAAGGCGCTGAGGAAACGCGCTTAACCCATGCACTCGGCGTGCCA
>JAICYU010000027.1 GCA_025934025.1 Terriglobales bacterium
TCGGCAAACTTTGACACCTTGGCCTCTTAAATTCCAGGAAGTCCCAGTCCACCCAGCATTCCGCCCACGCTAGACTGCATCGCGTCGTCAACTTTTTGCCCGGCGGAATTCACGGCCGCAGTCACCAGGTCCTGAAGCATCTCCACATCGCCTGCTTTCACAGCTTCAGGATCAATGCGGGTTTGCAGCACTTGCTTTTGCCCGTTCATCTTCACAGTTACAGTGCCGCCACCGGCCGAGGCTTCCACCACAGTCTGCCGCATCTTTTCCTGAAGGTCCTGCGCCTGTCTCTGGGCCTGTTCCAGCATCTCCTGAAACTGCCGCGGATCAAAACCGTTCATAGTCGCTCCTAATTTCGACTGCGATGGTCAATCACGGTGCGGATCTCCGCGCCGAACTTTTCCTGCATGCGCCGCACCACGGGATCATCGGCCGCGCGGCTGCGCGCCCCTGCGCCATTGCTTACCGGCCGCGCGATCTGCGTTGCGGAACCGTTCTTTGCCGCCGCTCCGCTGACGAAGTTCACTCTCACGTTTCGTCCGGCAGCCTTGCCGGCGGCCGCATTCGCCAGACGTTTGACTTCCGGACTCATGAGCAGATCAACCATGGCCGCAGGTTGCGCCACAGTCAAAGTCAGCACGCCATTCTCAAAATTGGCTGTCGCTGCTGCCAGCGTGTCCGCAACGGTCCTATGTTCCGCATTCTCCAATTCCGTCACGATCTGGCCCAACATGATTCCGGCATCTTCTGTTTTCGAGGCAGCAGGTTCCGGCGCGACCGCTACTGCCGTCGCGCTCGATGTGGGTTCGGGAGTTACAGGCCCGGGCTCGCTCATCTCCGGTCCGAAGCCGCGATCTTTGCGCTGGCGGTCGGCTTCAAAGGGGGACACTGCTGGTTTCGTTCTCTGCGGTTGCGGTTCGGGCCGTGGTGAAGAGTTTGACGGGGAAGAAACATTCTTTGGCGCAGCAGAAGGGGTTACGCCACTGAGAATTTGCTCCAACGGCAGGATACGCTGTGCGTGCACCAGCTTCATCACACCAAGTTCAAGGTGAAAGCGCTGCTCTTGCCGGTATCCGATCTCATCATGCGTGCGCAACATGATCTGAAGAAAGCGTGCCAAGTCCTCTTCGGAGAATTGCTGCGCCACGCGGCCGGCGCGCGCGCGCTCATCAGCGGAAATCTGCAGCACAGGAGACTGCTCGCCTGCCACCTTCGCCACCAGAATATTGCGCAGGAACCGGACGAACTGCCGCGAAAAATGTGCCGGGTTCTGTCCTTCCGTCATAAGACGGTCAAGCAGCCGTAACGCTTCTTCGCTGGCGCTGCGATTTACTGTATCCATCAACTCCTCGAGCACCTCGGACCCGATGTTTCCCACCAGCCCGCGAATGCCCTCTGCTGTAAGGGTTGTCCCGCAACAGGCAATTGCCTGGTCCATGATGGAGAGCGCATCGCGCATGGAACCATCACCCGCCTCGGCCAGTACGGCAAGCGCCTGCTCGTCGGCTTGTATGTTCTCCTTGGCCGCGATGGAGGCGAGTTGCCCTACGATGTCGTCGAACTTGACCGCATGAAAGCTGAAGTGCTGGCAGCGGGAGCGGATGGTCTGGGGAATATCTTCCGGCGCCGTGGTCGCCATCATGAAAATGATGTGCGAGGGCGGCTCCTCCAGAGTTTTCAGCAACGCGTTGAAGGCGGCGTCGGTGATCTGGTGTGCTTCGTCGAGAATGTAAATCTTGTAGCGGTCGCGGGCCGGACGATAGCGCGCCGCCTCGCGCAACTCGCGGATCTCATCAATGCCGCGGTTGGTTGCGGCGTCAATTTCGATCACGTCCACGGAACTTCCTGCTCGAACTTCCACGCAGGAATCGCATACGCCGCACGGTTCCGGCGTAGGCTGCTCCGCAGAGCGGCAGTTCAGGGCCATAGCGAGAATGCGAGCAATGGTTGTCTTACCGATTCCACGATGTCCGCTGAAGATGTAGCCGTGCGCTATCCGCTGCTGCTCGATTGCATTTTTGAGCGTTCGCGTGACGTGGTCCTGCCCAATAACGTCAGAGAACCGTTGCGGCCGGTATTTGCGAGCCAAAACCTGGTAAGCCATGCTGCAAGCTCAATTATACCGTTGCGGAAGAAGCTCATCTTCCGGCGCGGTTTGCGCATGAGAGTGTTGGAATCAAACTGCTTCTGGATTTAGAGAAAAGATCGCGCTGGTACTCTATGATTCGCCGGCGCCGGCCTTGATGTTCACCTGCTGCCCTTCTTCGAGTGAGTCCGCCGGGTTCACGATAATCTGGTCTGTCGCTTCGAGCCCGTCGAGGATTTCGACTTTCGTTCCGAAGTCGCGGCCGATCGTGACTGGCTTCAGATGAACCTTAGTGTCGCTGCCCACAACCGCGACGCGCGGCCCTTCCGAGCGGAAGAGCAGAGCATTAACCGGAACTGAAATCCTGTTGGTCTGCACCGGAACGGCGAAATGAACCTGAGCGTACGAGCCGGGCAGCAGACGGCCACCTTTGTTGGGCACATCCACTTCGGTGAGCAACGTGCGCGTGCCGGGATCAATCGCGTCTGCTGTGCGAACGATCTTGCCAGTAAACTTCCTGCCTGCAAATTCACGCAACTCGATGTAGGCAGGCATTCCGCTCCGGATGGAAGGCGAGTTGATCTGGGGGACGTTGACGTAGACGCGCAACGGATCGAACTGAGCGATGTCGAATAATTCTTTGCCTTGCGTGTTGCTGCCGGCGCTGATGAGTGCTCCCACATCGGTGTTGCGGCGGGTGATCACGCCGGCGAATGGGGCGTACACACGCTTGAAGGATTCAAGTTGCTCCAGGCGGCGGACATTGGCGTTGGCCGCGGCCAGGTTGGCCTGCGCCTGAGCGTAGGCGCTCACCTGCTGGTCGACTTCCTGCTGAGAGACGGAATCTGTCTTGCGCAGATTTGTCCAGCGCTCGGCAGTGGATTTCGCCAGTTGCATCTGGGCTTCAATCTGCTGGCGCGAAGCTTTGGCCTGGGACAGCTCCTGGTCAACTTCCGGCGTATCAATCTCAGCCAGCAGTTCGCCTTTGTTTACATGACTTCCGATGTCCCGGGTCCAGCGCAGCAGGTAGCCGTTGGTCCGGGCATAAATGGCGGATTCCACGTAAGGCTGAAGCTGAGCCGGGAGCGTCAGTTCATCCGAAGTGGGCTCAACTCCGGGTTTCATCACGCTGACGGTTGGGACAGCCAGCGACTCGGTTTCCTTGGCCAGGGCGTGACGCTCGGTCAAGCGGCGCATCAGCGCGAAAGCTCCGGCGATGACAAGCACCAGAATCACCAGGAATGCCAGCCGCGCGCTTCGCGTCCGCACGGACTTCTGCGCGTTGTTGACCGTGGTTTCTGGCGCGTGTTGTTGAGTGATTTGCGTCATTCGTTAAACCCTTGAGAAGACCTCGTGCTCGGCAATCTTGAGCTGCGCAGCTTTTTTCGCGCGGCGTCCGTGCAGTACGCTGAAAATCGTCGGCACGAAGAAGAGCGTTGCCACTGTTGCAAAAATAAGGCCACCGATCACGGCGCGGCCCAGCGGAGCGTTCTGCTCGCCGCCCTCGCCCAGACCCAGCGCCATCGGAACCATTCCGATAATCATGGCGAGCGCCGTCATGATTACCGGCCGCATGCGCGTGTAACCCGCTTCCAGAGCGGCTTCGGCGGCGTTCAGCCCTTCCGCCATTCGCTCGCGAGCGAAGGAGATTACCAGAATGCTATTCGCCGTGGCCACGCCCATGCACATCACCGCGCCGGTGAGCGAAGGAACGCTCAATGAGGTATGGGTGAGCAGGAGAATCCAGATGATGCCGGCCAGCGCGCCCGGCAACGCCGTAATGATGATGAAAGGATCAAGCCAGGACTGAAAATTCACCACGATCAGCAGGTACACCAAAACAATGGACATCAGCAGCCCGAAGCCGAGTCCGGCAAAGGAGCTGGTCATGGTTTCGACCTGGCCGCGCAGAATAATCTGCATTCCCTTGGGCATCTTCTTCTGGAATTCGCTGACGATCTTCCGAGTGTCTGTGGCAACTCCGCCTAGATCGCGCCCTTGCACGCTGGCATACACGTCCATCACAGGTTGGATGTCGTAATGAGAAACCACAGCCGGAGTTTCCGTTGGCGTGATCGAAGCCAGATTCGCCAACACCTGCGGCGCCGGAGCGCGCGGCGCGTTTACCGGGATGTTCATCAACGATTGCAGAGAATCAATGCGGTATTCCGGAGTCTGCACGGCCACGTTGTAGGTGACGCCGTTCTCGGGATTGAGCCAAAACGTGGGCGCGGTCTGGAAGCTTCCGCTGAGCGAGACGAGCAGGTTTTGCGCGACGTCACGCTGTTCCAAGCCCATCTGCTGAGCGCGGCTGCGGTCCACGGTGAGGCGAATGGCGGGCGAGTTCATCAACTGCTGAACGTGAACGTCCACCGCGCCGGGAACGTGGCGCAAGCGGTTCGCCATCTGCTGCGCGATGCCGTAGGCGAGCTCCTGTTTTTTGCCGACGACTTGAATGTCAATCGGCGAGGGAAGGCCAAAGTTGAGAATCTGGCTGACGATATCGGCGGGCTGGAAGAAGAACTCAGTGCCAGGAAAGAGACGCGGCAACTCCTCGCGCAACTGCTTTACGTATTCCTCGGTCGGCCGGTGCTTCTCCTGATTCAGCGAAACAAGAATCTCCGCGTCAGAGGCGCCGATGCTTCCTGCTGTGCTGTAAGTGTTGTTGATGGAACTGTACGGCAACCCGATGTTGTCGAGAATCGTGACCAGTTCGTCTTTGGGAATCTCCTTGCGGAGGACATTCTCAACTTCGTCGCAGAGACGCGCCGTCTCTTCAATGCGCAGTCCCGCGCGTCCACGCACGTGCAGCCGGAAGGTGCCGGCGTCAACGGAAGGGAAGAAGTCCTGGCCGAGGAAATAAACCAGCCCCAGCGACAGCCCACAGAACGCGAGGAAGCAGGTGATGAACAGCCGGCGATGCTCCAGACATCCCGCAAGCGTCTCATGGTAGGTTCCGCGCATACGCTCAAATCCCTGCTCAAACCATTGCTGAAACCGCTTCAAGGGCGCGAAGAAGCCGCGCGGCTCGCGGCGCTCTTCATGTTCATGCCCACGCAGCAGGTACTTGAGCAACGTGGGAACCAGCGTGCGCGAAAGCAGATACGAAGCGAGCATGGCAAAGACCACTGCTTCCGCCAGAGGAACGAACAGATACTTGGCTACGCCCGTGAGGAAAAACATCGGGACAAAAACGATGCAGATGCACAGCGTGGAGACGAATGCAGGGACTGCGATCTGGGCTGCGCCTTCAAGAATTGCGTCGGTCAGCTCTTTTCCGCCGGCAAGATAGCGGTCAATGTTTTCGATGGTGACAGTTGCGTCGTCCACCAGAATTCCCACGGCAAGCGCCAAACCTCCAAGGGTCATAATGTTCAGCGTTTCTCCCAGCGCGCTGAGAAGAATGACAGAGCAGAGGATGGAGAGCGGAATCGAGATGGCGATAATCAGCGTACTGCGCCAGTTTCCCAGGAACAGCAGAATCATCACGGCAGTGAGGCATGCCGCGATGAGCGCTTCACGCAACACGCCATCAATGGAAGCGCGAACGAACAGCGACTGGTCGAACAGCGGCTTCATGGTCAGGTCTTCCGGCAGTGTCGGCGCCACGCGGGCCAGAGTCGCTTTCATGTTTTTCACGATGTCCAACGTCGAGGCGCCGCCATTTTTCATAATCGTGATCAGCGTGCCGCGAATGCCGTTCTGGCGCACGATGTTGGTCTGCGGCGAGTAGCCGTCCCGCACGTTGGCGACATCGTGAATGTAAGTCGTGACGCCGTTCTGGGTCAGGATGGGAAGATTGTTCAGTTCGGCAAGATGACTGGGGCTGCCGTTCATCTCCACCTGATATTGCAGATTGCCGATTTTGGCAGTTCCTGAAGGCAGAATCAGGTTCTGCTGGCTGAAGGCGTTCACCACGTCCACCGGTGTGAGTCCCTTGGCTTGCAGGGCAGCCATGTCAAGATCAACCGCGATCACGCGCTGCTTGCCGCCGTACGGGTAGGGAATCGCAGCGCCGGGAACGGTCGTCATCTGCGGGCGAATAAAGTTGACGGAAAGATCGTTGAGCGCCTGTTCCGGCAGGCTCTTGCTGCTGATACCCACCTGCATGATGGGCACGCTCGAAGCCGAGTAGACAATGATGAGCGGCGGTTGCGTTCCCTGCGGCAGGCTGCGTGTGGCTGTCTGCGAGATGGCTGTGACCTGCGCGATCGCGGTCTGGAGATTGGCGGTGGGCTGGAAGAAAATCTTCTCGATGGCCCGGCCGTCCATCGCCTGGGTTTCAATGTGCTGAATATCGTTGACCGTTGTGGTCAGGCCGCGTTCTGTCTGGCTGACGATCCGGTCCGCCATCTCCTGAGCGGACATGCCGGTGAATTGCCAGATAATGCTGATAACTGGGATATTAATATCGGGAAAGATATCAACCGGCGTGCGCAGAATCACGATGGGGCTGAGGATCAAGATCAGCAGGGCCATGACGATGAACGTATAAGGCCGATTGAGCGCCAGCCGAACTATCCACATTTATGCCTGACCTCTAGGGGAGCGAAAAGGATCCGCAATATAGACTTGCCACTGCGAGTCCCGGTTCAACCTTAAACGAATATTTTAGCAGTGTGCGCCGCCGCTTCCACGCGGCAAATCAGCATGTTTACAGTTCTTTACGGCAGGATTAGCCGCGAACGGACGCGAAAGGACACGAAACAAACGAACAACAAAATCAGCTCTCTGCTCAAGTTTGTCCGTATACCGGAACCGCCGCACCGTGGATGAGCGCGGCTTCTTCGCTGCATAAGAACAGAACGACGCGCGCGATTTCTTCCGGCTTGGGCCATTTGGAGAAATCGGCGCCGGGCATTGCGCGACGGTTGGCTTCCGTATCAATGATGCTGGGCAGGACAGAATTGGCGCGCACGTTCGCGCCCTTGAGATCCTGGGCAAGACAATCAAGCATCGCAAGGGCCGCGGATTTGGACGCGGCATAAGCCGAGGCGCCTGCCGCGTGATCAAAGGCCGCGCGTGCCGCAATGTTCACAATCGCGCCGCTACCTTGCTTCAGCATCGCCGGAACCGCAGCCCGCAGCAAAGCATAGCCGGCGTTCACATTCAACTTAAACATGAGCTGCCAGATACGGCTGTCGGTTTCCCAGAGCGGCTTGCCGCCGGCATAAGCACCTATGGTGTTCACCAGAATGTCGAGCCGGCCATGACGGGCGGCAATCCCGGCCACAAGGTTCTGGCAGGCGGCTTCGTCGGTTGCGTCCAACGGCAACAGTTCCAGACGGGCGCTGGATCCTACGGCCGCTCGCAGAGCATCGGCTTCTTCCTGGACGATGTAGGTGGCGATCACCGTCGCACCTTCATGCAGAAAGTTGAGCGAGACGGCACGACCGAGTCCTCCGGTCCCGCCGGAGACGAGAGCGATTTTGTTGTTAAAGCTGCCGCTCATGAGCAATTTTGATATCGTACCAGCTAAGTCTCATTTCTGTTAGAATTAAGACCGTGGCAGTATTATTTCAAGTTCCCGTCCGGATCTGCTCGAAGCTGGAGAGATTATGTTCAGACTCAACAAGCTGACGGATTACGGCATTGTGCTGATGGCGCACGTGGCGCGCAGCACTGAGGCGCAGCCGCATACGGCCCGAAGCCTGGCCCGGCAAACCCGGATTCCGCTGCCCACAGTGGGCAAGCTGTTGCGGCAGCTTTCGGAAAGCGGACTGTTGAGCTCGCATCGCGGCGTGAAGGGCGGCTACAACCTGGCGCGAGACGCATCAGCCATCTCCGTCGCCGACATTATTCTGGCGCTTGAAGGGCCAATCGGCTTTACCGAGTGCAGCGTGATACCAGGGCTATGCGAGATGGAGCGCTCGTGCTCCATCAAGATCAATTCTCAGATCATTGGAGACGCGCTACGCGATGCGCTGGAGCACGTAATGCTGGCCGACCTGAATCACCAGATGCCGCAGCATGAACGCCAGGGCGGACAAAAGATTGTTTCCACCATTGAACCGGCACGGATTTGAAGAAGGAGTGCGATGAGCACAGTTGAACAACTTCAGGATTTAACCAAGCAGGAATACAAGTGGGGATTCGTCACCGCGGTTGAAGAAGACCGTCTTCCCGCGGGGCTGAATGAGGAGATCATCCGGGCCATCGCGCAGAAAAAGGACGAGCCGGAATTCATGCTGGAATGGCGGCTGAAGGCGTATCGCTACTGGGCCAGTCAGGAGAAAGCGCAGGCCGAGCCCAAGTGGGCCAACGTGAAGTTCCCGCCCATTGATTATCAGGCCATCACCTACTACTCGGCGCCCAAGCAGAAGACCGAACTGAAGAGTCTGGACGAAGTGGATCCCGAGATTCTTGAGACCTATTCCAAGCTGGGCATTCCGCTTCATGAACAGAAGTTGCTGGCAGGTGTTGCTGTGGATGCGGTGTTTGACAGCGTCTCCGTCGCCACCACTTTTAAGGCCAAGCTGGCGGAAGCGGGCGTGATCTTCTGTTCATTTTCTGAGGCGGTGAAGAACCATCCTGAGCTGGTGAAGAAGTATCTGGGCTCGGTGGTCCCTTACACTGATAACTTTTATGCCGCGCTCAACTCCGCGGTCTTCAGCGACGGCTCTTTTGTTTACGTGCCCAAGGGGGTGCGCTGTCCCATGGAGCTTTCCACCTACTTCCGCATCAACGCGCAGAACACGGGACAGTTTGAGCGCACGCTGATCGTCGCCGATGAAGGCGCTTACGTCAGTTATCTCGAAGGCTGCACCGCGCCGGTGCGCGATGAGAACCAGTTGCACGCGGCGGTGGTCGAGTTGATCGCGCACGATAACGCGACCATTAAGTACTCGACAGTGCAGAACTGGTATCCGGGCGATAAAGAAGGCAAAGGCGGGATTTACAACTTTGTCACCAAGCGCGGAAAGTGCCTGGGCAAGAACTCCAAGATTTCCTGGACACAGGTGGAGACCGGCTCGGCCATCACGTGGAAATATCCAAGCTGCATTTTGCAGGGCGACAACTCCGTCGGCGAGTTCTATTCCGTGGCGCTAACCAACAACTATCAGCAGGCCGATACCGGAACCAAGATGATCCATCTGGGCAAGAACACGCGCAGCACGATCGTCTCGAAAGGAATCTCCGCAGGCCATGGGCAGAACACCTATCGCGGGATGGTGAAGATCCTGAAAGGGGCTCACGGCGCGCGCAATTACACACAGTGCGATTCGCTGCTCATCGGCGACAAATGCGGCGCGCACACCTTCCCGTACATCGAGGTCAAGAACGCAAGCGCGCGCATGGAACACGAGGCCTCGACTTCGAAGATCGGCGAAGACCAGATTTTCTATTTGCAGCAGCGCGGCATTTCAAGGGAAGAGTGCGTCAGCATGATCATCAACGGTTTCTGCAAGGCCGTGTTCCGCGAGTTGCCGATGGAGTTTGCCGTAGAAGCGCAGAAACTGCTCAGCATCAGTCTTGAGGGGAGCGTTGGATAAAAGAATGAGTCTGCTGGATATCAAAAACCTGCACGCCAGCGTGAATGGCGTTGAAATCCTGAAGGGAATCAATCTCACCATCAACCCCGGCGAAGTGCATTCCATCATGGGGCCGAATGGCTCGGGCAAGAGCACGCTGGCGGGAGTTCTGGCGCGGCGCGAAAGCTACGAGATCACGCAGGGTCAGGTCACGTTCAACGGCAAAGATCTGCTGGAGATGAAGCCGGAAGAAGCTGCTTGCGAAGGGCTGTTCCTGGCGTTCCAGTATCCGGTGGAGATTCCTGGAATCAGCAATGCGTATTTTCTGCGCACGGCGCTCAATGCGATCCGCAAATATCGCGGCGAGGAAGAGTTGGACGCCATGGACTTTCTGCCGCTGCTGCGCGAGAAGATGCGCCTGCTGGAAATGGACGACAAGTTTCTCAACCGCCCGGTGAACGAAGGCTTCTCCGGCGGCGAGAAGAAGCGGAACGAGATTGTCCAGATGGCGGTGTTGGAGCCCATGCTGGCGGTGCTCGACGAGACCGATTCCGGCCTGGACATTGACGCGCTGAAAGTCGTCGCCAACGGCGTGAACAGCATGCGCAGCACAGAGCGTTCGTTCCTGGTGGTCACGCATTACCAGCGTCTGCTGAACTACATTGTGCCCGATTACGTCCATGTGCTGGTGAACGGACGCATCGTGAAATCCGGCGGGCCGGAACTGGCGCTTGAACTGGAAGAGAAAGGTTATAGCTGGACTGAAGCCGAACCGGCCGGAGCGAGACGCTAGAAGAATCGGGGCATCGGCGTGGCGTCCATTTCGTCCATCACGTCCACAACGTCCATTAAATGCGGCGCTGCGAAAAGGAATGATCCGATCTGCTAAAGGACTTACAACCGTGATTACTGCAACTCAGGCCCCGGAACATTATCTTGGGGCGTTTGACCAATTCAACCATCGCGCGGCCACTCAGCTTGGGTGGCTGAAGTCTCTGCGACAGGAGGGATTCGCCCGGTTCGCCGAAAATGGATTTCCAACCACGCATGACGAGGACTGGCGCTTCACCAACGTCGCGCCCATTTCCAGCCGAGAGTTTCGTCCCGCATCGCCTGCAAGTATTGAAACCGATCAGCTCCGTTCATTTGGCGCCAGCGGCTTCGAGTGCCAGCTTGTTTTCGTCAATGGAAAATTCTCGCGCGAGCTTTCGCAGATCGAATCTCTTCCGCCGGAAGTGCGGATCTGCGGCCTGGCCGAGGAGTTGGGAACCAATGCCGGACAGGTAAGAGAGCATCTGGGCCAGTATCTCAACTTCCGCCGTGATCCGTTTGCCGCGTTGAACACAGCGTTTCTTGAAGATGGCGCTTACGTCTATGTCCCGCGCGGAACCGTGCTGGCGCAGCCGGTCTATGTTCTGTTTATTACTGTTCCGAGCGCGGATGCAATCATGGAACATCCGCGCAACCTGATTGTGGTTGAGGAAAACAGCCAGGCGACGATCGTGGAAGATTACGTCTCTCTTGGAGGCAGCACAGCGCCGAGCTTCTCGAACACTGCGACGGAACTTGTGGCCGGCGAGAACGCCGTTGTCTCGCACTACATGATCGTTCGCCAGGGAGATAGCTCGTTCAACGTCTCAACACTGCGTATCCAGCAGGCGCGGACCAGCAATGTTGCGACGCACTCGCTGCTCCTGAGCGGTGCGCTGGTGCGGAACAATGTCCATCCGGTGCTGGCGGGCGAAGGCGCCGAATGCCTGATCAACGGTCTCTTCATGGCCAATGGCCGGCAGCACATGGACAACTACATGTTGGTGGAGCATGTCAGCCCGCACTGCAACAGCCGCCAGTTCTACAACGGAATTCTGAGCGGGCACGGCCACGGCGTCTTCCACGGCCGCATCATTGTCCACAAAGACGCGCAGAAGACTGACGCCAAGCAGACCAACCGCAACCTGCTGCTTTCCGACGACGCGCAGATTGACACCAAGCCGCAGCTTGAAATTTACGCCGACGACGTGAAGTGTACGCACGGCGCCACCATCGGCCAGGTGGAGGAGAACGCGCTTTTTTATTTGCGCTCGCGCGGCCTGGACGAGAGTGCAGCCAAACACCTGTTGCTGCTGGCCTTCGCCAACGAGTGCCTGGATCGCATGAACTCTGTGCAAGTCCGCGAACATCTGGAGCGGCTGGTGATGGAATGGTTGCCGGAGTCGGCGAGTCACTCTGGCGAGAAACCGGCAGAGATCGAGAGAGCCTGGGAGGAAGTGGGATGAGCACCGCAGTCAAGACGCCTCAGCAACTCCACACCGAATTCGACGTGTACCGCATTCGCGAGGACTTCCCAGTGTTGGCGCAGCAGGTCCACGGAAAGCCGCTGGTCTATCTGGATAATGCTGCGACTACGCAAAAGCCGCTGGCCGTCATTGATGCAATCTCTCACTATTACCGCTGCGACAATTCCAACATTCATCGCGGAGTTCATGCCCTTTCAGAGCGCGCAACGGAAGCCTACGAAAATGCGCGCGGGGCAGCCCAGGGCTTCATCAATGCCGCTGATCGTAAGGAGATCATTTTTTTACGCGGCACAACCGAAGCAATCAACCTGGTGGCCCAAACCTATGGGCGCGAGCACGTAGGCGCGGGCGATGAAGTGCTCATCACCGCCATGGAACATCACTCCAACATTGTTCCCTGGCAGATCCTGTGCAAGCAAAAAGGGGCGAAGCTGCGGGTTGCGCCGATCAATGATCGCGGAGAGTTGGTGCTGGAAGAGTTCGAGAAACTTCTCGGGCCAAAGACGAAGCTTGTTGCTGTCAGCCATCTTTCCAATGCGCTGGGCACGATCAATCCCATCAAGCAGATTACGAGGATGGCCCATGAGCGCGGCATTCCGGTGCTGGTGGATGGAGCGCAGGCCGCGCCGCGCATGCCGGTTGACGTGCAAGACCTCGACTGTGATTTCTATGCTGTCTCCGGGCATAAGATGTACGCGCCCACCGGAATCGGCTTTCTTTATGGCAAGGCCGCCCTGCTGGAGGCGATGCCGCCCTACCAGGGCGGCGGCGACATGATCGCTTCAGTCACGTTTGACAAGACTGTTTACAACCGGCTTCCCTACAAGTTTGAGGCCGGGACGCCGAATATCGCCGACACCATCGGCCTTGGCGCTGCTATTGAGTATTTGAATCAGCTCGGCCTGGAAAACATCGAACCGCATGAGGCTGAATTGCTAGCCTATGCGACGGCCGAGGTGCAGAAGATTCCGGGAGTAGAAGTGGTCGGAACGGCACGGGAGAAAGCTGGAGTGCTCTCGTTCGTGATGGGCGAGATCCATCCCCACGACATTGGGACGATCCTCGACAGCGAAGGCGTGGCCGTACGCACCGGACATCACTGCGCGCAGCCGGTTATGCAGCGCTACGGTATTCCAGCCACGGTGCGGGCGTCGTTTGGTTTGTACAACACGCGCGAAGAGGTGGACGCGCTGGTGCGCGGGATCAGGAAAGTGAAAGAGGTGATGGGTTGATGTCGGAGCTGCGCGAGCTTTATCAGGAGACGATCCTGGAGCACAGCCGCAAGCCGCGAAACTTTGGCGAGCTGCCTTCCGCCAGCCACAAAGCCGAAGGTTATAACCCGCTCTGCGGCGATCACTACACGATTTTTGTAAACTTGAAGGACGGCGCGATTGATGACATCAGGTTCAACGGCGCGGGTTGCGCCATTTCCAAAGCTTCTGCTTCGATGATGACGCAGAGCCTGAAGGGGAAGACGGAGAGCGAAGCGGAAGAGATTTTTTCTCGCTTCCATGATCTGGTTACCGGTCAGCAGAATGGCACGGACAATCTGGGCAAGCTAGCTGTGTTTGCGGGAGTCTCGGAATTTCCGCTGCGCGTAAAATGCGCCGCGTTAGCTTGGCATGCGTTGCGCGCCGCGCTGCGAGGCGACCAGCAGGCGATCTCGACCGAATAAAAAAGAAGATGAAACTCGGAGAAACAATTACGGTTTTACGCGACTGCATGGCTACGCAGGTGCCCAGCGGGATTCCGTTTCCCGTTCGCGCGGGCATCAAAGTAAGACTCATGCAATCGCTCGGCGGCAGCTTCACCGTAATGACTGATCAGGGCTACATGGGCCGCGTTGATGCCAAAGACGCCGACGCGTTGGGCCTGACGGCGGAAAACATTCCCGATGCCTCAGGCGAGTTCAGTGAGAACCTCGTCTGGGACCAACTCCGCGGCATCTACGATCCCGAGATTCCCGTGAACGTTGTGGATCTTGGCCTGATCTACGATTGCACGATAGCTCCCGCCGCAGAAGGGAACCAGATCGAGATCAAAATGACGATGACTGCGCCGGGCTGCGGAATGGCAGATGTGCTGAAGAATGATGTCGAACGCCGGCTGGCGGCATTGCCCAGTGTTACCGGAGTCCACGTTGAAATAGTATTCGATCCGCCTTGGAATCCCACGCGCATGTCGGAAGCTGCGCGGCTTCAACTAGGGCTCGACCTTGATACGGCATCTCTTCCCATGTACGGGCGCTACTAGCGACTTCACGCGCCGAGTATCTTCACCAGGAGCTTTGTATCATCGGAAATGACTCCATCCACTCCCATCGCAGCGACGCGGCGCATCTGGACCGGGTCATTCACAGTCCAGGTGATCACCATCTTTCCCGCTGCATGTGCCTTTTCAACCAACTCCGGCGAAAGCAGCCGAAACTGCGGGACAACATAATCTGTCGGCATGCGTCTCCAGCGGCGAAGTTGCCAGCGCGTCTGCGCCAAGGTCCCAAGCACGAGTGAGCGATCCAGTTCATGAAGCCGTCGAATCACACCGGGAAGAAACGACGAGACGAAATAGTTGCGCGGGCGAGCATTTCTAATGGCGCGAACCACTTCCGGTTCCAGTCCTCGCACCTTGAGCTCAATATTGAGAAATGCTTTCGTCCGGTAGAGGTCCAGGACATCTTCAAGACAGGAGGGCATCTCATCAGCTTTCGCACAGATTTGCTGAACCTGTTTGAGCGTGGAGCGCCGCAGAGTGAGGCGGTTAAATTTTGGGTCGTGGCAGAGAATGGTGTGATGGTCGCGAGTGCGGCGGACGTCAAATTCAAAGCCATCGGCGCCATGCTCCAGCGCGAGGTCAAAAGCTGCAAGCGTGTTTTCCGGCGCGTAGCGCCGCGCGCCGCGATGGCCCAGAAGCAGGAGTTTGCGCGGCAAGCGGGTCAGTCTAAATCGAAGTCGCGGATGCGAGGGCCTTCATCCGGCGTCTCTTTGGCTTTCTTTATGGCTTCCTGGAATTTCTTCTCCAGCAAGTCGGCCTTGTTCTTTTCTGCGTCTACCGCCTGACGAAAGATGGATTCCTTACGGCCTTCTTGATCGCGCATGGCCTTTGCTGCAGCTTCAAAATCGGCGAACGTTTTGGGCTTGATCGGCGCAACATGAGAGATGACAGCCCGCGTGGCTGGGTCCACCTTCAGCACCGCTGTGCAGCACGGGCAAGCGACCTCAAACGGTTCAGACGACGGCTTCGGCATCACCACTGATTGTAAGCCGATCAGCGTATATGCGGATAGCCCCAACCGGACCAGAGAAACGTTTTGTTAGAATCACAGCGGACATACCCATGAGCCTGCAGCTGCATTTTACTGATGTCCCCACGGCGATTGAAGAAATCCGCGCCGGGCGCATGATTGTTGTGGTTGATGACGAAGACCGCGAGAACGAAGGCGATCTTACTATTGCTGCGGAGAAGGTCACGCCTGAGGCGATCAACTTTATGGCCAGATTTGGCCGCGGGTTGATCTGCCTGGCCATGACCTCGGAACGCCTGGAGTATCTGCGCATCGGCCCCATGACGAGGGAGAACACCTCTCCTTACGGCACGGCTTTCTATGAAAGCATTGAAGCGCGCGAAGGTGTAACCACCGGCATTTCAGCGCATGATCGCGCTCGCACGATTCAAGTGGCTGTGGATTCGGCAAGCCGTGCAGCCGACTTGGTGCGCCCCGGACATATTTTCCCGCTCTGCGCGAAAAAAGGCGGGGTGCTGGTGCGGGCCGGACAAACGGAAGCTTCGGTGGATCTGGCGCGGCTCGCCGGTCTGGTTCCCGCGGGCGTGATCTGCGAGATCATGAATGAAGACGGCACCATGGCCCGCGTCCCCGACCTGGAAGAGTTCTGCCGCGTACACAACCTGAAAATGCTCACTGTCGCGGAGCTGATCCGCTACCGCATGGAACACGAGCGCTACGTAGCGCGTGCCGGGGAAGCCATGCTGCCCACGCGGCACGGAGACTTCCGCATGATTGCTTTTGAGAGCCAGTTGGATGGAGAGTCGCACGTTGCTCTGGTGCGCGGGGAAGTGGAGCAGGCAAAGCGTCCGGTGCTGGTGCGCATGCATTCGCATTGCCTTGCGGGAGACGTTTTCGGCGGAGCACTCTGCGATTGCCAACTCGTGCTTGATCGCTCGCTGGAGATGATCGCGCGTGAAGGCGCAGGTGCGCTGATTTATCTTCACAACACTTCAAAGGGATTCAGCGTGGACGAGGAAAAAAGGCTGGTATTTCATCGCGAAGCACCGAGGGCGACTGCCGCGCATCAGCGCAAGACGCAGCGTGATATTGGTGTGGGCGCACAAATTCTTTCTGATCTGAATCTGCGCTCCATCCGGTTGCTCACCAACCATCCGAAGCGCGTGGCCGCGCTGGAAGGCTTCGGCATCAGCATCGCCGAGCAGGTGCCGATCCCGGTCAAGAGTGTAGTCGTTTAGTGCAGGTTCAGTTTGCCTTTCTGGGAACAACCACCTCGTCGCTGATCATGAACTGCGCCGGACATTGATTGGACCCACAAATTACCGGCAATAGGCCGCGCATCTGCCGGCGAGTGATCAGGCCCAGCGTTCCGCACTCAGGACATCCGAGCACGGCCCAGTAAGGATCATCTTCGGCGCCCACTTCACCCGCGTTCTCCAACACAAAGATGCTTCCCGGTCCCATTTCTTCGGGCAGCCATTCCGTCACAATGCTGATTTGCCCTACCATGGTCACCTCCGTCAGTTTGCTCCCTTGCTCTTGCTTTTCCTGCTTTGATACAGAAGGCGTGAGTTGCCGTCACGAGCTTCTGCGCTTTGCCTTGCGCGCGACCTCCTGATGTTCCGCGGGCCTGCGCCCGAAAACGTCAGCCCGTAGCTCCCGCACTGCATCGCTCAGGCAAATTCCCAGCAGCGGCTGGCGGGAGTTCTTAATGATGTCAATGATCTGCCGTTGGGAGTTCTCGAGATAAATGCGCTTGCCGTCCGTCAGCAGATGGTACTCAGATCCATTGGTTACAGCTTCGGACAGGCGGCGTCCGAATTCTTTTTGCAGGAACTTCATG
The DNA here is from genome assembly GCA_025934025.1 of Terriglobales bacterium. GTDB lineage: Bacteria > Acidobacteriota > Terriglobia > Terriglobales > Acidobacteriaceae > Angelobacter. The sequence goes on from JAICYU010000027.1 coordinate 16,940, forward strand.
ATGCGGCGGATACGCTGTAACGGGAAAGCTTTGCGGCGAAGAGCGCAAATCACGGCGACTTCAGCGAGGTCTTCCGGCGAATATACCCGCCGCCGGCCTGAGCGGCGTGGAACCACGATCCCGCGCTCATCCCACCACTGAAGCTGGCGCGGCGTGATTCCGGTAAGCTCTACCACCTCGGCCGATGTAAACTGCTTTTCCATAACTCCTGAGAAATGTTTAAAACATTTCTCGTCGTAAATGTTTGCACGATTGTAAGTCCAGTATCTGAAAAGTCAATACAAAATCAAAGGCAAGAAACTGCTCAGGAGGAATACAGGGCAGTCAGGAAAAGGAAGAAGTGGTAGAGATCAACGATGTAATCGAATGCAGCTACAAACACGACCATTTTGAGAGCTGCCCAAACGACCGAATCGCCGTACACGCGACGGAACGCTGCGAAAGAATAGAAGGCAAGCGCCAGATACGCCAATGGCCGGAGAATGTATTCCGGACTGATTGCCACGTGAATTCCAAAGACACGGAAAAGATGCACGAGAGCGGTGCTGCCGCCGAAAACGGCGATGTAAATCACGAGCAGTGCGAATGCCGCGGCATGCAGCGCGAATACCAGATGTTCAGCAAACAGGTGGCGTTTGCGCCACTGCAGCGCCCATACCAAGAGCGCAAGCAGCGGCACCAGAATGATCACGAGCGACCTGGCCTGGAGGTTCACGGCATGATCGAAAGCGTGGTTGAGTTGAACCTGCGTAAGGCCCTTTGCCGCCATGCGATGGGCAGCCATGCGGGAGGCTAGACCGCTATAGAACATCGCGTGAGTTTGCACGTTGAGCCAGGCCTTCAGACCGCTCCAGCCGGTCCAGGGTTGCACGAAGAAGTAGATCAGGTTTGCGATAAAGAACAACTGGAAGGGATGAAGATAAGGTTTGCGGCAACCGCGCAGGTATTCCGAAGTGAGAAGCCCCGGACGGGCAAGCAGCAGCCGGAAGCTGCGAAACATCTTCGAGTCATAGTGAAACACCTCTCCGGCAGCATGAGAGAGGAGATGGCGCAGAGAGAGGTCGTGTTTGCTGGATTCCTCTCCGCAAACGGAGCAGAAACGGCCGCTGGCTGCCGCCTGGCATGAAGGGCAAGTCCCCTCCACGGAGGTTGGCTGCGCAAGTGAGGGAGTGGCTTCCGGACCGGCAGAACCGCCGCCGACGAAATGCACGATCTCAAGCCGGTCGCCATCTTTGAGGGCTGTCATTTCCCATTGGTCGCGAGGCACGATTTCCAGATTCAGTTCCACGGCAACGCGGTCAGGCTTTGTGCCGAGCTGCGAGATGAGCGCGGCCAGCGTGAGGCCGTCGGGAAAGTCACGGGATTCACCGTTAAGTTGGAGGGTCATAGCCGTTAGCCTTTAGCCATTAGCCTTTAGCAAGAGAAGCTAAGAGCCAATGGCTAAGTGCTAAGTGCTGTTCGCGATCAATTTCACTCAATTCAATATCCGCGTCGTTTGTCCACCTCATTTAACAGCTTCTTGCCTGTCACAAACCGCTTTAGATTCTCGACGATCAGATCATAGTGCCGTTCCCACAGCCTCTCCGTGACAGCAGCAGTATGGGGCGTGATGAGCAGATTTTCCAAGTCCCAGAAGGGCGAATCTGGCGGCAAAGGCTCTTCCGTAAATACGTCCAGCGCCGCGCCCCCGATGTGGCCCTCTTGAAGAGCAGTGATCAGAGCAGCCTCATCAATCAGCGGCCCGCGGCTGACATTGATCAGGTACGTCTCTTTTTTCATCTTGCCGAGTCGTTCGGTGTTGATGACGCCTTGCGTAGCCGGAGTCACGGGGGCGCACAGCAGAACGTAGTCCGCCTGCGGGAGCACCTCGTCCAATTGTGACAATGCAAAGACCGCATCGGCAGCTCCGGCGCCTTTCGATGGACTCTCGCGTACCGCCAGCACCTTCATCCCTAGAGCCTTGGCGCGCACGGCGAATTCGTTGCCGATGCCGCCCATGCCCAGCACAAGCACGGTTGATCCAGCTACTTCGCGCGGGCGCGGATGTTCTTCCCACAAGATCGCCTGGGCCCACTTTTTTTGTCTTTGATAATGGATGGCTCGGGGCAGGCGTTTCGCCAGCGCAAGCAGGACCGCAATGGCATGTTCCGCCACCACCGGCCCATGAACGCTGGTGGAGTTTGTGACTACGACATCGCTGCTCACCAGTTCAGGAAACATGAGCTGATGGACCGCGGCAGCGGGCGAATGTATCCATTTGAGTTTCTTCGCAGCCGTGAACTGCTCGGGCCGAAGCGAGAATCCGATGAAAACGTCCGTGTCTCCGATCTCGTCCAAGATGCGATCGAAATTCTCGAACTGCACGAATTTGATCTCCGGAAACGCCGATTGCAAGCGCTCGCGCAGCCAGGCAGGCGCATGCCACAATTCGAACCGGTGATGATGAACGATGAGGACCTTCATGGCAGCCGTCATGAAGCTTTTTTCACACGCAGGTCCTTGCCTGTCATCTCGGGTGGTTGCGGGAATCCAAGCATTCCCAGCACTGTCGGCGAAATATCCTGGAGCGATCCATCAGCGCGCAACGCGAGATTCTGCGCCTCTTCACTGACCACAATAAACGGCACCGGATTTGTGGTGTGGGCGGTCTGCGGGCCGCCCGTTGCGGGATCAATCATCTGCTCGGCATTGCCGTGGTCGGCGGTGATCAGCATGGCGCCGCCGCGTTGCCGCACCGCGCTGTAAATATCTCCCAGGCAGGCATCCACGGTTTCCACGGCCTGAACCGTGGGCGGGATCTTGCCTGAATGGCCCACCATATCGGCGTTGGCGAAGTTCACAATGACAACATCGAATGCAGAATCGGCAGCTGCCTTCACCACGGTTTCCGCGATTCCCGAGGCGGACATCTCAGGCTTGAGATCGTAAGTCGCCACCTTGGGCGAGGGCACCAGCACGCGGTCTTCTCCGGGGAACGGCTGCTCCACACCGCCATTAAAGAAATAGGTTACGTGAGCGTACTTCTCAGTTTCGGCCACGCGCAGATTCCGGAGCTGATGATCGGCCATTACGTTGGCGAGAATGTTCTTCAGCGAATCCGGCTGCACGACAAACGGCAAAGTGAACTGCTTGTCGTATCGCGTCATACAGACGTATTTCAGATGTTTGGGGACGCGTGAACGAGGAATCACAGCATCAAGAGCTTCTGCATCCGGCAGGTCCCGCCCGTCCTGCGAAGTCAGCCCGCTCTTACGAGCCAGGCAGCGCGTGATCTGGCGGGCGCGGTCGGCACGGAAGTTGAAGTTGATCACCGAATCATCGTCCCGAATTTGTGCAACTGGTTGCCCTTGTGGTCCCACGCAGACGAAAGGAACGACAAACTCATCCGTGATTTCGCGATTGTAAGAAGCCTTCATCCCCTGCACGGGATCAACGTAATCGCCGCCTTCAGCTTTGCCTGCCACCATAGCGTCGAACGCCTTGAGCTCGCGGTCCCATTTCTTATCGCGATCCATGGCGAAATAGCGACCGCTTACCGTAGCGACCTTCCCTACACCCAACTCGCGCGTTTTCTGCTGCAACTGCTCGATGTATCCGGCGCCGTTCGTCGGCAAAGTATCGCGCCCATCCATAAAGCAGTGGACGTAGGTCCGGTCCACCCCGTTCTGCCGCGCCATGCGCAGCAGAGCATAAAGATGGTTCTGGTGCGAATGCACTCCGCCATTGGAGAGGAGTCCGCAAAAGTGGAGCTGTCGCCCTCCGCTGCGCGCGTTCTTCATAGCATCGAGCAGAACAGGGTTCGAGAACAGTTCACCGTTTTCAATCATGAGATCAATCTTTGTGATGTCCATGTAAACGATGCGGCCCGCGCCAATGTTCAGGTGTCCCACTTCGCTGTTGCCCATCTGCCCCGCGGGCAATCCAACGTAGCGGCCGCTGGTGTGGATGAGCGTGTTAGGAAACTCACGCAGCAGGCGATCGTAGTTTGGCTTGCGCGCAAGAGAGATCGCGTTTGCCGGAGAAGCCGGCGCATAGCCCCAGCCATCGAGAATGATCAGAACAAGAGGACGATTCATGCGAAGAAAAGATTCTAATGAGAGATTCAGGGAATTGCCACGTTGCACGCAAGCTCGTCACGAAAACAAGGCAGTTCAAGAAAGCTGTTACTTCATATGACAGTGGCTAGGGTGGCGCGAGCTTCCGTCCTTCGATGCTCCTAAATCTCTGTCCTCCTGAGCGGAGCTGGATTTGCATTCCTTTTACACAACTTAACTATCGCGCAAAGAGTATCTGCGGCCCAGCCTGGGTTTATGCCTACAACAGATTCAGCGCCAGTAAAATCCAGGGTGCTATTTCAGGAGGACGTATGAAATATTTTCGTGCAATGCTGGTAGGGGCGACTTTGCTGACTGGCGCAAGCACATGGGCGGCTGCCCAGGCCGTAGTACCCGTTCAATGGGGATGGGGTCAGAGAAATAACAATGACAGTCAGGCGTTCCGTGACGGATACCGGCAGGGAAAATCGGATGCGCGGAACGGCCGCGGCGCGAACTATGGTGACACCGGACGCTGGCGCGAGAACGACGATCGGATCGCCTACCGCAACGGTTACATCCAGGGCTTTCGCGAAGTGAATGGTGCGTATCGAGGCTCAGGATCCTATGGCGATCGCGACCGGGATGATGGTTATCGCCGTTCGTACGGACGCGGCGGATTTGGCAACTATGCCGCAACTGCGCGTCAGTTTGGCTATCAGGATGGGCTCAACGATGGCCAGAATGATCGCCGCACGGGGCACAGCTTCCGCCCAACGCACGACGATAACTTTAAGCATGCAGACCGCGGCTACGATGGCCGGTTTGGCAACAAGAACCAGTACAAGCAGGCGTATCGCGAAGCTTACGGCCAGGGCTACCAGAATGGATACAATGCCGGGCCGTGGCAGCGCCGTTAGAGGTTGAACTTCAGGACAGCGTCAGGCCGAAACGCACCTGAAGCAGAAAGGGACGCAGCCGATGGCTGCGTCCCTTTTGTTCTTGCCCAAAAGCGACTACCAGACTTCGCAGCGGTCCGCGTCTGACCGCACCATCGCCGATCCTGGCTTGCAACTGAAAGCTGTTGCAAACTCCGGCAGGTTCGAGAGCGGACTAATCACGCGGTATTTTGCAATCGGATGTGGGTCGCCCTGCACCATGAGCCGTTGAGTTTCCGGACGGATCTCATCACCTCGCCATTGTCCCCAGGCGATGAAGAACTGCTGGTCCGGAGTGAACCCATCAATCGTCGGCGCGGGATGCTGCTCTTGCGCTTTCTTGAAGGCACGATACGTAATCTTCGCTCCCGCAAGATCGCCGATGCTCTCGCCCAGCACCAGCTTACCGTTGTGGTGAATGCCGGGCTCGATAAAGTAGCCGTCAAACTGCCGGACCACGCACGACGTGCGTTCCTCGAACCGCTTGAGATCATCGGGAGTCCACCAGTTGTTGAGCCGTCCTTCCGCATCGAACTGCGCTCCCTGATCGTCAAAACCGTGGCTGATTTCGTGCCCGATCACCACTCCAATAGAGCCATAGTTCACCGCGTCCACAGCCTTCATGTCGAACGCCGGCGGTTGCAGAATTCCCGCGGGAAACACAATCTCATTCAGCAGCGGGTTGTAGTAGGCGTTCGATGTGGGCGGCGTCATTCCCCAGCGGCCTCGGTCTGTGGGCTTGCCGATCAGCGCCCAGTTGTCGTCAATCACGTTCCACTCCAGTGCGGCGACCTGATTGTTCCAGTAGGAATCGCGGCCCAGCTTGATGCTGCTGTAGTCCTTCCACTTGTCGGGATATCCGATTTTCGGATTGAACGTAGCGAGCTTCTGCAGTGCTTTTTGCTTGGTCTCCGGCGACATCCACTGCAAGCCCTCGATGGTGTCATGCATCGCAGCGAGAATGTTCTTCACCATTTCCTGCGCGCGGGCCTTCGCCTCGGGCGGGAAATACTTTTCAACGTACTTCTGTCCCAGCGCTTCACCCAGCAACTGATCTGTGGACTCGGCGCAACGCTTCCAGCGCGGTTTGATTTCCTTGGCGCCGCTCAGGTACTTGCCGTAAAAATTGAAGTTCTCATTGACAAAAGGATCAGAGAGGCTGTCGGCAGCGTTGTGCAGGAACTGCCATTTGAGATAAGTCTTCCAGTCAGCAATTGAGGTCTGGCGGAACTGGCGATCAACTTCCTGCATAAACTTGGGCTCGTTCACATTGAGATCGGCACGGGAAATCTTCGCGGCCGTGAAGTAGCCGTCCCAATCCACCGCCGGACTCATGTTCTTGAGGTCAGCGAACGTCACTTTGTGGTCAGTCGCTTTGGGATCCCGCAGGGCCACGTTGTCCAGCGAGTTCTCCGCCAGCCTTTTTTCCATTTGGAAAACAGTATCGGCGGCAGCTTTGGCTTTGGCATCGTTGTATCCGGCCAGCTTGAACATGTTGGCGACGTGCACGAGATACTTCGCGCGCGCATCTTTGAAGCGATCTTCCGTCTTCACATAGTAGTCGCGATCTGGCAGGCCCAGTCCGCTCGCGAATACGGTGGCAATGGTCTGTGCGGGGTTGTGGTTGTCCGGCTGTGATACCAATCCGAAGGGAACGAACACGCCGAGTTCTTGTAGCTGGAAAATCATGTGCTGCAGGTCGGCAGGCGACTTCATGGCGTCAACTTGCTTCAGCATCGGGAGCGCCGGCGTGATCCCCAACTTGTTGATCCGGGACTCATCCATGCAGGAGCCGTAATAGTCTCCGATCAGTTGCTCCACGCTGCCCTTGGGCCAGTCGGTCCGCTTCGACACATCGTCGAGAATGTTCTTAAGCTGTTCCTTGGCGTCTTCTCCCGCCTGCCAGCGCCGGCTCCAGCGGTCCATATAAGCGGGAATCGGGTTCTGCGCGTGCCATGTGCCGTTGGCGAACTGTGAAAAGTCGGTGCATGGGTCGGCTTTGCGATCAAGATCAGAAAGCTGAATTCCGTGCTGGTCTTGAGTTTGCGCGAAAAGCGGAATGGAAAGAACACTGACGAGCAGCAGATAGGTGAAGCGTTGCATGAAATGAATTTCTCCTTAAGAGCAGTGGTTGGCGCCAACCCAGAGCAACAACCCTTACAAGCCTCTGGGCAATTTTTCGAGCGAAATCGAACCTTTTTCCGTGCGCAAACGAACACGCGTGCCGCCGCGGTTGATGGTACCGCGCACGCTCTCGCCATCTCCCATGCTGGCCGAGAGATAGAAATCGCTATGGAAACTGGAACGCCTGCCGCCGGAATAATCAACGTCCAAACCGGAGTCTTCAGGCACCCGCAGCACAATGCTGCCCTTGTCCGTCTCCAGGTCTGCCGTGGAACCGAGCGCGTTGGCGCTCACTTCCAGATCAGCTTTATAGGACTTCACATCAAGCGGCCCTTGGAGCGTCACATCGCGCAGCCTCATCGTGTCTTTATAAGTATCAATGTGGATTGCGCCGGTGGTGGACTCAATCAGCATTGGAGCTTTGTAGCTCTTGATTGCGACGTCACCTTGAACGGAGGAAATCTTGATATCGGGTTTGTAGCCGTCCAGCTTCAGGTTGGTTTTGCGAGGCACGCGAATCTCCAGATCAACTGCATCACTGAAGTTGTGGTCTCTCCAGCAGAACATGCAATTCCAGGTCTGGCTGGGATAATCAACTCTGATCTCGACCCTGCCGGGATCATTGCGAAAATTGACCTTCACGTTTTCCATCCACCATTTCCGGTCGGCATCGCTGCCTTCAAAGCGTTTGTGGACGTCCACCAGGACCTGGTTGCTGTCGGATCCGTTCACGTGGATGGCTCCCTTATAGTTTTCGACGGCGAGTGTCGCTGCGGAATTCACGGTGAAGGTTCGCTGGAATTGCTCCGGTTGGGAATCGGTCTGGGCTGGAGCCGCGGAGCACAGGGCCGCGACGAACGCGAGTGCTGAGATCACGGATAGGGAGCGGAGCCGTGGGTGCATCGTTCTCTCCATCGGACGGAATTGTAGCGCTTACCTGAACCTATACGGTTGAAACCGGATCCTGGTTCCTTTGGACGTAAGCGTAAGTCAAACGTTACCAGCAGCTTCGGAAATCATCCTACCCGGTTTACTCGAAACTTGCCGGGACAGGCCGGCCATCCGGCATAATGTTGCGATCAAGAAAATGACCGATAAACCGCGATGCTCCTGGGCTACAACGCCCGCCATGATTGCCTATCACGACGAAGAGTGGGGCGTGCCACAGCATAATGACCGTGTGCTTTTCGAGTTTCTGCTGCTGGAAGGCGCGCAGGCCGGCCTGAGCTGGGCCACGATTCTCGCCCGCCGCGAAAGCTATCGCAGGGCTTTCAACCGTTTCAATCCGGCAAGGATCGCGCGCTACGACGCGGAGAAGTTGGCGTCTTTGATGGCCGACGCCGGTATCATTCGCAACCGACTCAAGATCCAGTCCGCCGTCGCGAATGCGAAGGCTTTTCTCCATGTGCAGAAGGAGTTCGGCGCTTTCGAGCGCTACGTCTGGCAGTTCGTTGGTGGGCAGCCACGGCGGAACTCTTCGGATTCGATGAAGGGTGTTCCTGCTGAAACCGCCGAGTCTCGTGCCCTGAGCAAAGACCTCAAGCGACGCGGCTTCACCTTTGTAGGACCGACAGTCTGTTATGCCTTCATGCAGGCGGTTGGAATGGTAAACGACCATCTGGTGAACTGCTTCCGATACTCCGAGGTAACGCGCCTCAAATGAGGGCCGTCGTGCAGCGCGTGAGCCGTTGCTCTGTAAGCGTGAAGGGCGAAGTTGTGGGCCGGATTGGCGCCGGACTGCTGGTGCTGCTCGGGGTCTCCAAAAATGACAATGAATCAGGGGCGGATTACCTGGCCGAGAAGGTCCTTGGGTTGCGGATCCTTGAAGACCAACAGGGGAAGATGAATCTTTCTGTTCGAGAGACAGGCGGCGAACTGCTGGTTGTTTCCCAATTCACTCTGCTTGGCGACGTCCGCCGTGGCAAGCGGCCGTCCTTCGATGCGGCCGCTGCTCCTGAAGAAGCAAGACGCCTCTACGA
>JAICYU010000037.1 GCA_025934025.1 Terriglobales bacterium
GTACCCGCCTGCTGGCTCACCTGATTGATGTTTCCGATGCGAGCGGCCGTCCCGATCCGGTACAGGACTTCAACGTGATCACGTCTGAACTGGCCAGCTTTGGCGCCGGGCTGGAAACCAAGCCGCTGGTTCTAATCGCATCGAAAGTGGACGTAGCCAATGAGGACAAGTTGGCCAAGCTGCGCAAGCACGCCAAGAAACTGAAACTGGATCTCTACGAAATTTCGGCCGTGACCGGAAAAGGAATACCTGAGCTCAAGTATGCGCTGGGCCGGCGTGTTGCTGAAATACGCGTGGGAACTTACCAGCCCGTCAAGCCAGCCCGCCGCAAATCAACCTCGCCCCGCAAAGCCCGCAAGCCGCAGAGCGTTCGCCGCATTCCCAAACGCGCCGCATTCAAGAAACGGAAGAGCAGCTAGCACAATGAGAGTGGCTCTGTTCGGAGGAACGTTTGATCCCGTGCACTGCGGACATTTGGCCATCGCACGGGCTGCGGCAGAGCGCTTCAGCCTTGGTCGTGTCTATTTCGTACCTGCAGACATTCCTCCGCATAAGAGCAAACAGCAGCTCACGGATTTCCAGCATCGCTTTGCCATGCTTGCCCTGGCAACCGCGGAAGATAAGCGCTTTGTCCCTTCTCTTCTCGATGCTCCGACGGGCCGGCCTAACTATTCGATTGATACGGTTCGGCGTCTCAAGTCTCAGCTCAAGAAATCGGACCAGCTCTTTTACCTCATCGGCATGGATGCGTTTAAAGACATCAGCACCTGGCATCAGGTGGAGCAGTTGCTGGCCGAGTGTGAGTTCATCGTGGCCAGCAGGCCGGGTTTCTCGTTGGCTGAGATTGGCCGCGTATTGCCCGATAAATTGCGCCCAAAGCATGAAGTTGTGAAAGCCATGGCAAAACAGCAGCCATCGGGAACCATCAGTTTGCCCGGAGCTACCATTCATCTGCTGTCTGACGTTGAAGAGCGCGTCTCTTCCACTCAAGTGCGTAGAGCGGCGAAAAGACCTGTAACTCAGTTGGCCAGATATGTTCCGCGGATGGTCGCGGAATACATAAAGAAGCAACGTCTGTACGCGAACGCAGCCCCCGCGAATACGACAGAGACAGGAAAGACGGCCCGAGTATTATCCTTTGCCGCAGGGCGGCACAAGAAAGCGCGTTCCCACTAGAATGAATCAAGCTGACTTCGGGAGGAATTAGCGGCGCGAATGAGACAAGAAACCAGGCAGCAGGTTGCGCGCGCGGTAAGCGCGGTCGAGAGCAAGAAGGGCGAGGACATCGCTATTCTGGAAATGGACCGCGACTCCGGAGCTTTCACTGATTATTTTATTCTTTGCACCGGAACCAATCCGCGGCAGATCCAGGCAATTTCTGACGAGGTGGAAAAGCAGCTCTCGCAAATCGGCGTGCACCCCAACAGCCGGGAAGGATACAACCAGGCGGAATGGGTGCTGCTGGACTATGTGGATTTCGTGCTCCACATATTCTCCGAACGCTCGCGCAAGTTTTATGACCTGGAGCGGCTCTGGAAATCGGCGCTACGGCTGAAACCGGCGGATCTGGCAAAGAAGCCTGCTGTACGCAAGGCCGCGAAGAAGGCTGCGGCGCGGAAAGCCGTGAAAAGAGAGCCGGCGCGCAAATCGAGGAATGCTGCCGCGAATCGCGCCCGCAGTTCCAGCCGAACAAAATCAAAGAGCGCCAAGAGGACGCGTAAGAGGACGTGAAGCTGCAGATCGCCTGGATCGGCAAAACCAAAGAACCCGCCTTTCGCGCCCTGACTGATGAATATCTCAAGCGCATTTCCCGCTACGTGGCGGCGGAGTCGCATGAGATGGCGAGCGAAGAGGCGCTGCTGGAGCTGACCAGCGAAACAGCCGGACGAACCCGTCCCGTGCTGGTCCTGCTCGATGGACGCGGACGCCAGTTCACCTCAGAAGAGTTTGCCGAGCTGCTGCGCGACCAGCAGGACCGCGGAACACAGAATCTGTTCTTCGGCATTGGGCCGGCCAACGGGTTTACCGCAACGGCAAGGAGCGCGGCCGATCTGGTGCTCTCGTTCGGCAAAATGACATTGGCCCATGAGCTGGCGCGGATTGTGCTGCTGGAGCAGATCTACCGTGCATTTACAATCCTGAAAGGCCATCCTTACCATACCGGCCACTGATCCGAGCGCACTATGGCAGATGTCCATCGCGGACTGATCATCGTGAATACCGGCCCCGGCAAAGGCAAAACTACAGCGGCCATGGGCACGGCCCTGCGTGCGGTCGGCAACGGAATGAAGGTTCTAATGCTTCAGTTCCTGAAAGGCTCATGGCACTACGGAGAACTCGACGCGGTGAAAGCATTCGGCGACAACTTCGTGATGAAGCAGATGGGCCGCGGCTTTGTGAAGGTTGGTGGCGCCGAGACGGATCCCGAAGATATCCGTTTAGTCGAGCAAGCGTGGGAAGAAGCGCGCCAGGCTATCATGTCCGGCCAGTGGGATCTAATCATTTTGGATGAAATCAACTATGCCGTCAGCTATGGCATGCTCGATCCTGCGAAAGTGGTAGAGGCCCTCAAGCAGAAGCCTGAACAGGTGCATGTAATCTTGACGGGCCGCAACGCGCATCCGACAATCATTGAGCTGGCTGATACCGTTACCGAAATGAAACAAGTAAAGCACGCTTATGAAAAAGGCGTGCTGGCCCAGCGCGGAATCGAATACTAGGATTTAACCTTGGCATGGTTTAAACGAGAATCCGGTGATCTTCAGCCTGCGGAAGAGAAGCGCGTCCGCACCGAAGGCTTATGGGTAAAGTGTGAAGGCTGCCGCCAGATCATCTGGAAGAAGGACCTGGAAGAGAACTTCAGCGTCTGCCCTAAATGCGAATATCATTTTCGCATTGACGCGCCGACCCGCCTGATGCTGCTGCTGGACGAGGATACGATCGAAACCTCGGATGAGAAGCTGGCATCAACCGACCCTCTCAACTTTACTGATACACGTCCTTACAAATCGCGCCTGGAAAAAAGTCAGCAGCAAACCGGGCTGAAAGACGCGATCATCAATGCCAGCGGCAAAATGAACGGACGGCCGGTCATCGTCAGCGCCATGGAATATGGATTCATCGGCGGAAGCATGGGAGCCGTCGTGGGTGAAGCCATCACGCGCGCCGTGGAACGAGCATACCAGCAGCAGACACCGATGATTGTTGTTTCCGCATCTGGCGGCGCCCGAATGATGGAAGGCGTGGTCAGCCTGATGCAGATGGCCAAGATCTCCGCCGGACTCGCGCGGCTTGACTCGGCGAAGATTCCTTACATCTCGGTGCTCACTGATCCCACAACCGGCGGCGTCACCGCTTCCTATGCCATGCTGGGGGACCTCAACATCGCAGAACCGGGAGCGCTGATCGGCTTTGCCGGACCCAGAGTGATTGAGCAGACCATCCGGCAAAAACTGCCCGAGGGATTTCAGCGCAGCGAATTTCTCCTGCAACATGGAATGCTCGATGCAGTGGTGCATCGCCGTGACATGAAGAACTACATTTCGCGCGCGCTTGACTTCATGACTCCGAAGGCCGCCTGAGCCGTGGCTGCTTCCTACCAACAGGCTGTTGCCGAGCTTCTCTCGCTGGGGCACGAACTCACCTCACAGCGCAAGTTTGATCTTGACCATATGCGCGTCTTGGCGGCAACGCTGGGCAATCCGCAGCGCCGGATACAAAGCGTGCTGATCGCCGGCACCAATGGCAAAGGCTCAACCGCCGCTACGCTGGCCAGCATCGTTGGAGCCGCTGGATATCGAACCGGTCTTTACACCTCGCCGCATCTGGTGCGGATCAATGAACGCATCCAGATCAATCGTGAGCCGATCAGCGATGCCGAGTTCGCTCTAATCTACGACCGCGTGGACTCTGCTGCGCGTGAGTTGGTTTCTCGTTCGCAGCTGCCCTGGCATCCCAGTTTTTTTGAGATGCTCACGGCAATGATGTTTGAGTATTTCGCCAGCGCCGGCCTGGAGCTTGCAGTACTTGAGGTTGGCATGGGCGGGCGGCTGGACGCTACCAATATTGCCGACCCGGCGATTTCTGTCATCACCGACATTGATTTCGACCACCAGAAATTTCTCGGCGATACCTTGCCGGAGATCGCGCACGAAAAGGCGGGAATCATGCGCCCCGGAGGCACGGTGGTGCTGCTACCGCAACATCCGCGGGTGAATGACGTGCTCGGGCAAGAGATCATGGAACGAAATGCCAACCCGGTGAGCGCGGTCAAGAACATGCCGTCGCTAACACCAATGGCCGAAACGCACGCAACAAAAGAATATCCGCTGGAACTTATGGGCGAGACCGTTCAGATTGCATCACCGCTTGCTGGCCGCCATCAGCTTCGCAACGTTGCGCTGGCGATTACAACAGCGGAAGAGCTGAACCATTTTGGATTCCGAATTTCGCCTGCCCACATTGCAGAAGGCGTGAAAAACACGCGCTGGCCGGGGCGATTTGAAATCATGCGCTCCGGGCCGAACGAGCCGGAGTTCGTGTTGGACGTCGCCCACAACCCAGCCGGCGCGTGGGCCTTGCGCTCCACACTTTCCGCGCTCTATCCGGAGCGTCGGCTCATTTTTGTTTTTGGGGCGATGCGCGACAAAGCAATTCGCGAGATCGCTGAGATTCTCTTTCCCGTTGCCGACACGGTAATCGCTACTCACGCCGAAAGCCCACGCGCCGCGACAGCGCAGGAAATCATGGATCTGGCGCGTCACACGCAAGAAAGAATCATTCCGCAACCGTCGGTTTCCGCAGCGCTTGAAAAAGCAAGAGCGATGGCAGGGAATAAAGGAGTAATCGTCGTAACCGGTTCAATCTATGTTGTAGGCGAGGCCGTGGCAATTCTGGCGCCGGCCTTTCAAGGTGCGTGATAGCTTGGCGGGGATGACGCAAATCGGAATTGAAGCTCGCGAGCGCACCCACGGGTTCTATTTCTGGCTTTCGCGGCTGCGTTCTTATTTCTTCTACGATCCGCTCATCTGGATCTATACCATTGTTCTGGGAAGCATATCGCTGCTTTCATCGCTCTTCGACCGTACGGGCGGGATTCAACACCGCCTTGCCCGGCTCTGGGCACGGGTCATCCTGGGCACCATCGGAGTGCCGGTCACGGTGGTCGGGATGGAGTCTGTTGATACCACCCGATCTCACGTTTATGTCGTAAACCATCTGTCTGCGATTGATGTCCCGGTGCTCTATGATTCGCTGCGCTTCCAGTTCCGCATTCTTGCCAAAAAAGAGCTGTTCCGCTACCCCTTCATGGGCTGGCACCTCAAGCGCTCGGGTCAGATTCCGGTGGTGCTCGACAATCCCAAAGCTTCCATTCGCAGCTTGAATCTCGCTGTGGGCGCCATCAAGAACAACATGCCGCTGCTGGTGTTTCCTGAAGGTGGGCGATCAGAAGACGGACAATTGCAGAAGTTCATGGGAGGTGCATTTTACGCGGCGATCAAGGCACAAACCGATGTTGTTCCCATGGCGCTGCTTGGCACCTATGAGACTCTGAAGATGAACACATGGCACATCAAACCTCGACCGGTGCAACTGCTGGTCGGTCGTGCGATTCCTACGCAAGGGCTGACCGTACGCGACCTGGAACGCGTGAGCAATGAAGCCCGGCAGGCAATCGCAGAGATGTACTACTCTCATAGTTCACTACCTGACCTGCGGGCGGAGAGCCTCGACGAAAGCAGCCCACTTCCATGAAGCCTCGCATTGCCATCCCCGAACCGTGCTCTTTCGATCGCGAGTACAGTGCGCGCTCCCTGCCGCCGTACCTCCGGGCGATTGAAGCATGCGGCGGCGAGCCCATTGTCCTCGATCTTTCGCTTTCTCCGGAATCAATGGCGAAGGTCATCAGCGGATGCTCCGGCGTTCTTCTTCCCGGGAGCAAGGCCGATGTTGATCCACAAAAGTTCAATGCCGCGCGCCATCCGAGAACCAATCCTTCCGACCCGTTGCGCGAAGCGGCAGAAGAGCTGCTGCTGCAAGATGCTTACAACCTGCGCAAGCCAATCTTTGGCATCTGTTACGGATTGCAATCGCTAAACGTCTGGCGCACCGGAACTCTGGTGCAGCATATTGAATCAGCCGTGACTCACAGCGGTCGGCGTGGCGATGAGTTTGCCCATCAAGTAATCGTAGAACCAGACTCGCGTCTCGCGCGTGAGGTCGGCGTGCCTGCAAACGCACGGTTTCCTGTGAACTCTACCCATCACCAGGCAGCCGAAACGCCCGGCGATGGACTCCGCGTGGTCGCGCGCTGCCCTGAAGACAAGGTGATTGAAGCGGTAGAAGGCACGCAGCCGGGACATGAAGTTCTGGCCGTGCAGTGGCATCCAGAGCGAAGTTTTGGCCGGGATTGCATTTCCCGCAGATTTTTTGAGTGGCTGGTGGCAGCTTCGCACGAATGGCAGCAGCAATCTTCAGCAAGGACGTGAGCGCATCGCGTTCAGCATTTCTGGGCTTATTCTGCTTATCAGAGATAGTACTAAGCAAATAGAGTTATTGCTTCAGCACGGGAAACGCCTTAATCTTACCCGTTCCTCTGGTTCGGAAATGACGGATCTATGCCGATGACGCCGTTTCGACCGGGAGACCGGGTACCGAGTACAGGGATTTATACCGCCAGTCACTACCAACACCGCATGCCCCACGAGGTGTTTGCGGTAGAAGGTGAACGCTTCCCCAGTTGCCGCCGTTGCGGTGAGCGGACGCGCTTTACCTTGCTGCACGAAGCCACGCGCATTGATGAAGACCAGGATTTCACCCGCTCCAGCAGTGACTCCAAGAGCAGGAACGCAGCCGCCCTTTCTCGCAAAGAGGGCTGACCAGCACATTGACCGCGGTATCGGCCCTACAGCACCGGCGACTGATCTCCGATCAAAGCCTCCCGCACGATCTTGATTGGGGGAAATCCCTGTTTCAGAAACTCGTTATGGAAGTGTTCCAGAGAAAACTTGTCACCCATTTTCTTCTTGTAATCGTCGCGAAGTTTCAGGATTTCCAATTTACCGAGCGTGTAGACGAGATAGGTTGGATCTGAGGTGCCGCGCATGGTTTCGCGCATCGAATTCATGCGCGATTGGTAGCCTTCCTTCTCGAAAAAAGCCACCCCTTCGTCGAAGGTCATTGTGCCAGTGTGCATCTTGATTCCCACAATATAGCGGGCATTGCGCAGCAACGCGTCCTGGAGCTGCCCGAGCCGCAGCTTGAGGAACGCCGTATCGTGATCGAGATCGGTATTCGGCGTGCGGCCGTATCCCTCATCGAGCATCATTTGCTCGCTGTAGTGCGCCCATCCTTCGGCATTCGACCCACAACCCAGCAGTTTGCGAACCTTTGAGGGCGCATCCGGTACCCAGAGAAACTGGATGTAGTGGCCGGGATACACCTCATGGACTGCGGTCGAGATGACCGTACCGCGATTGAATGCCTCCATGTGCTCTTCCACCTGCTGCGGCGTCCAGTTGGGCTCGGGCAGCGTGACGTTGAAGTATGCCTCTTTGGCAACTTTTTCAAACGGGCCAGGCGTATCCATCGAAGCAAAGGTCAGGGCGCGGGCAAATGGCGGCGTTTCTTCCACAATGGGCAGCACCTGTGAAGGGACGGTCACAATGTGCTTCGCTTCCAGATAATCGCGCAGCCCCGTGAGCGTATCGCGAAAAGTCTGCAAGAGTTGGTCTGGCTTGGGATGATCTTTTTCCAACTCTTCAAGGATCTGCTGCGGAGTCTTGTTGGGATCAATCTTGGCGGCAACTTCCTTGAACTGCTGCTGGTTCTGGCGCAGGTTGGCCATGCCAATCTCCAGTAGCCGATCAAGAGGGATGTCCACCATCTCGTCGTAGAGCAGTTTCTTGCGATAGTTGTCGGCTCCGATGCTGAAGTCGCCATGCGCGCGGGCCTTGAGATCTTTCTGTACCCATTGCTGATACTGCTGAAGGGATGCGATCACCGTCTGATTGGCGCGGTGAAATTGCTGGAGTAGCGCGGGATCGGTTACGCTTTTGAATGCTTCCGGCACGTCCTTCTGGAAGAAGCTGATGATGCCGGGAAGCTGCTGCAGCGCGACGTCAACGTAAACTGGCGGCGGATTTTTCAGGTTCTGCCGCGCCGCCTCAAATGCTGCAGGAATCTGCTTCTCCCGCGAGATTGCCGACTTCAGCCGCTCCGGCGCAGGAGCAAACGTTCGCGCCATGATGACGAAGATTGAGCCGGTGACGTTCGAGGAGTAGAAGTCAGGATTTTTCTCCCATGGACGGATGTTCTCCAGCGTAAGCAGGCGACTGTCAATGTCGCTGCGAATCAGTTCCAGATCTCCGGCTTCCTGCTGAGTCCATAAAGGGCCATTGTAGCTTCCGCTGAACAGGAATTCTTGTTTGAATTGCTTCAGAGTTGCGATCTGGTCGTTGATGGAAGCGCGAGAGTAGTTCTCGAGTGCGTCATCGTACTGGTGGAACCCGGCTGCGGTTCCCTGTGTTGGATTGAATTTGAAGTAGTAATCCGAGAAATAGCGACCCGCCAGCTTGTCCAGGGCGGCGCCGCGCTGGGACTGCGGATGCGAGCTCGTCGTTTGGGCACATAGAGCGAAGCTAAGCGAAAACAGAATAGGCAAAAGTGCGATCTTCATACATTCTCCCGAGAGACATATTAGGACTTAAAGAAGGGGCGCAATCTGCTTCCTCGCTCATTCGCGGCCCGAGCTAATGTTCTTGTACACCACGCCGCCTTTCATCACAAAGGTGGGGTGCTGCAGCAGAGTGATGTCTTTGAGCGGATCACCTTCCACCGCCACAATGTCAGCAAACTTGCCGGGTTCGAGCGAGCCAACTCGGTCTGACCATCCCAGCAGATCAGCAGCATTTACCGTGCCGGTTTGAATGCTCTGGAGCGGAGTCAATCCCAGCCGAGTGTAAACCTCGAACTCATGTGCATTCAGCCCATGCGGATACACTGCGGCATCGGTACCCAGAGCGATCTTCACTCCAGCCTGAATGGCTTTGCTGATGTTCTGGCGCATAGCAGCGGTGACGGTCTTCATTTTCTCGGCGTACATGGCGGGCAGCCCGATTTTGGCTGCGTTCTCGCGCATCCAGTCGCCCAGGTACTGCGTGGGAACGAGGTAGGTGCCGTGCTCCTTCATGATTCGTATGCCGTTCTCGTCAATGTAGGAGCCATGCTCAATCGAGTCCACGCCGGCTTCTGCGGCCCAGGCAATTCCCTGCGCGCCATGAGCATGAGCGGCCACTTTGCGGCCAAGGCGATGTGCGTCGGCCACGATGGCCTTCAACTCTTCCAGCGTGTATTGCGAAGCCTTGGGATCGTCGCCTTTCGAGAGCACGCCGCCGGTAGCGCAGACCTTGATGAGATCCGCGCCATATTTGATGTTTTCCCGGACCTTGTGCTGGACCGCTTCCACGCCGTCAGCCGTTCCGCCCGCGGTTGCGTGATACTCATACGGCAACAGGTTCTGGTCGCAGTGGCCGCCAGTGATGGAGAGCGGCGGGCCGCTGACCAGCATGCGCGGTCCGGGCACCAGACCTTCATTGATGGAATCGCGCAAGGCAACATCGGTAAAGCCGCGCGCGCCCACGTTGCGCACAGTGGTAAAGCCCGCTTCCAATGTCACGCGGGCATTCTTCGCTCCAATCAAGGCTTCTTTGGGAATGGAGATGCCGAGCTCCTGATAGCCGAAGTTTGGCTCGTAGGTGAGATGAGTATGAGCGTCAATAAAGCCCGGCAGCAGCGTGGCATTGGGCATCGTGATGACTTTGGCCCCAGATGGCGGCGCACCTTGCGTGACCGAACTGATCCTGTCGCCTTCGATAACAACATTCACATTGTCCAACGTCTTGCCGGTCTTCACATCTAGCAGATGAGCGGCATGGATCAGCGTTTTCTGCGGCACTGCAGAGGCAGCGGGCTGTTGGGCAAAGCTGAAGCAGGCGAGCAGAATGGCGCCGAAAGCGAAAAGAGTGGTTTTCATAGGGAAGCAGCGGATTATAGCAGGAGCGGCCAGCATCGCTGATTTTCGCTTTCTGACCTGTCTGCACTTATTCGCTTCTGCATCTCACGTTTTGGTAGCATTCTCCCGTTATGAAGAAGGTTCTTGCCATCATCGGAATCATCATCGCAGTGCTGGTAATTGCGGCTCTCTGTGTCCCGTTCTTTATCAACGTGGACAGCTTCCGTCCGAAGCTGGAACAAAGTCTCTCTGCCTCGTTGAACCGTCAGGTCCAGATTGGAAAGCTTGGGGCCTCAATCTTCAGCGGTGGCGCTTCCGCTTCGAACATTGTCATTAGTGACGATCCCGCTTTCAACAAAGGGCCTTTTCTTCAGGCTTCTTCTTTGAAAGTAGGGCTGCGGCTGATGCCTCTGGTTTTTTCGCGAAAGCTCAGCGTGACCGGAATTACAGTGGAAAATCCGGACATCGTTCTGCTGCGCAATGCCGCCGGCAAGTGGAACTACTCAACACTGGGCGCGTCTTCCGGCAAACCTAAACCCGCAGCTTCAGACAAGAGCGTTCCGGAAATTTCCGTGGACAAGTTCCAAATCGCGAATGGCAAGATCCGGGTGGGCCAGTCCAGCGGGCGCAAGGCAGGCCAGGAACACGTTTACAGCAACGTGAATCTCACAGCCAGGAACATTTCACCGACCGGCGTAATGCCCTTTAACCTGACGGCGGACACTCCCGGCGGCGGAGCACTCTCGCTCGACGGCCAGGCAGGACCGCTGAATCGAGATGACTCCGCGCGCACTCCTCTCGACGCCAGCATCAAGCTCGAACACGCCGATTTGGCCAAGACCGGTTTTCTCGATCCAAGTTCGGGGCTGGCGGGAATTCTGGATTTTTCTGGGAAGCTCAAATCCGACGGAACCACTCTGCACTCTGACGGAAATGCAAAGACTACTCGCCTGCGGGTGATCAAGGGTCCAGGTGAGGCCAAGTCTCCCGTAACGATTGACTACAAAACTGATTACGGCCTTGAATCGCAAACCGGCACGATTAACACCGCGCTGCACACCGGAAACAGCACCGCTACCGCGGGCGGCTCGATTGACGCGAAAGGCGAAGACACAACGGCGAAGCTGAAGATCCTGGGCAAGAATATGGCGGTGAACGACGTTGAAGCGCTTTTGCCTGCCTTTGGCGTGGTGCTCCCGTCGGGCGCGTCGCTCCAGGGCGGCGTCATCAATCTAGACATGAATGCTCAAGGTCCGCTGGACCGGCTGGTGATTACCGGCCCGATTAACGTTTCCCAGACACATCTCACGGGGTTTGATCTGGCGCAAAAGCTTGGTGCTCTCGCTTCCTTCGCCGGGATCAAATCCAGCCCTGACACGCTGATTCAGACCGTGAGTTCAGCATTGCGGGTCGCGCCCGAAGGCATTCGCGCCGACAACATCGTGATTGATGTGCCCAGCATAGGCGGGCTCACCGGCAACGGTGTGATTGGGGCGAACAACGCTCTCGACTTCAAGATGCTGCTCAAGCTGGCGAGCGGCGCAGGCAGCGTCCTGGGTAAATTGACCAGCGTTTCCAGTTCGATTCCAAACAAAGGAATTCCTTTCCTGATTCAAGGCACCACGTCGAACCCGAAGTTCCTTCCTGCGCTGGGCAATGAATTGAAGACCAGCGTCGGAAGCGGACTGTTGAACGCAATCCAGGGCAACAAAGGCGGCGCGGCTGAGCAAAAGCCAGACCTCAAGGGAATTCTCGGCGGGCTGCTGAACAAGAAGAAACCGGCGCCTTCTCCTTCGCCGAAATAGGTTTCGTCGCAATTTCGCTTGAAGTGACGCCCAATTCTGCGGCGAAGTGTTCTAGCACTCTCCTCTTCCTGCTGCCAAAATGCAGTGGTGTCCAGAAAAGTACTTGAATCGGGAAACCAGCACTCCGATACTACGTTCAAACTAATCAAAGTTCCCCAATCGCAGAAACTTGCCTCGGGCGGTGACGGTCATGTTCCCGGAGCAGGCCTGGCAGGGGGAGGCGACACATGGTTCCTGAATCGAGTCCTTTGCGGCAGTTCTTTACCGCGCTGGTCGAGTGCAATTTTGAAGAGATCGGAATGCGCAGCCCGGAAGTTCATTCGTATGTGGCCACGCTGTTGATCGAGTTCTGCGAAAGCGAAAATCTGTACAAAATCAAGAACGCAGATGGGCGTCCGCTGAGCGACGTGGGCGAGATGCTGCTGGAATCCGATCCTGTCTACGGGCCGGCGCCGTCGTTTGATCGCGAACGCCAGGTGCGCAAGCACATCGGCGACTACTCACTGTTCTTTACCGGAATGTTTCCGGAGAGCCTGAACAAATATCGCCTGCGCCGCACACGGCTTGAAGGTGTGGTGGATTTCGTGAAAGCCGGTAAGGAGAGCTACTACATCGTTTCGCAGTTCGAGCACTTCGAATATGCAAAAGTGGCGCCTCTGTTCCGCCGCATGTCCAAGGAGTTTGAAACGATGGTGTACGGGCTCAACCAAGTTAAGAATGACCTCTGGGAGATGCAGCATCCGATCGCGCGCGAGACCAAGCAGTTGCTGATGTAGCGCCCATTCTCCGCGGCGAGAGTAGAGTTCGCGGAGCAGCGCACGAAAGGGCTCCCCCTCTGCCGCAGAGGCGCGCAGATTAACGCTGATAACCCCAGAAACTGCTCCATCGCAGAGAGTCGAGTAGCTCGTATTAGAATTGTTCTCGCAACAATCACACCTAGTGCGAGCATTCTGCATGAGCCGTCCCTTACAATTCGTCACGCTTTCGGGAGTTCCCATCAACATCCGCGATCTTACCTGGCCATTTCGTCCGTCCACCTCGGGAGCCGACTGGCTGGTGCTGCACGGCCGGGTGGACCTGCTAGATTCGGCCGAGGGCCTGCACTCCGACGTTGCTGTAGAGATGACCCAGACGATGAAAGAGGCGCTGGGTTCAGTGGCGCAGGAGCATGCCGAAAGTCTGGTGGTGAACTCCATACGCAAGACGATTGATAACGCCCAGCTTGCGTTCATGAAATCGGGAAAGCTTCAGCCGGTCCACATCACTACCCGGTATTACAGCTTTCGCGCAAAGAAGATTGCGTTCCCCACTCAGAGCGAAGCTGACGTTCGCGAGATGCTGAAGCGGCGTGTCTTCTGGCTGGGACGGAGCGGAAATCCAGTAGAAATAGCTGATGCTTACGACTGCCAATATGCGAACTTCACGCGCGAGCAGATGCTGGAGTTTGCGAAGCAGCTTGTCGGCCAGGGCATGATTCGACTTGACGGAGAGAAGGCGTTCGCCTCTGATTGGCTGCTGCAACAGGAGCAGGCCATCATCGCTGCCATGCACAAGGGAGTGGAGGCGGGGAAAGCTGCTACAAAAGTCAGTGCTTAATCACAGTACTATGCTTCGCTCAGTGCTTCTACGGAGTGAAGTATTCTCATACCCGATGCTATGATGACGGGCAACTATGCCCGTCGCTGTACGTTCTTTCGCCAAGATCAATATCGGGTTGCGCATCGGCCCTCTGCGGGGAGATGGGTTTCACGAGCTGCGCACCATTTATCAGACAGTCATGCTTTCCGACCTTGTCCGCGTGGACGTGACTCGCGGTGTCGGCATTGACGTTTACTGCAAAGACTCGCGCGTACCCGGCGACGAGACCAACACCTGCTGGCGGATTGCCGATCGCGTGCTTCGGACGCTCAAGACCCGGGGCAAAGTCCGCATCACCATTGAGAAAAAGCTGCCGGTTCAGGGTGGACTGGGAGGCGCATCGTCCAATGCTGTGGCCACCCTGCTTGGACTGGAACGCGTGCTCAAACAACAGTTGCCGGCGGAGGAGCGGTTGCGCATCGCCGCCGAAGTCGGCTCCGACCTCCCTCTGTTTCTGATTGGAGGCACCGTACTTGGCACCGGACGCGGTGAGCAGGTGTATCCGCTGGAAGACCTCCCCGGAGTTCCGTGCGTGATCGCCACCCTTGGGACCGCGGTCTCTACGCCTGCGGCCTTCGCCGAATGGGACAACAAGACGAAAGAGAGCGGCAAATTGACTCCGGTCAATGGGTCCGATAAAATGAATGGGTTCAGCCGCTCGGTTTACGAATGGCTGAATGGCAGCAGATTTTCCGCAACCGGTGTCCCAGGAAGAAACTGGGACCGGGCCGAGGCACTGCTTCTCGACCTTGTCCGTACCGGGATTGAAAATGATTTTGAAAGTGTCATTTTCCCCAAGTATCCCGCAATACGTGAGGTAAAGCGCGCCTTGGAACGTCTGGGAGCAAAGTATGTTTCGCTCTCTGGCTCCGGTTCCGCAGTCTATGGCTTGTTTGATACACCGGAAACGGCAACCAAAGCAGCCAAGACCCTGAACGATAACGATGTTCCCGCGCAGGCCACTTCAACGTTGACGCGCTCGGAATATTGGAAAGAGATGTTTCCAGGGAAAGCAGAGAAGATCGCGTGAAATGGTGGGCGGGCGACTATTGGTAGTGTCACAGTACATTTCTGCCCAATGGGTCGGCCGCAACCGATTTCATGTGATGAGCAGTTTGAGTAATTGGGCGGTCGACTAATGGTAGGTCAAGTGCCTTTGGAGCACTTTGTCTAGGTTCGAATCCTAGCCGCCCAGCCAAGCTTAAGGTGGAGATAGGAGAAGTTGAGGTCCTTCTCCCGCTTCGCGGGATCAGGATTTCGCCTCGCGCCTCGGACGGCGCGAAAGCGGCTCAAGTTCGAATCCTAACGTTCCAGCCAGGCTCAAGGTAAAAACATGGCAACCATAGCAACCGCAACGGAAAAGCCGGAAAAGAAGCAACCGACTCCCAGGAGCGAACCCAAGGTGCAACGCGCCCACAAAGACGAGAAATTCAAGATCTTCTGCGGCACGGCCAACGAAGCACTGACGGATGAGATCTGCGCATTTCTTGGGATTGAGCGGGGTAAGGCCAATGTCACCCGGTTCTCTGATGGCGAAGTTTACATCCAGGTGATGGAAAACGTGCGCGGCGCGGACGTTTTCGTGGTCCAGCCCACCTGTTTTCCGGTAGACGAGCACCTGATGGAATTGCTCTTACTGGTTGACGCGCTCAAACGCGCTTCAGCCCGGCGCATTACCACGGTGATTCCGTATTACGGTTATGCCCGGCAGGACCGCAAGGACAAGCCCCGCGTGCCGGTTTCATCCAAGCTGGTGGCCGACTTGCTGACGACTGCCGGAGCGCATCGCGCCCTGGTTGTGGATCTGCACGCACCGCAGATTCAGGGATTTTTCAACATTCCTGTGGACCACCTGTTCGCTTCACCTGTTCTGGTGGACCATTTCAAGAAGATGCAGTTGCCGAATTTGACCGTAGTTTCGCCCGATGCAGGCGGCGTGGAACGCGCACGTTTCTTTGCCAAGAAAGTTGACGCTGCTCTGGCCATCGTAGATAAGCGTCGCACGGACATGAACGTGGCTGAAGTAATGCACGTAATCGGCGATGTGCGCGGACGCACCTGTCTGGTGATTGACGACATTATTGACACGGCGGGAACGTTGGTAAAGACGGCGGAAGCTTTGCTGGGGGCTGGCGCCGCCAAAGTTTATGCCTGCGCCTCCCATCCGGTACTCTCGGGGCCGGCGATTGAGCGCATCGCAAAATCGCACCTGGAAGAAGTGGTGGTCACCAACACGATACCCCTGACCGGAGCGGGCAAATCCGAGCCGAAGATCAAAGTTTTATCCATTGCCGGGCTTCTAGGCCGGGCAATCCAATCAATTCATGAGGAGACTTCCGTCAGCTCGCTGTTTGCTTAGCGAGCAAGGGAGCAGAAAAAGGAATAAAACATGGCGACACAGGAAGTAGTAGAAGCACAGGCGAGGCCGGATAGCTCGCGGGGCAAAAATGAGGCGCGCAGACTGCGCGTGAGCGGACGCATTCCGGCCACGATTTACGGCGCGAAAAAAGCCGCAGTGGCGGTGAGCGTTGATCCCAAGCAGATTTCACGCATTCTCCATTCTGAGGCCGGCCACAACAGTATTTTCGATCTCAAAGTTGGCAGCGAAAACACCAAAGCCATGGTGGTGGATTGGCAATACGATCCCTTGAAAGGCAAGCTGCTGCACATTGACCTGAAGCGCATTGCCATGGACGTGAAAATCCGCGTGAAGGTGCCGATCCATCTGGCGGGCGAAGCTCCGGGCGTGAAGACCCAGGGCGGAATCATGGATCAGGTGTTGCGTGAGGTTGAAATTGAGTGCCTGCCGGGCGACATCCCCGGCCACATTGATGCTGACGTTTCCAAGCTGATGTTTGGCGAAGTGCTGCGCGTGGCCGATCTGCCGCACGGAGGCAAGGTGGATTTCATCACTGACGACCAGCAGACTGTGGCGCACGTGACCGCAGTGAAGGAAGAAGTGGCGCCTACGCCGGAAGCCACGGCCGAAGCTGCCGCCGCGGCTCCTGCCGAGCCCGAAGTCATCAAGAAAGGCAAGCAGGAAACCGAAGAAGAAGGCGCTGCACCGGCTCCGGGCAAGAAGTAACGCGCGTGAAGCTGATCGTCGGGCTGGGCAATCCCGGTATCGAATACCAGTTCACGCCGCACAACATCGGCTTTCTGCTCGTGGACAGGATTGCCGAGCAATGCGGAGTTACGGTTGATAACCGGCATTGCAAGGCGCTAACGGCCCGAGCGCGCATCGGCAAGGAGGAAATTCTTCTGGCCAAGCCGGAGACCTACATGAACCTGAGCGGCATGTCGGTGCTGGAGCTGGTCAGAAAGTACGAAGCCGAGCCGCAGGAAGACTTGATCGTCGCTTACGACGAGCTGGACCTTCCGCTGGGGATGATTCGAGTGCGAGCGCGAGGTTCGTCGGCCGGGCACAACGGAATGCAGTCCATTATTAATGCGCTGCAGACGGAAGAGGTTCCGCGCATCCGGCTCGGAGTAGCGCCGGAAGATCCGAGGAAGGCCGGAGCCAAATATATCCTCGCGCCTTTCAGGAAGTCGCAGTTGGTGAAGGTGGACGAAGCATTGGATCTGGCTGCGCAGGCGGTCAGTGTGATTTTGAGCGACGGCATCGCGAAGGCGATGAACAGCTTTAACAGGAAAAACACGGAAAGCAGTACTTAGTATTCAGTAATTAGTATTTAGCAAGCCAGAGGACCTCACCAGCTTTCACTGCTAAATACTGATAGCTAAATACTAAGTACTCCGAAATTGGAGAAACCATGCAACGAGCTTATGAAGTGATGTTTATTGTGCGTCCGGACCTGACGGAAGAAGACCTGGACAAATTGATTTCGACATTGCAGACGCACGCAACCAATGCCGGGGCAACGGTGCTGAATGCCGAGAAAATGGGCAAGCGCCGCTTGGCTTATGACGTGAAGAAGTTTCAGGATGGAATGTACGTGCTGTTTACGCTGAATGCCGATGGCAAGTCCGTCCATGAGTTGGAGCGCCGCCTGCGCGTGACCGAGCCGGTGATCAAATTCATTACGGTGCGCACCGACGAGGAGCAGCAGCGGCTGGATAAAGTTCGCAAGCTCCGTGCCGCCCGCACCAAGCGCCCGCCGGCAGAAGCAGCACCCGCAGAGAGCGAAGGCTCGGCAGTAACGGCATAGCTGCTGAGGATACTGTCATCCTGGGCGGAGCAGAAGCGGAGGAACGAGCAACGCGAGTCGAAGGATCTACGCAGTTTCCTTTGCGGATTGGTAGAAGATTATTCCGCGTCCAATCGCGGAGCAAAGTTTAAGGAGAGTTATGGCTGACGAAGTGAATCAGGAATCATCAACACCAGCGCCACGCCCGCAAGGCCCGCGGCCGGACCGCGGCCCCGGCGGCCGTGAGGGTGGACGAAAGTTTTTCCGGCGCAAGAAGGTGTGCAAGTTCTGCGTCGAGAAGATTGACGACATCAACTACAAAGATTTCCGGCTGCTGCAGCAGTTTGTGGCGGAACGGGGCAAGATTGTTCCCCGCCGGCTGACCGGCGTGTGTACGCCGCACCAGCGCCGGCTGACTACCGCCATCAAGCGCGCACGCAACATCGCGCTGCTGCCGTTTGCGGCCCGCTAAACTTTGGAATTGGAGATCTGAAATGGAAGTCATCCTGAAAGAAGATGTACCCCAGCTCGGACATCGCGGCGATGTGGTCCGGGTGGCCGAAGGCTACGGCCGCAATTACCTGCTGCCGCGCAAACTCGCGGTTCAGGCCACTTCGGCGAATAAGGCTGTTATCGAGCAGATGAAGCAGTCCGCCATCCGGCGCTCCGCGGTGGAAAAGGCGGACTCTGAAGGGCTGGCCAAGCAGCTTGAATCCGTGAGTCTGAGCTTTCAGCGCAAGACGGGCGAGAAAGACCACCTGTTTGGTTCTGTCACGTCGGCGGATATCGCGGAAGCACTGGAGCAGAAAGGCTTCAACATTGACCGGCGCAAAATTCAACTCCAGGAACCGCTGAAGTCGCTCGGTGAATTCGATGTCCCTGTGCGGCTGCACCGTGACGTGACCAGCCGGGTCAAGGTAAAGATCGAAAGAGAAAACGCCGAGGAAGCATAGCTCTTCGAGAACCTTTAGAGCGGGTTCCGCGATGGAGCGAGAGTTGTGAGAGCGTTCACCGTGTGACCCGCTTTTCCAATTGGCATCCAGTTGCTGCGATTTGACCAGCGTTCGTTTTAACATGATGTGATGGCGTGCTCTGTCACCGTGGACCAGTTCTCGGATCTAAACGGTGACCCACCCGTCCGCGGTTTCCTGCACGCTCCGGAAAGTCCCGACGGCAACGCGCTTATCCTCGCACATAGTGCGGGCGGCGACTGCCAGTCCAAGCTTCTGCAATCAATCTCTTCGGCGTTCGCGGAAACCGGCTTCGTAGTTCTACGGATCAATCTTCCTTTTCGGCAGGAGCGGCCGCATGGCCCGCCTTTTCCCGGTGGCGCAGGTCGTGATCGAGAAGGCCTTCGCCGAGCCGTTGCCGTCATGAAAGAGAGGACGCGCGGAACCATCTACCTCGGCGGTCATTCCTATGGCGGCCGTCAAGCCACAATGCTGGCCGCTGAAGAACCCGGGCTCATTGCCGGACTGCTGCTGCTCTCCTATCCTCTGCACCCGCCGCGCAAAGCAACAGAGTTGCGCACCTCACATTTCCCGCGCCTCGGCACACCGGCGCTGTTTGTGCACGGCTCGCGTGATCCGTTTGGTTCGTTAGAAGAGATGACTGCGGCCTTGAGCCTGATTCCCGGTCGTCACATGCTCCTACCGGTTGAGGGCGCAGGCCACGAACTGCTGGGACGAAAAACACAACCGGATTTCCCGGAGCAGGTGGTAACGACCTTCTGCGATTTTATGGGACTGAGTCAGCACTGAGCTTCGGCGGCATCAAGCGCCGCGTTCTCTCGTTTCGGTAGGCGGCCCAAAACTATTGTTCTGGCGATGTGAACCTCACTCCGGCGGAGATGATGCGTGGCGAGGCATAGTTCAGGACGGGCGTTGCCGTCGTTTGGATACGCGAATCGTACAGATTTGGCGCGAAACGGATACACCTGCCACAGAGTAAGGTTCAAGCGGAAACTGGTTCAGGTCGTCGTCAAATTGCCGGCTGGCGGCGCGCAACAATGCTGTGACGGTCCAGTGCTGCGGCGCGTTGTAAACACTGGATACGCTCAGGATGTGCGACGGCACCTGCGGAACAAACTTGCCCACCAGCGCAGGGTCTGAGCCCAAGTGGCGATCTTTGGCATTATTCACCAAAGATAAAACGACCCATTTCATCTCCGAGCCTTTGCACATGAGCAGGATCTTTAGTAGCACGAAACCGCTCCGCGAGATCAAAAAAGGATTTCTCTTTTTGCTTACGCGCTTCCAGCCCGAGCTCGAGCAGCTCCAGCAGCACGCGATTTCCGCTCAGCCGCCGCTTTTTGGCAATTGCATCAACCTCTTTGTCAATTTGGGAGGGAAGGGTAATACTCCGCCGTACCTGCTTGGTGGTTGGCATGATTTGATGATACACCAACATGGTGCAATTCGGTGCATTCCGGTGAGACTTTGATCAGCGAATTCCTACTTGGCCTTTCACGGAATCCACCAGCTTCTGCGAATCGTAGCCCACGCCATCTTTGAAGACGAGTTCCACGTTCTCAATGTCAGAAATTTTGGTTGAAGGGTCGCCCTTCACCAGCACGATATCGGCCTGTTTGTCCTTCTCCAGCGAGCCGATGTGGTCTGCCAGGCCGAGGAACTGTGCGCCATTGAGTGTGTAGATTTTGATGGCTTCGAGCGGAGTGAAGCCTGCTTCCACCAAAAGTTCCAGTTCGCGCTGATCTCCATAGCCGGCGATGGTGCCGCCAATCCCCGTTGGATCGAGACCAGCGAGCAGTGTTCCGCCGGCTTTCACGAAAGCTCGTTCAAACTGCATCTCTTTAGGAAACATAGCCGGCCAGGGGCTGTCTTTTCTCTCAGCGATTCTCTTTCGGTTCTGCTGGTAGGCTTTGACGGCGTCCGGACTGAGAGCGTCCAGCACCTTTGGCGGCTCGTCCGGACGCGAAGGCACAAACTGCTCAAACACCGGCAAAGTCGAGGTGACGGCAACGTGGTGCTCGATCAGCGTTTTGATGGTTTGCTGGATTTCCGGTCCGTTGACATCGAGTTTCGATGCTGCCGTTGCCGCCGCGTTCGGATTGGGGCAGACGTCGGGCTGTTTGCCGAGAAAGAACTCCGTGTCCACGGTAAGCCCGTGCTCAAGATCATCAATGCCAAGCTCTGCTGCTTCGCGGAAGCCGATGGAGCACAGATGACCGGTGACTTTGATGTTGTGCTGGTGCGCGGTATCAATAGCTGCTTTCAGTTCGGCGCGAGTAAGCACGTTATAAGCTTTGAATGAGCCTGCTCCTTCGCTGATCCAATACTCCACGGTACGGCGCGCGTCGTCAGGACCAGTCAGCTCGTGCATCTGCGGAGTGAAAGCACCCTCGCCTTCCAGATAAGGCCCGGTGGCATTCATCTTCGGTCCGATGAGTTTGCCCGCATCAATCGCCTTCTTTAATTCAAGATCAAGATACGGCTCCACGCTGCCGGTGGTACGAATCGTGGTGACGCCCAGCGCAAGGTAGAGCCGTGGGAAACTGAAAGGCATGTCCTGGTAGAGACCGCCGCCAGCCGGATAAAAAAGATGGTCGTGCATTCCGACCAGGCCAGGCAGCGCGGTGTAACCGCTGAAGTCCAGCCGATTGGCCCCCGAAGGAACCGTAACGGAACCATCGTTCCCGATGGCCGCTATCTTGCCGTTGGATATGACGATTGTCTGTCCGGTTTTGGCGGGCGCTCCGGTGCCGTCAATGACACGCACGTGTTCCAGTACGGTCACTGGCGACTGGACGCGCATGAACTCCTTAGGATTTTGCCCGGACTGCTGGGCGAAGGCTGAGCTCGAGAACAGCAAAAGGATCACAGCACTGATTCGGCGCATGAAAGTTCTCCTGAGCGAGACGGAGCAGCATAATTGCTTTGATCGGCTCAAGGCAATCTGTCCGGGTTGTGTTCCCTCGCACCGCAACAACGGAAAAAACCTGGTTTCATCAGCCAACACCAGAGCTGGTTTTGCTTTCCAAGTAGTTGAGGTACTCCGGATGAAACCCCTGGCTCTGGTTTCCTCAACATTGATCGCCCTGTGTCTCACCATGTTCGGCGCTGCCGGATGTGGCGGGGCGAGAGCTGCTCAGCCAAACAATAGTCCCGATCCTATAGCGACTCCCACGCCTACTGCTTCGCCCACACCGCAGCCGTCTCCAAGCCCGACGCCGGTAGTAACGCCGACGCCGACCCCAAGCCCGACTCCAAGTCCCACCCCTGGAGTGGGCACACTGACGAACATAGTTGTAGTGGTGATGCAAAATCGTTCTTTCGATCATCTGTTCGGCACGTTTCCTGGAGCAAACGGAATCCAGCCGGGCGAGCCCGGATACACCCAGGTGGATGCGGCCGGAAAGTCAGTTACGGCATTCCTGCTGAGCGACCTCGGCATTGCTGACATGCCACATCTCCGCGGCAATCTACTGTTTGACTGGGACAAAGGGCTGATGGACAAATTTGCCGCAGACAGCGGCGA
>JAICYU010000160.1 GCA_025934025.1 Terriglobales bacterium
GCTTCGTTGCCAGAGTTCCCATAGCGCCAAGGCCAGCGGCGTAATTACAGCAGTTTCCTTGCTCAAAACCGCAAGGGAGAAAGCGAATTGAGAGAATCCATTGCGATCCTCAAAACGCAACCGCAAACCCCAGAGCGTAAAGGCAGCCGCAGCCAGATCGGCATGAGCGAGCGAGCTCTGCACAAAGAAAATGGAATAACCTGCCGTAGCAATCGTAGAAGCTACCGCGACAGGTAAATTTGCTATCCGGCGCGCGAGTAGAAAAACATTGGTGAGCGCAAACGCGGCAAGAAACAGCTGCGCAATGCGAGCCACGGCTGGTTTCAATCCCGCAATAGCAAACCACATGGCCAGATAAGCCGCCGGCAATGGCGGATGGCCAGTATCCATGGTGGTACGCGGAATCAGCGCGTGGAAGTGCAGCAGATCGTGCGCCGCTGGAATATAAAATCCGGCTTCGTCCCAGAAGAATGGCAGGCGCAGCAGAGGCCAATGCAGCGCAAGAATGATGCCAAAGATGCCCAGGAATAAGAGCAGCGAAGAGAATTGCTTCAGCCGGTCCATTCCTGTGCGCGGCCGTCCTAGTGAACCTGCTGGTGGGATTGCGCGATGTTCGCGTCGAGCTTGATTTCGCCGAACGCGTTCTCATACTGTGCCACGTTCTGCTGGAGTATCGAAAGCAAGGCCTTGGCCTGCTGCGGGCTCAGGTAAATTCCTTGAAAGTTCTGTACCTCCACCAGATCGGCGCTCTGCGGCTGGAGCCGTCCAAAAACCAGGAGGAAGTCCCATACGCTGACTCGGACTTGAACAGAATTTGCATAGCCATCGCGGTAATCCTGTGAGTTCACAAGACGAATATTAGGCTGCGGGGGAATGGACATGAATCACCTCCTGCGGGCGAGAGCGAAACAATGAACATAACAGAACCGTCTCACGAGGCCAAACTGCGCCATCGCCCCGGCAGAGTTTATAATTTTGTGTTTCGGGAATAGAGCAGAGGCTGATCTATGGACTTGACCATCGTTGACGTTCACGCGCGGGAAATTCTGGATTCACGCGGCAATCCCACAGTAGAAGCCGAAGTTTTTCTGGCCGATGGTTCCATGGGCCGCGCAGCCGTGCCCAGCGGAGCTTCCACGGGAGAGCATGAAGCCGTGGAGTTGCGCGACGGCAACAAAGATCGCTATATGGGTAAAGGCGTGCTCACCGCGGTAGGCAACGTGAACCTTCCGATTGCCGACGCGCTCCAGGGCGTAGAAGCTACTGACCAGCGCCATGTAGACGAAATCATGATTGAGTTGGACGGCACTCCCAACAAAGCAAATCTCGGCGCGAATGCGATCCTTTCCGTGTCCATGGCCTGCGCGCGCGCCGCCGCCAACGCTCTTAAAGTGCCGCTTTATCGTTATCTCGGCGGCGTGGCCGCGAACATACTGCCCGTTCCTATGATGAACATCCTGAACGGCGGCGCCCATGCCGATAGCAATGTGGATTTTCAGGAGTTCATGGCCATACCCCTGGGAGCCGATACTTATTCTGAAGCATTGCAGTGGGGCGTGGAGATTTTCCATACTCTCAAAGCTGTGCTGAAAAAGCGCGGGTACAACACCGCAGTAGGTGACGAAGGCGGCTTTGCTCCATCCCTCAAAGCCAACGAGGAAGCTGTTGAAGTAATACTTGAAGCCATGCAGCAGGCAGGCTTTCGCGCGGGAGAAGATGTCGCCATCGCGCTTGATCCCGCCGCCAATGAATTTTTCGACGCTGATCGCGGCAAGTACTTCTTCAAGAAAGGCGATAAGTCGGCGCGCTCGTCAGAGGAGATGGTGCGCTTCTGGAGCGACTGGGTGCGCCAATATCCTATCGTTTCTCTCGAAGACGGCCTGGCCGAGGATGATTGGCGAGGCTGGCGGACGCTGACCGACGAACTGGGAGACAAGATACAGCTCGTGGGCGACGATCTCTTCGTCACCAACACCGAGCGCCTGAGCCGCGGCATTGAAGAAGGCGTGGCCAACTCCATTCTAATCAAGCTGAACCAGATCGGAACGGTAAGCGAGACGCTGGACTGCATTGATCTGGCCCGCCGCAACGGCTACACCACCGTGATCTCGCATCGTTCTGGCGAAACCGAGGATCCCTTCATCGCTGATCTCGCCGTCGCGATGGGGACCGGACAGATCAAGACTGGCTCAGCCTCGCGCACGGACCGCATCGCCAAGTACAACCAGCTCCTGCGCATCGAACAGGAGCTGGATGAGGGCGCTCGCTTCCTCGGCCTGGAAGCGCTGAATTGCAGTGAAGAAACGCTGCACAGAACCAAAGTAAGCGCCTGAAGTGACAGCAAGCGTGTTGCTTTAGTCTATTTCTCGTCCTCTCATCATCGTCTCGCCGGGCTGCCCGGCGGCATCATCAGGATGCATCTTGTCCCATTGCTGCTGGGTCAGCGGTTGAATCGGTTCAAGCTTCTTCTTCTGCAAGCCTGCATTGATGGCCGGCAGTTTCTGCGCGGTGAGCTGATCGAAGTCGCGCACCACGTCTTGAAGTTCGCGCGCCAGTGCGTCAGCGCGTGCAACCTGAAAATCCGTCGGGCGGCCATCGTAGCCTGTGATGTCGCCATAAACCTCAGTCATGAATTCACGAATGCGCTCTTCCCCGGTTATAGCGCCCCCCTCTTTTGTCGCCACGATCTTTGACCGGAAACCATCTACTGCTTGCGAGAGGTCTTGAAGGTTCTTGCGAAGAGGATCGGTTGGGCGTAGTTTGGAAGCCCGGTCTACGGCCGAATCCCGCAAGTGCACCATGGAATCTACCGCAAAGGTCATTTGCGCCAGGGAGTGATACACCTTCATTGCGGCGTCATATTCGGCGCGCCGGTCTTCCATCGTATATTTCGCGCGTGAATCCATCACAATATTGAGTTTGCTGGTATAAACTTTGTCGCCCTTGGTCATTTTCACGGTGTAAGTACCGGGCAGGACCTTGGGGCCTGTGGATGCAGCAAATGCAGCCGTAGCAGCCGGCGGGACCGGCGGCGCTTTGAGCAGCATAGACCAGGTAGCGCGATTCAAGCCGCGATGTTTTGTTCCGGGAACCGTATCTACCAGCTTGCCTTGAGGGTCGAAAATCTCAATCTTCAGGTCACCAAAGATATGCCGGCCGCGCTGGTAGTAAGTGATGTAGGCCGACGACGTGCGGCTGGGCGCAATGAAAGTCGCATCGCCTTCAGGCCAGCCACCGTTGGCATTCAGGTATTGCACCGCCGTGCTGTCGAGCAGGACCGCCTCTTGCGCCATCACTTGAGGAGTGAGCAAACGCAGGGGCGATATGTCATCAATAATCCAGATGCCGCGTCCATGCGTGGCGAGCACCAGATCGGATTCGCGAGGCTGTACGACGATGTCGCGGACAGCCACTGCGGGGAAGCCGCTTCCTTTGTATTCGGCCCATTGTTTTCCTCCATCAATTGAAATCCACAATCCGAACTCAGTGCCCAAATAGAGCAGATTCGGATCTTTTGGATCTTCGGTGATGATGTGGGCATAGCCGCGGACGCCGCTCTCTTGTACGGGAAGCGCGTTCCAAGTGGCGCCAAAATCAGTGGTTTTGTAAACGTACGGCTTCAAATCGCCGAAGGTGTGGCGATCAAAAGTCGCGTATGCGGTGCCTTCATCGTAGAGCCCGGCTTTCACACTTGAGACCCAGGAATTCTTGCCCAGCCCGGCAATATTGCCGGCCACATTGGTCCACGTCTTTCCACCGTCGCGCGTGATCTGGAGATTGCCATCGTCAGTTCCCACCCAGATCAGCTTGCCGTTCTTGGGCGACTCGCTGATGGAATAGATGGTGGTGTGCATCTCCGCCGAAGAATTGTCCACTGTCACGCCGCCGGATTCTTCCTGCTTTTGTTTTTCCGGATCGTTCGTGGTCAGGTCAGGAGAGATCCGCTCCCATGACTGGCCGTGGTCCCGCGAGCGGAACAGGTACTGCGCGCCGATGTAGATGGTTCCCTTCTCGTTGGCGCTCATGTGAATGGGAGTGTTCCAGTTGAAGCGCAGTTTCTTTTCCCTGTACTCCGCCTGCGGCTTGATGTTGCGGCCTTCCAGAGTGAAGCGGTTTACGCGCGCAATCTCGCCGCCCTGAGACTCCACGTAGACGTAAGCTGGATCGGCGGGGTCAGGAAAGGCATAGAAGCCGTCGCCGCCGTAGAGGTTCTCCCAGCGCGAATTGCTGATTCCGCCCGGGTAGGAAGAATCGCCGATCCAGACGCTGTTGTCCTGCAAGCCGCCGAAAACATGGTATGGATTCGCCTCGTCCACGCTGACGTGATAGAACTGCGAAACCGGCAAGTTCATGGCATGTGCCCAGCGGGTTCCGCCGTCTATGCTGCTCCAAAATCCGCCATCATCGCCGGCGTAAACCAGATTCGGATTTGCCGGATCTATCCAGACGCAGTGAAAGTCGCCGTGAGCGTTCGCCGTAAAGCTGAAGCTGCGGCCGCCATCAGTGCTCACCAGCAGTCCCAGGTCCGGCTTAAACAGCTTGTTTTCGTTCTTCGGATCAACAATGAGGTTGGCAAAATAAAACGGGCGCCACACCATGAACTGGCTTGAATCAAGCCGTTTCCAGGTCTTCCCCGAATCATCGGAGCGGAAGAGAGCGCTCGATTTCGATTCAATCATGGCATAAACGACGTTTGGCTTCGCGGGGGCAACGGCAAGAGCGATTCTTCCGTAGGGCTTCTCCGGCAGACCCTGGCTGTTGCTAGAGGTGAGTTCCGTCCAGTGGTCTCCACCGTCAGTAGATTTAAATAACCCGCTGCCCGGACCGCCCGAGCGGAACGTCCAGCCCTGGCGGCGGAAGTCCCACATGGAAGCAAAAATCGTTCCCGGCTGCTGCGGACTGGCGGCCAACATGCCACATCCGCTGGACGCGTTTGCTCCAGCCAGAACTTTGTTCCAGGTCTTGCCGCCATCGGTTGTTTTGAACACTCCGCGCTCATCGTTGTCATCCCAAAGATGGCCGGTGGCGCAGACCAGAACGTTGTTGCCGTTTGCGGGATCCACCAGAATCCGGGCAATCCGCTCTGAGTTCTTCAAGCCCACATTCGTCCAGTTCTCTCCTCCGTCGCTTGACTTGAAGACACCGCCGCCCACGGAAACGCTGTTCCGCGTCCAGCTTTCGCCTGTCCCAACCCACACGGTCT
Source organism: Terriglobales bacterium (assembly GCA_025934025.1). GTDB lineage: Bacteria > Acidobacteriota > Terriglobia > Terriglobales > Acidobacteriaceae > Angelobacter. The sequence goes on from JAICYU010000160.1 coordinate 5,204, forward strand.
TGTGATTCGAGGGATCAATCGTGATTGCGCCAACGGATTGCACTTCCTGCTTGTCAAAAACCGGACGGAATGTTGTTGCGCCGTTAATGGACTTCCATACTCCACCGCTGGCGGAGCCCACAAACACTGTCACCTTGCCGCTTTCGTCCACAGCATCAACTGCCGCGATGCGGCCGCTCATGGTGGCCGAGCCGATATTTCTCGCGTTCAGCCCTGAGATCGTGCCGGAATCGAACTTCACCGGGCGCGGAGATGAAGTTTGTTGGGCAAGGGCAGCTAGCGAGAAAGCTGAGACCGCGATGAGTTCAACCGAATACAGCAAAGCGCGAACACGATAAGAGCGCAGGATCTTCATTTCATGTTCCTCTCTGAAAGAAGTGCAACTATTTAGCAGCCGGATTCTTTGCCGCCGGCGCCGTCGGCATCTTGAAATCGCCTTCGTTCACCGGGACATTGGCTTCGATTTTTTGAATACTGATTTTGGCGCGTGAATCCGGGTCGTTCTTGGGGCCGGCCTCAATGGAAAACGGATACATCACTCCGTCCACCGGCTTATAGGAACCGAGCAAGGTCACGCTCTCGCGCACGGAGCCGCGAATAAACTGCTGCCGCTCAATCTGGATTTCCAGATATGTGTCTGGATCGAGGTAGTAGTAGAAGATGTCGCCATTCTTCAACGTCACCTTGAGTTTGTAAGCGTCATCGCCATCTACCTGGTCATGGCCGAGATACTCAATTTTGTTCCCCTTTGATTGCGCATCCACCAGCGGCCCATCGAAGTCGGCTTCTTCAACCAGATTGCGGCTCTCGTCCTCTCCCATAAGCTGCGGATCTTTTTTGCCGTTGAAGGGAGAGATCTGCCAAGCCGCGGAGCCGTCATAGGCTTGGACCCGGGTCATGCCCTGCACGGTCACATTGGTTCGGTACAGATCAGGCCGTTGGCTTTCGCTGGAAAGCTTCGCTTTGAAAAAACCTGCGTCGAGATCACCTACAGTTCGCAGACTGTGAATGGCCTTGATCTTCTCCAGGCCGCCCTTTGCCTGAAGATTCTTGGAGACCAGTTCATCGGCCGTTTGCGCGAAACCACAAACCGAACAGCACAGAACGAGGAGGACAAATTTGGAGAGGTTTGACACCGGGCTCTCCTTGAAATTGAATTTGGATCCCGAGCAGCAGAACAGAAAGAATTAGTTAGACGCAGCTTACAAAATTTCGTTAGCAGATAGCCGGGCAGGGCCAGATCGGTTCCGGGGACTGGCCCTGCCTTCGGATTTTCAACAGAGTTATTGGTTGTCAGGGTCCTCTTCCAGATCGCCGGAACCGGAACCTGCCGCGCCGGCGCCGTTCTTGATCTGAATCGGAGTTCCCGCGAATAACGTGCTGGAACCGTGTTCTGTCGCTGTCTTGTTGAAGGCCGCCACTTCAGTGTTCAGGAAGTTATTCAGATCGGCCAAGTGGCTCTCCAATTCCTTATGCACCTCGTTGGCTTCTTCAATCTGAAGTTCATTCGGGGCCTGGCCGTACCCGCCCATTACGCTCCGCATGATGCTCTGCAATCTGCTGTGGAAACGCTCCAGGTAGTGGACGTCATCCTGACTGCCAGGCTGAATGTCAGAGTTGTAGAGCGGCTCCTGAATGGCGGTTATCTTCTTATCCAGAGACCTCGCCTGGTCGAGCACCGGCTTGTAGGCCACATTCACTTCCCCACCCTGGCTTTCCTCTGAGCCCAGCAGATCTTCGAGACTGGTGATCTGCCGGTGCAGGCTGTTCAGGCGATTGAGCGCTTCGTCCAGAGCCGAAACCTCGTCGCGTAATTCCAGACCAAGCTTGAACTGCGCTTGCAGAGCTGCCGGATCAAGTTTGAACCGGGGATCGGTCTGGACTTGCACGGTCTGCGTCTCGGTCTTGCCGTTGACCGTCACGCTAACTTTATAGGCGCCAGGAAGCACTGTGGGGCCGGCATTGGGATCGAAGAAGAACTCTTCTTCTTCAGCGCCCTCGCGCGGCGGAAGGAAGTTTAATTTCTTAGGACCGTCGTAGCGAAGGTTCCAAACGGCGCGATTTACGCCAAACTTTGAAGGCCCGTAGAACGTCCGTATTACCTGGCCGGCGCTGTCAGAAACTGTAATTTTCACCGGCGATTGCTCTTTCTTGCGCATTTCCGGAGAAACTTTGA
>JAICYU010000267.1 GCA_025934025.1 Terriglobales bacterium
CACCGGAGAAGGTTTATCGCGCCGCGCACGGCAACGGCGGGCGGGATTACCCGCTGGTTGTGCTGGTGAACCGCGGCACTGCTTCGGCGGCGGAGATTGTTTCCGGCGCCATCCAGGACCACGATCGCGGCCTGATCGTAGGCGAAGTCACGTTCGGCAAAGGCCTGGTGCAGACCGTCTATCCGCTCTCTGAGAACACCGGTCTCGCGCTCACTACGGCCAAGTATTACACCCCGAGCGGGCGGTTGATCCAGCGCGACTACAACGGCGTATCGCTCTACGACTATTATTACGCTCGCGCCGAAGAGGACAATCCCAACACCAACGCCAACACCAGCGCTCCGGCCCACGAAGTGAAACTCACTGACAGCGGACGCACCATGTACGGCGGCGGCGGCATCACGCCCGACGTGAAAGTCTCGCCTTTCAAAGGATCAAAGTTTGAAGATTCGCTGCTGGTGAAGTATGCGTTCTTCAATTTCGCCCGCCACTATCTGAATGGCCGGCACATTGACAAGAACTTTGAAGTCACCGATTCAGTGATGCAGGACTTCCGCAAATTCCTTGATTCGCAACAGGTTCCTTACACGGAAGCCGAGCTGAACCAGGACGTGGATTGGGTGAAGTCAAACATCAAGGCCGAGATCTTCATCTCAGAGTTTGGGCAGGAAGAAGGGCTGAAGGTGCGCGCCCAGACCGATCCTCAGGTGATGGCTGCGCTCAACCAGCTTCCCAAGGCTAAAGAGCTGGCAGACAACGCGCGTCGCGTGCTGGCACAGCGGACCGCGGCAGCTTCAGCAAGCCGCCAATAGTTCGCTACATTTCCAACAGCGAAACGGCAGGCCGAAAAGGTCTGCCGTTTTGTTTTGTTCTTGATTTGAAAAAGCTCTGCGACGCCCTTCGGATGCGTCCTCTACAATGCTGCCGCAGGCACGCGAAGGTGAAAACCGGGCGGGTCTAGCGCGAGATCATCAGCCGGTCCACGATCTTGCGATTGCCGGCATAAGCTTGCGCGAGCTGTCGCGCCATCTCTCGCTGTGACTCGCTGGTGACGGTGCCGGAGAGCGTAATCGTCTGGTCATCAACCGCACTCTGGATATTGGAACCGGCATAAGCAGGGTTCTTGCTGTCGAGGCCTTTCTCCAGCTTCTCCTGCACGTCCTTGGTGGAAGTCTGGTGAGCTTTTGTTTTTGTCTGCGGCGCGTTCGGATCAGAAGTGGGTAATTGAGCCGGCAACGACACCGCCCCAAACCAACAAACGGCAGCGACAAGACACAATGCTGAAAGCTTCTTCACAACAGAGCCTCGCTTAACCATATCTATAGTTTGTTCGATGCAGTCGGCTGCGGCGGCTGTTGGAAGATCTCAGAACATGCCCTTTTAAGTGCTCCAATGCTGCGAACAAGACAGACACCCGCTGTTCTCTTCCTCTTGACAATCTAGATGAACAAGTTCATCTTTACCCTAGTTTGCCTAGAGGAGAGACTTTTTGATGCCGGACGCAAACGCGGGGCTGGTCCAGGGAACGCTCGACATGCTGATTCTGAAGACGCTGCAACTGGAGCCGATGCACGGGTACGGCATCGCTCTGCGCATTGAGCAGATGAGCAAAGGCGTGTTCCAGGTGAATGCGGGGTCGCTGTTCCCTGCCTTCCGGCGGCTGGAGCGCGACGGGCTGGTGAGTTCCGAGTGGCGCGGGACGGAGAACAACCGTCGCGCCAAGTATTACCGGCTGACCGAGCGCGGCAAAAGAAAGCTGAAAGCAGAAACGCGTGATTGGCAGAACCAGGCGGCGGCGATCGCGCGAATTCTGGAAGCGTAAACAGGGAGCGGCCATGACGATTTTTCGCAAGCTTGTTGCCGGAGTCAAGGCGTTGCTGCATCACGAGCAGCAGGAGCAGGAGATCAATGAAGAGCTCACCGCGTACATCGCCGAGCTGACTGCGGCAAAAGCACGCGCCGGAGCCACGCCGGAAGAGGCGCGACGCGCTGCCCTGCTTGAGACCGGCAGCATGGAAAGCATCAAGCACGAAGTGCGCTCGGTGGGCTGGGAGTTTGCCGTGGATACTTTTCTGCGCGACGCGCGCTACGGGCTGCGCGTGATGCGCAAGTCTCCAGGCTTCGCCACGCTGGCCATTCTGGCGACGGCAATCGGCATTGGCGCCAACACCGCCATCTTCAGCGTGGTAGATGCGGTCCTGCTGCGACCACTGCCCTACCCGGAACCGACGCGCCTGGTCGCCGTAGGCTTGCATGAGAAGGGGGCGTCTGAGCCGAAGCCGATGGGCGTGGCTGACTTCCTGGCCTGGCGCGATCACCAGACGAGCTTTGAGCATGTTGCCGAATTTAATTTAGGGCACGGAAGTTTTTCACTGAGCGGCCTTGGCACTCCGGAGCGCGTGCCCGGCTCGATCGTGAGCGCCCAGTTTTTCAACGTGCTTGGAGTGCAACCGATCCTGGGGCGGACATTTCTTCCCGGCGAAGATCGCGCCGGCAGCACGCCGGTTGCAGTGATCAGCGAGCAGTTCTGGCGCGATCATCTGGGCTCCGATCCCGGCGTGCTTCAACGTGCGGTCACGCTCGATGGCACGCCGCGCCAGATTGTGGGCGTGATGCCTGCGTGGTTTCGTTTTCCCGGAAATCAGAGCCTCGATGTGTGGACAAGCGCCAGCTTTGCTGTGCCGGAGGGGCGACCGCCTTACGGCCTGCTCGGCTTCGGCAGGCTTAAGCCCGGTATAACGCAGCAGATGGCGATGGCCGAGCTCAACAACATTGCTGCCCAAGTCAACAAGCAGTTCCCTACGTCGCCTGAGCTGGTGAGCAGCATGATGCCGCTGAAGCAATGGATGGTGCGCAACGTCTCAACTGCGCTGGTCGTTTTGCTTGCCGCCATCGCACTGGTGCTGCTGATTGCGGTGGTGAATGTGGCCAACCTGCTGCTGGCACGGGCAAGCGTGCGGCGTCGCGAGATTGCGGTGCGCATGGCGCTGGGCGCATCGCGCGGGCGCGTGGTTCGGCAGCTCCTTACGGAAAGCGTGATGCTCTCGCTGCTGGGAGGTGTCGTTGGCCTGCTGCTGGCCTTCGGCGCCGTGCGGGGCTTTCTTGCTTTCGGTCCCGGAAACCTGCCGCGGCTGGAAGAAGTTACCATCAGCGCTCCGGTGCTGCTGTTTACTTTTGTTTTGTGTGTCGGGAGCGGCATTATTTTCGGACTTGCGCCTGCATTCAATACCACGCGGAGCTCGGTTGCGCTGAAGGACAGCGAGCGAGGATCGTCGAACGCGTCCGTGCAACGGACTCATCGTGTGTTCGCGGTGTCTGAAATCGCGCTCGCCCTGCTGCTGATGATCGGCTCCGGCTTGCTCATCCGCAGCTTTGTGCGCCTGCAAGGCGTTGACCCGGGTTTCCAGACAGATCATCTGGTCACGGCGACCATCTCGCTGCCCGCAAGCTACAAGACCCCAGCGCAAATTTTGGGATTCTGGAACCCGTTTCTCGCCAAGGCTGAAGCCGTGCCGGGCGTTACCTCTGCCGGCATCAGCATGAGTCTGCCGCCCAACCTGCTGGCAATTACGAACCCGTTCACCGTTGAGGGCCAGGGATACGATCGTACGCGCCCGCTGCAACTCGCAGAAGAGATGACGGTGAGCCCGGATTATTTTCGCGCAATGGGTATCCCGCTCATCAAGGGGCGCTTCTTCACTGACTCCGAGCGCGTCGAGAAGCCGACGGACCCGATGATCCTGATCATCAATGAGACGATGGCCAAGCGCTACTTTCCCGGCCAGGATCCTATCGGCAAGCGCATCCAGACTGGCGATCCCGACCCGAAGGCGTCATGGGAAACGATCGTAGGCGTGGTCGGCGACGTGAAATATTCGGGACTGGACGCCGAGCCCTCGCCCACGCTCTACGTTCCATACAACGAAAACGGCTGGATCTTCTGGAGCTGGGAGATGTATCTGGTGGTGCGCACGCCGCTGGAGCCGGCGGCGATTGTGCCCGAGCTGCGCGCGCAACTTGAAAGCATCAACCAGGACGTGCCGCTGGCGCACGTGCAAACCATGGAC
>JAICYU010000322.1 GCA_025934025.1 Terriglobales bacterium
CGGCGTGTCCGGCGTGAAGGCATCTTCTTCCACCGTGACGCCTTTCAGCTTGGCGCGAATGTAGTCGCCGACCTTCTTCTGTCCCTCGCCTCCATCCCAGCGCGGGCCGATGGCAAGAAGCTCCTTCAGGTACTGCCATGCGCGGGTCGGATTAATCTGCATCGCGACGCCCACGGGCTCAACCGAAGCTGCGGCTTGCGTAGTTGCTTCCGGCGAAGCGGCGGACTGCGATGACGCGGAGGCGGTCTTGTTGTGATCACAGCCCACGGTACATAGGAATGCCGCTAAGACGAGGCCCAGCATGCGATAGACACGTGTCACTCTGCGCTCCTTTGGAACGCAATTAGTCTAATTTATTCGCCTGCTGCTTTGCGCTTTTCCGCGCGCTTGCGCCGCTGCTTAGGATGGACCATCCACACAATCCCGATGCTCAGGATGTAGAGCAGGATCATGGGCGCGGCGTAAATGCTCATGTTCAGAATGTCAGTGGTAGGCGTGAGGATCGCGGCAAAAATAAAGAACACCAGCACGGCGGCGCGAATGTGCTTGAAAAGGAACTTCGCGCTCACCACCCCCATCATGCCGGCAAAACCCAGCACGATGGGCAATTCAAAAATAAGGGCAAGACCCAGAAGGATCGTTAGAAAGAGATCGGTGTATTCGGTGATGGTGATGAGCGGCCGCATGCCGGCTTCAGCGCCGGTGCCGATCAGGAAGTCCAGCGCAACCGGAAAGACGATCTTGTAGCCAAAGATCCCGCCGCCTGCGAAGAGGCCCACAGAAAGAAACAGAACCGGAAGGATGAAACGCTTTTCCCGCCGATAGAGTCCGGGAGAGATGAACATCCAAACCTGGTAGAGCAAAAACGGGCATGCCAGAAAGATGCCGGCCATCAGTGCAATCTTCAATGAAAGATTGAATGGATCGGTCGGGTTCAGATAGCCCAGTTCAGTCGGCAGCTTGTGGTTGGCCAGCGCCTGCTCAATGGGCTTCTTCATCAGGTTGTAAATGTTTTCCCACTGGTACCAGGCAACGCCAAAACAGACGCCTACGGCCACAATGGAATAAAGAACTCTCCTACGCAGCTCTTCCAGGTGCTGCAGCAGGCCCATGGAGCCGGTTTCAAGTTCATTTTGTTCGTGCTGTGCGGGGTCTGCTACCAATTCAGGCATCGTAGTCCTGCGGGATGGTGTTCTTGATGCGGTCCGTCAAACGATTGAGGGCGCCGGTGAGAGAAAGATCTTCATCGCTTTTCAGCTTCGCGATCTCGGGCTCCAAATGCTTGCGGGGGTCCGCGTCCTCGAGTTCCAGCTTGCGGATTTCCTGGTGGATCTGGCTCTGGAAATCGCTGCTGGCCCGTTTGAATTCGGCAACAAATTTGCCGAGTTGGCGCGCAATTTCCGGTAAACGCTTGGGCCCAAACAGCATGAAGGCCAGCAGGACCAGAAAGACCATTTCTGGAAAGCCGAGGTTCATAGTGAGTAAACACATGATACCGCAGCCTGGGTTAGAAACTGGCCCCAATTTTGATTAAGTTTTCCAATCCCGATGACGAAAACTTCCGCACCCCGTCCACCAGTAGGAGCATCTTACGGTAACGAAGGTGCCGGGCCGGGTTAAGGCCTGAGAACCGGCTTGATTACTGCTGTAGCGTAGTGCTGATGCGGGTTTCATGGCGTAAAGCAATGTTATACTGCCGCATAGGCTCACGCAGCAGAGTACAAGCTTTTCAGTCAAGGAAGATTCATGTCTCGTGGTTCACGTCGTTCGCTCTTTTTCGTTCTTCTTGTCATAACAATTTGCGGTCTTCTGGGCGCCGGTTTCAGCCAGCGCAACGGCGCCTCCGCAGCCAACTCTTCTGATCGCGACGTTCAGGACAGCCTTCGGCAGTTCTCCGAAATCTACAGCCTGGTGGAGCAGAACTATGCCGAGCCGGTGAGTCCGGACAAGGCCATTTACAACGGCGCCATCCCGGGCATGCTGCACGTACTGGACCCGCACTCCAACTTCTTTGATCCCAAGTCCTACTCGGCGTTGCGCGAAGAGCAGAGCGGGAAATACTACGGCGTAGGAATGCAGATAGCCCCGCGCAACAACAAGATCATTGTGATAGCGCCGTTTGTTGGAACTCCGGCTTACCGCGCGGGTCTGCGCCCGGGCGATGTGATCATGGCCGTGGACAGCAAGCCCACTGACAACATGAGCGTGAGCGACGTGGCGGACCTGCTCAAAGGTCCCAAGGGAACGAACGTCCGCATCACTATCCTTCGTGAAGGCGCGGAGAAGCCGCTTGATTTCAACGTGACTCGCGACGAGATTCCCCGCAACAGCGTTGACCTGAGATTCTTCATCAAGCCGGGCATCGGCTACATGCACATTACGGCGTTCAATGAGACGACCGAGCAGGAAGTGGAAGACGCGCTGCAACAGTTTGGCGATCTCAAGGGCCTGGTGCTTGACCTGCGCGGCAATCCCGGCGGCCTGCTGAATGAAGGCGTGGGCGTAGCGGACATGTTCCTGAAGAAGGGCCAGGTCATCGTCTCGCATCGAGGACGCAGCTCACCGGAGAAGGTTTATCGCGCCGCGCACGGCAACGGCGGGCGGGATTACCCGCTGGTTGTGCTGGTGAACCGCGGCACTGCTTCGGCGGCGGAGATCGTTTCGGGCGCCATCCAGGACCATGATCGCGGCCTGATCGTAGGCGAAGTCACCTTCGGCAAAGGCCTGGTGCAGACCGTCTATCCGCTCTCTGAGAACACCGGTCTCGCGCTCACTACGGCCAAGTATTACACCCCGAGCGGGCGGCTGATCCAGCGCGACTACA
>JAICYU010000341.1 GCA_025934025.1 Terriglobales bacterium
ACCAACTTTGCCAGCGTGAACAATGTTGTAGGCCCCGCCTTCGGGTTCCAACAGAATTTCACCACCTTCAATGTCCATGGCAGCTCCGCTCTGAAGCCCACAGACCCGCTGGGCTTTACTTCGGCGTTCCCGATGCGCCAGTTGCAGCTTGGCGTTCGGTTTGGTTTCTAAAGCTCACATGGGACGGCGGAACGCTCCGCCGTCCTGTTCTTTCCTGAGACTCTGCTTTCTTCCTGACACTTACCATGTCTGCTCCTTTGCCAATCCCAATGCATGATCCGCAGCCGAAACCTGGTGCGCAGGTTTTGGTGGAATCGCTGCTGCGCTGCGGCATCAACTGCGGATTCGGCATTCCCAGCATCCACAACATCGGCATTTATGAATGTTTGCGCCAGGCTCCTCCGTTCCAGCACTGGACCGTGCGGCACGAGCAGGCGGCAGGCTTCGCCGCTGACGGCTTCTACCGCCAGAGCGGCCGGATTGCGGCGGTTTTTGGCTCTACCGGGCCGGGCAATCTCTTTGCACTTGTTCCATTGCTCGAAAGCTTGCAGAGCAATACGCCGGTTCTTCTCATCGGCACCAACATTGCTTCAGGATTGCAGGCGGGTTCCGGCGGAGCGCTGCATGAGACTCCGAATCAACTGGACGTTTTCCGTCCGTTCACGCGCTCTGCCCGCCGGGTCAACTCTCCTGAAGAAATTCCGCAGGCGGTTCTCGAAGCAGTAGAAATGCTTCGCGGCACCCTGCCAGGTCCGGCTTTCATCGAGATCCCGCACGATCTGCTTGCTGCGCCAGTGAAGATTGAGCACGCGCGGCCAGCTCAGGAACGGGAGAGGATTGTCCCACTAGAGCGTGATCTGCGTGAGGCCGCCGCGCTGATTGAGAAAAGCCGCCGGCCCGCGATCCTTGTGGGCAGCGGCATTCGCGACGGCGGCTCTGCTTTGTCTCTTCTGGCGGAACACCTGCAATGTCCCGTGTTCACCACTACCAGCGGCAAAGGCCAATTTGCTGACGATCTTTCGTTCTCGATGGGCTGCATCTCGCGCCTTGCCGCGCCCCAGCAGGTGTTCCAGGATTGCGATCTGCTGATCTCATTCGGCGCGCGCCTGACCGAGTTTGATACTGGGCGCTTCGGGCTGAAGCTACCGGAGCAGCATGTCCGCATCGTAGAAAATGAAGCCTACGCCGGCACGCGATTTACCGCGAAGCTACAGCTCGCGGGCGACACGGGCCCCATGGCTTCAGCTCTTGCGGATTGCGGCAGTCGCAGGCAGCCCTGGTGCGATGTTGCGGGTTTGAAAAACGCGGAGAGAGAGCGCCTGGAATCGCTGAACGCTGACGGTTATGTGGCGCTCATGCTGTTGCGCGAAGCGCTCGGCCCTGCTGACGTCATCACCAACGATCAGTCCATCCTGAACTACTGGGCCTCGGCGTTCTTCCCAGTGCTTGGGCCGGGCACATTTCTCTATCCCTATGGTTCAGGAACGTTGGGATATGGACTGCCCGCGGCGGTGGGAGCAGCGTGCGCTATCCGGCAGAACGGCGGAAAGCAGAGAGTCGTCTGCGTCGCCGGCGACGGCGGGTTCCAGTACACCATGCATGAGTTGGCGACGGTCGCGCAGTATGGTCTGCCGGTGAAGGTCCTGCTGGTAAACGACAATGCCTACGGCATCATCGGATTCTTGCAGCGCACGCAATTCGGAAACACGCACGAGGTCGCACTCAAGAATCCTGATTTCTGCCAACTGGCTGGTTCATACGGAATTTCCTCGCGGCGCGTCAACAATCTTCCTGACCTGAAGCAAGCTTTGGGGCCGTGGCTGGCAGAGCCAGCACCAGCGCTTCTGGAATGGCAGACGCAACTCAAGTCACCATGGGAGGCAGGCGCTATTCCGCGTCCGGCTGGTATCTCAAAGAAGCCATGACAATAAATTCAGCGAAAAGCGCGCGACAGTTGTTTGATCTCACAGGACGCGTCGCCCTGATCACCGGCGGCTCGATAGGACTGGGCCGACAAATGGCTGAAGGGCTGGCCGAGATGGGAGCGGATGTTGCTTTATGCGCGCGTAAGAAAGAGCGCTGCGAGGAAACGGCGCACCAGCTCAGCAAACTCAGCGTTCGCACCGCGGCACTCGCATGCGACGTGAAAGATCCAGAAAGCGTCCAGCGTGCCGTAGACGCAACGCTCGCTCAGTTTGGACGCATTGAAATTCTGATCAACAATGCAGGAATTTCCTGGGGTGCGCCGGTGGAGCAGATGTCGCTCGCCGACTGGAACAAGGTGATTGAGACCAATCTGACGGGGACGTTTCTTTGCTCGCAAGCAGCAGGGAAAGTCATGGCGCGGCAGGGCAGCGGGAAGATCATCAACGTGGCCTCTGTTGCCGGATTGCGAGGCGCGCCTCCAGAAACGGTG
>JAICYU010000167.1 GCA_025934025.1 Terriglobales bacterium
ATCGAGCGAGCGGCGGACGAAGATGCCGTTCCTGGTAGCGTTATGCGCCCAATAGTTGCTGGTTCCAAGCTTGTCGAAGGCGATATAGCAAAGCAGAGCATGGCCGAATGCGTCATACTCGACGGAAACATCGCCGGAGATGCGGTAATCTTTGGGCGCAGTGCCCTGGGCGGTGGTCCAGGTCTGCCCGCCATCGGCCGACCATGCTGCGCTGGCATTCACCTGCCATGCAACCACCAACTGCTGCGGGTTGGCGGGATTGATAGCGATCGCAGGTTCGTTGAAGAAGCCCGGCTTGGAATTGATGTCAACCAGGTGAGAATTGGGCGCGGGCGGAAGCTGCTGCGCAGCGCGCATCGCCGCGGCGAGTAGTGCAAAAAAAAGAAGAATCCGTTTCATAAGGCGAACCCATTTTAAAGCAGAGCAGGTTGAGCGCGCGTCTGCTGAAGAGTGAGTGATGCAAGTACCGGATTCCGGGAGACAACGATTCAAATCCTAAGACTCTTCTTGAGATCCTTCGCGCTTTGCGCTCAGGATGATCGCTGAGGACTCCCGCTCTCCCGCTTTGCGGAATCGCTCACGCCGGCAAGCCGCGATCATTTCGGTCGCACCACGACAATATCCGGAGTTGAGTTGGCGGCGTTTACGTTGGGTTGAAGCTGGAGATTGTCCGTTCCTGCGGTCAGATCAATGCGATGCAAAGAGTGATCGCTGCCCAAGCTTACCCACAGCGTGTTGCCGTCCAGCGTGAGGCCGCCGCTGAGCGGATCGGAAGCGCCGGCGGCAATGGAGACAGCGGCAGGCGCGGTGCCCGGAACCAGAGAGAAGATCTGGGTTTTGCCTGAAGGCAGCACCACGACGCGGTTACCGGTGACGATGAGCTGGCGTCCGGTAAATGCGCCAAAGCCGGAGAAGTCTACAAACTGATTACTGAAGCTTACCGAAGGAGGACAGAAGCCGGCGGCAGGAAAGCCAAGCGTAGAGCTGAGAATGTCAACTCCGGTGGCTTCCAGCGCAACAATCTGGTCGGTGTTCAGGATGGAGCCTAGTTGTCCAGTGGCGGCATTCGTTGGAGGATTGGCTCCTTGGGAGTTGTCGCAAACATGGAAGCCGCTCAGGCCGGCAGAGCCGGAGAAGAACGCCAGCGAGCCTGAAGGAAGCGTGGCCGCATTAGAGAAGCTGCCGCCGGGTGTGATCTTCTGGAGAGTCGCGAACGGTGAGAATACATAAATGTTGCCATCGGTAGCCGCGATGTAAGCTTTGCTTCCGTCCGGTGTGAAAGCGGCAGCGATCGTGTTGTGAATGATGAAGGTTTGCAGGCTGCCGTTGCTGGCGTCGAAGAAGCGGAGCCGGTGGTTCAATACATTTGTGTCGTTGGGGGCGTTTGACACAATGGCGTGAAGACCATCCGGTGAGACGGCGAGAACCGTTCCCACAGCTTCAGGAGCGATCAGGGTTGCCGTATTCGAGACAGGCTCCAGCGCAACCAGTCCGGCATCGGTTCCGATATACCCCTTGGTTCCGTCGGCATTGAAGAGCATAGACGTGGGGTGTCCGGGAATGCTGATGGGAGTGCCGGCCGCAGGCGGAGTCTTGCTGGTATCAATCGGAATCACCGTAGAAGCGCTGGCAAGATCTTTGCTCGCGACATAAACAGTAGTCGCAGGGCTCGTGCCGCTTACAGTGATGTTGAAAATATTGCTGTAGACCGGCTGGTTGATGCCGACCCCGCATTGCGGAAGAGCGCACGCGGCAAAAATGCCCGCCACACCGGAAGAGACAGCTGTGACCGTCCCCGTTGTCGTGGGTCCGATCACCGTGGCGGCCGCGGTGTTGTTGCTGAACAGAGAGATACCGGGAACACCGTTCACCACGGTTCCGTTTTCGTCCGTCATGTCTGCTTCGACGTTGGCTGTGGTCGCTGGATTAAGGCTGAGAGTCGCCGAAGTTGTCAGCTCTCCCGGAACATGCAAACGCAGGCTGACCGGCATGCAGGTCTTGAAACTTGTTGCGGGAGAAGAGGTGTTTCCAACGCTGGCTGCGATGCCGGTGATCCCCGGTATTGACGCGGTAGCCAGACCATTCGCATCCACGGCTGCGACCTGCGGAGCACCGGAACTCCATGTGAATTCGCCGATCTGATCGCTGATTTCATGACCCTTGCCCGCGCACGGCCCCGTCGTATCTGAAGGTGTTACCGCCGTCGAGCAGGCATGCGCTACGAACTGGTGGGTCTGCTTCTGAGAAAAGCAGGTTCCGGCCGCCACCGGATCCACGGTGATCGAACTCACGTGAGGATGCACAGAAACTGTAACGGGACCGCTGGTAACTCCTTCCGCGGTGGCGGTGATGGTGGCCGAACCGGTAAGCGGAGTTCCCGAAGCTGTGGTGCCATTACAGCTGACGAAGGTAGAATCCCAGACGCCTGCGCATACCAGCCCGCCTGGGGAGATGGTGGCCAGGGTGGGGTTGGAGGAGTTGAAGGTAAATGTGGTTGTCGCCGTTGCGCCATTGGAATCGAGCGCTTTCACCGCCAGCGGATCAGAAACCTGGCCGGCTTCCAGGGAAAGCGACGCTGGAGTCAGGGAGACCTGAGCAACCGCATTTTTTTTGCTGGAGGAACCGCCTCCGCAGCCCGCCAGAGCGGCAAGCGAGATGCCAAACACAAGAATGAGTGCTGTTCTACTAACGCAGCGCTGCATAGAACCTCAGGAGATAATAATGGGAGAAAGACAATGATTCAGTGTAGTTTCTGGGACACATTTCTTCAACTGCTGGGTGCCCTTCCAGGCAAGAACGCGGGCTCTCTGAGGTTTTGCAGAGTTTGTGCCGGTTATTCTCAACGTCCAGTTGGCGGCGCGGGTTCGGAGAGTTGACGGGGCCTTCTCGCAATTGTTATATTAAACAGGTTCTGCGAGTACGATTTGGCTCGCTGTAGCTCTGAGCTGTAGCTAGTTTGCCCGAGGATTTCGATCCGCTAACAGGGCTGCCTCGCTGAAATGGTCCGCGCTACCTTCCACCGTGAAGGGTATGCGGACCAGAGGAGACGAAACGGAACGCCCCCGAACCGCTCGGCGTCACCGTCGTTTCCCAACCACCGACAGGTAACCTCGTATTTTTCCGCAATTTAAGCGGAATCATGGCTCCGGTCGCACCGGAACCAGCCCCGGCAAGCCGGGATCAAGCAGGCTGAGCAAGAGTCTGCATGTGTGCGGCTGGGACAGTACTTTTGTGCGCAGGAAATAGAAAAGAACAGGTATGCCGACATTCAATCAACTGGTTCGCAAAGGCAGGAAGGCGCCGAATTACAAGACCGCCAGTCCGGCCCTGCAGTCTTGTCCGCAACGGCGCGGGGTTTGCACCCGTGTTTATACCCAGACGCCGAAGAAGCCGAATTCCGCGCTGCGCAAAGTTGCGCGCGTGCGCTTGACCAACGGAATTGAAGTGACAACGTACATTCCCGGCGTCGGCCACAACCTGCAGGAGCACTCGATCGTGCTGATCCGCGGCGGCCGTGTGAAGGACCTGCCAGGAGTGCGGTATCACGTTGTGCGCGGGACTCTGGATGCGACCGGCGTTGCCAACCGCAAGCAGGGACGATCGAAGTATGGAGCCAAGAGACCCAAATAGGTCCGCTCTGTTGCGCGATTGAGAGTTAACGCGATTTCAGTAATTGCCAAAATTGGTAATTGCCAAAATTGCCAAATTGAAAACCAAAGCGCCATCACGAGAGCAATTCCGGTGTTTTGGCGATCCTGGCAATTTTGGCAGTTGTGAACTTGTGAAAGATTTTTAAAGGAATAACAAGCGATGCCTAGAAAAGGACATATTCCCAAACGCGAGACGATTGCAGACCCGATTTACACCTCCACTCTGGTGACCAAGTTCATCAACACCATGATGTGGGGAGGCAAGAAATCAACGGCACAAGGGATCTTCTACAAATCCATGCAGAACCTGGAGTCCAAGGGGGGCGATGGTGCCTTGAAGCTGTTTACCAAAGCAGTCGAGAATACCAAGCCGCTGCTTGAGGTGAAGACTCGACGGGTTGGCGGCGCCAACTATCAGGTTCCGGTGGAAGTGAATCCGGATCGGCGCACCTCGCTGGCCATCCGCTGGATTGTGGGTTATGCCCGAGATCGCGGCGAAAAAGGAATGGTGGACAAGCTGACGAACGAATTGCTGGACGCAGCCAACGGACGCGGCGCCGCGATCAAGAAAAAAGAAGACGTCCACAGAATGGCAGAGGCGAATAAGGCTTTTGCGCATTACAGGTGGTAGAGCAATTTCAGATTTGAAATTTTAAATTTCAAATTTTCAAGGATTAGGAATACATAACGTGCCACGACAGGTCCCATTAGAGCGCTGCAGGAACATCGGCATCATGGCCCACATTGATGCCGGCAAGACCACTACGACTGAGCGCATCCTTTTTTATACCGGCATCACGCACCGGATCGGCGAAGTGCATGAAGGCACCGCCACCATGGACTGGATGGAACAGGAGCAGGAGCGCGGCATCACGATTACGTCCGCCGCAACCACCTGTTTCTGGCGCGACATCCGCATCAACATTATTGACACACCCGGCCACGTGGACTTCACCGCCGAGGTGGAGCGCTCGCTGCGCGTTCTCGACGGCGCTTGCGCTGTGTTTGACGCTGTTCACGGAGTAGAGCCGCAGTCGGAAACCGTATGGCGCCAGGCCGATAAATATGGCGTTCCGCGCATTTGCTTCATCAACAAGATGGACAAGATGGGCGCTGATTTCGAGCACGCGGTGGACACCATCCGCAAGCGCCTCAACGCCCGACCTGTCGCCATTCAGATCCCCATCGGACAGGAAGCAGGTTTCAAGGGCGTTATTGATCTCATTGGCATGAAGGCCATCTACTGGCGCGACGAGACCATGGGCGCCAAGTACGAAGTTGAAGAAATTCCCGCCGACCTTAAAAAGAAAGCAGAAGCATTCCACGCGCAGTTGGTCGAGTCCGTGGCCGAGCACGATGACGAGCTGCTGCACAAATTCCTGGAAGGCGAGCCGATCAGCGAAGCCGAATTGCGCGCATCGTTGCGCCGCAGCACCATCGGGCTGAAGCTGTTCCCGGTGCTTTGCGGGACGGCCTTCAAGAATAAAGGCGTGCAGACTCTGCTCGACGCGGTGGTGGACTATCTGCCGTCGCCTCTCGACATTCTTCCAACCGAAGGTGTTGATCCTGAGCATCCGGAGAAGGCGATTTTCCGCAAACCGGCTGACGATGAGCCGTTCTCCGGCCTGGCTTTTAAAATCATGGCCGATCCTTTTGTGGGCCAGTTGACATTCGTGCGCGTGTACTCCGGTCATCTCAAGACCGGCGACAGCGTTCTGAACGTCACCAAGAACAAGAGCGAACGCATTGGCCGCCTGCTTAAAATGCACGCCAACAAGCGTGAAGAGATCACCGAGATTTTTGCCGGCGACATCTGCGCCTGCGTGGGTCTCAAGAACATCACCACCGGCGATACCATTTGCTCTGAAAAAGCCCCGATTCTTCTTGAGTCCATCGAGTTTGCCGCGCCGGTCATCTCGGTTGCCGTAGAGCCCAAGACCAAGAGCGATCAGGAAAAAATGGGCGTAGCGCTGGGACGGCTGGCCCAGGAAGATCCCACGTTCAAGGTCAATACCGATCCTGATTCAGGACAGACCATCATCAGCGGCATGGGCGAACTGCATCTGGAAATCATCATTGATCGCATGATGCGCGAGTACAAGGTTGAAGCCAATGTGGGCAAGCCGCAGGTGGCCTATCGCGAGACCATCCGCAAGCACTCCGAAGCCGAGGGCAAATACATCCGCCAGACCGGCGGCTCCGGCCACTACGGCCACGTGAAGCTGCGGATTGATCCCAACGAGATGGGCAAAGGCTTTGAGTTCATCAACGAAATCAAGAGCGGTTCCGTGCCCAGGGAATTCTTCAAGCCAATCGAGCAGGGCGTTAAGCAAGCTATGGAAGGCGGCGTCCTGGCCGGGTATGAAATGGTAGACATCAAAGTCACGCTTTATGACGGAAGCTACCACGAAGTGGATTCTGACGAGATGGCCTTCAAAATTGCCGCTTCCATGGGCTTTAAGGAAGCTGCGCGCAAGGCTTCCCCGGTGCTTCTGGAGCCGATCATGCAAGTGGAAGTGGTGGTTCCGGAAGAGTTCATGGGAACAATTATTGGCGACCTGAACTCTCGTCGCGGGCGCATAGAAGGGATTGACCATCGCGCAGGATCGCAAGTGATCAAGTCGCTGGTACCGCTGGCTGAGATGTTCGGCTATGCCACGCAGATGCGTTCGAACACCCAGGGCCGCGCGACATTCTCTATGCACTTCGCTCATTACGACGAGGCTCCGCGGTCGGTTACGGAAGAGATTGTGGCCAAGGTGCAGGGGAAGACGCCGGCACGTTAGCAAATGAGATCCGGAACGGAGTACGTGATCGTATGGGAGTTCCGGGTCAGGCAAGAGAAAGAGCAAGAGTTTGTGGAGAAGTACGACCCCGAGGGAGCTTGGGTGCGGTTTTTCCGAAGCTCAGAACGTTATATCCGAACGGAGCTGGTACACGATGTTGTTGATCGTTCTCGCTTTCTTACGCTGGACTACTGGTTCTTACGCTGGACTACTGGCAGACAGAAGCAGATTTTGACGATTTTCAAAAACGATACCTGGCCGAGTACAACCGGCTGGACAGAGAGTTCGAAGGCTTAACCGAAAACGAGATTCGCCTGGGCGCTTTTCATCGGAGCGCCGGCGGCTAAAGAGCTAGAGGCAAACGATATGGCTAAAGAAAAATTTGATCGCAGCAAGCCGCACGTGAACGTAGGAACGATTGGTCACATTGACCACGGCAAGACCACGCTGACGGCGGCCATCACCAAGGTGTTGTCCAAGCACAACCCCAAAATCCAGTTCCGCTCGTTCGATTCGATTGATAACGCGCCGGAAGAGCGGGAGCGCGGCATCACGATCGCCACGGCGCACGTCGAGTATGAGACGGCGAACCGGCATTACGCGCACGTGGATTGCCCCGGGCACGCCGACTACATCAAGAACATGATTACCGGCGCGGCGCA
>JAICYU010000181.1 GCA_025934025.1 Terriglobales bacterium
AAAGGCAGCGTCATACCGGATTTTGAGTTGTTGTTTCCGAACGGCACGCGCCAACTGCTCTCACAGTTCCGCGGACGTTGCAATCTGGTCATCATCTTCGTACGAGAGGCGGATGGTGTACGAGAGGCGGATGGTCGCGCTCTGAAAAGCGTTGGCGAATTGGCGGAGCAAGCTTCCGCCCTCAGGCTGAATGAAGCCAAAGTCCTCGTACTCGGGCGGAATAAGCCGTTTGCTTTGGGCGACGACCCTGGAATATTTGCAAGTGCTGCTGCGCCGAATTTACCAAAGGTGCTGGCCGGCACACAGCTCATCATCACAGACCGCTTCGGCGAGATCTTCGCCGCGTTTCCAAATGCGAATGCTTCAGCCTTTCCCTCAGCGGATGAAGTCGTGCGCTGGCTGGAGTTCATCAATCAACAGTGCGAGGAGTGCAGCCCGCCGGAGTGGCAAGACTAAACCGCGCCTAGCGCCGCGGCTTGTGCGGACAGGTTTCCGCGTTCAAGCAGGAATCGGGAATGATGAGCCGCTCCACTGGCTGATTTCCAACGATGTGCGAATCGAGAATTTCGTCCACATCCGCCGGAGTCACACCGCCATACCAGACCGCATCGGGATAAACGACCACGGTGGGCCCGTGCTCGCATTGGTCGAGGCAGCCGGACTTATTCGCCCGCACCTTGCCTTTTAGCCCTCTCTTGGCTACGCCAGCCTTGAATAGCTGATGCAACTGGCCTTCGCCGCTGGGATTACAAGAACCCTTCGCGTGCCCTTCCGGCCGCTGATTGGTGCAGATGAAGATGTGCTTCTCGAATTTCGGCATCTGGAAACGAGTTTACAGAAGCCTGCTGCAAGATTGCACATTGAGGTTTGTGCCACAGGGCAGCCGCGAATCTTCGAAAACTTTTTTCTTGCAACAGCTCGGAATTCTGCTATCATTACTTTCGTATTAGCTTCGCGTCGCTGAAAACGGCGAAGCGTCATGTCTGTGCAACAACGCCCCGGCTTGAGAGCCGGGGTTTAGTGTTTCTGGGCTGTGAGCACTCAGCCGATGGCTGATGGGCTGAAAGGAGGGCGACAAATGGACTTTGGTCTGACCGCATTTGGCTGCGGGGCACGAAAACGCAGCGACCAGGAGTGGGGCCGGGATTGGGTCTCCCTTGCGAGACCCTTGGGTGGCCCAAGCGCCACCCTTGCGTCCCCCAAGCGTCACGCAAGCGTTAAAACGAGTAAGTGGCTTTGTTTTCAGCGTGGAAGCCAGGAAATCATTCAGAGATAGAAGTGACGGCCGATGTTGCGGGACTCAGGCTTTAACCATGCAATTCAGAACAACGAACAGGAGGAACGATGTTGAGGGACTGGGAAGATGCAGGAGGATTCACCGAAGAAGAGCGGAAACTGTTTATCGAAGCGGAAGACTTTAACGAACGGAAAGCGGTGGAACGCATGCGGGACGAGCGCCGTCGCCGCGAGGATGAAGAGGAACTGAAGAAGAGCTGGCCGAACACCGAGGAAGGGCGGGTGTTTGTGCAATTTGCGCAGGCGTTCGCCGCCTGCAGGAAGCTGCTGGAACAGAGCCCGGAAACCGCGGAAACGGCACAGCGCGCCGACGGGAAGACACTCGACATCTATAGCAAGCTGCGGGAAAATCTGGCGCTGGCCAACCGCGCTCCGCGATGCAGCTACCGGAAAAGCGACGGGCAATTATGCCGCGCACCGAAGATGAAAGGCGAGGAGTATTGCTGTATGCACCTGGCCATGGAAGCGGCGCGTCCGAAGAAGTTTAGCCTACCCGCGCTGGACGACGCCAATGCCATCCAAGTAGCCATCACCAAAGGAGCCCAGGGACTGCTGGATGGAACCTTGGACGAAAAGTGCGCGGTCAAGCTCGCCCACTACCTACGGCTGGCCGCCAGCAACGTAAGCAAAGTGCGCTTCGAGCCTGACGAGGGAGAGATCAGTTGAGCCTTTCGCCTCCCGCAGTGCTATTTTGGTCTGGCTGAATGCTGAGCGCTGACTGCTGAATGCTGCTCCCTGGCTGCCACGATCACCACGCGCGGTCAACTGACGTTCTGTGTCATCGGTAACATTGTAGTCTCGCGAAAGTGGCCCTACACTGCGGAGGATAGGCGGTTTAGCGCCGCTTTCTCGTGGTTTTCGCCGGGTATCAGAGGCAATACTGATTGAGTTCCGGCTGATCGCGTGCTAGCGTCGCCAAGGCTCGCAACCCCGCAAGAGATTCGCAAATATGCACATTGACGATTTGCTTCGCATAGCAATGGAGCGCAAAGCTTCCGACTTGCATTTGAAAGTCGGTAACTACCCCCATGTCCGAGTGGACGGTGAACTTGTGCCCTTGACCGACCAGCCAAGGATTTCGGCCGAGGACATGTTGAACATGGCCTTTAGCATGATGTCCAACCGGCAGAAGCAGAAGTTCAAGGAAGTGGCGGAGCTGGATATGGCGTATGGCGTCGCCGGCCTGGGCCGCTTCCGTGTGAACGTGTTTCAGCAGCGCGGCAACGTCGGCTTGGTTCTGCGCGTGATTCCTACCAAGATTCGCGCACTGGAAGAGCTTTATCTTCCCAAAATCATCGAGCACGTCTGCGAAGAGGCCCGCGGCCTGGTTCTGGTAACCGGCGTCACCGGTTCTGGTAAGTCCACCACGCTGGCGGCAATGCTCGACCGCATCAATTCGAGCCGGCCCGAGCACATCATTACGATTGAGGACCCAATCGAATTTCTGCATCGCGACAAAAAAGGGTTTGTGAACCAGCGCGAAGTGGAAGTAGATACGCCGTCGTTTGGTTCGGCGCTGCGCGCCAGTCTTCGCCAGGATCCCGACGTGATTCTGGTGGGCGAAATGCGCGACTTGGAAACGATCTCCACCGCGCTGCACGCGGCAGAAACCGGACACCTGGTTTTCTCCACGTTGCACACGCTGGACGCTGTCGAAACCATCAACCGCATCATTGCGGTCTTCCCGCCGCCGGAACAGAAACAGGTGCGCATGCAGCTTGGCGCAACGCTGCGCGCCGTCGTCAGCCAGCGCCTGGTGAAGCGCGCCGACGGAGCAGGACGCGTACCCGCCTGCGAAGTGCTGATTTCAACAGCGTTCGTGCGCGAGTGCATCATGATCCCGGAAAAAACGCGCATGATCCACGAAGCCATTGCGGCCGGAACATCGCAGTACGGTATGCAAACCTTCGACCAGTCGCTCTACGACCTTTATTCCCAAGGTCTCGTCAGCTACGAAACGGCACTGGAGAACGCCAGCAATCCTGACGACTTCAAGCTCAAAGTGCAGGGCGTTCACTCCACCGCCGATGCGGCGCGCGAACAGATGGAGCAGGCTGGGTTCAGCGCGGGAAGGATTTAGACTGTTTCACCACGGAGGGCACAGAGAAACTCTGAGGCGTCCAACCTTCAGGATCACAGCTGGCGCTGGCCAGCACACTATTCGCCATTCCATTCCGTGCTGCTCTACCTGTTGCTAATGAACGCGAAATAGAATTCTAATTATCCGCTCATGTCCTAACTTACGGCGCCACCTGATGGTTCATGCAATTACCGGCTGATCTCCTTCTGCTATTCTTTGCACAGTGCCCTTTCCTCGTCCAAAAAGGACCTACGACAACGAGGGCTCCCTCTATGACTACGCGGTCCGCGCGCTCTCACGCAAAATGCGTAGCGTCGCCGAGCTCAAACGCCTGATGCGCCCACGAGTGCCGGAGGGAGAGTTGGGTGAGTTGCTGGTGGAAGTGGTAGTAAGGCGTTTGAAAGACCAGGGTTATCTCAACGATTCCAGCTACGCAGCCGCGTACTCGTCATTTCGGCGCGACAATGAGAAGTTTGGCCGCCGCCGCGTCATCACCGACTTAAAGATCAAGGGCGTGCACGCGGACGTCATTGAGAAGGCAATTGCCGATGCGTATGCCGCAATCAATGAAGAGGAGCTGGCGCGCGCTTTTCTGAAACGCAAGCGGCTGAAACAGCCGGGGAACAATAAAGATGCAGCCAGAATTTTTCGCGCCATGATGCGTGCAGGCTTCAGCGCAGGTGTATCCATCAAGATTCTGAAAGCGTGGAACGTTGAAGACGAAGTGTTGACCGCGATGCAGGAAGAACCGGCTCCGGAATAATGCTCTGTACCCCGTTCTGGCGAATCGAGAATGGCGTTCAGAGCCCTGGTCTGATTTGCAGCACCAGCTTGCCTCTCACATGACCTGCTTCGCTTTCGCGGTGCGCTTCGGCGATCTTTTCCAGCGCGTACGTTTTCGCAATCACCGGCCGCAGCTTGCCCGCCGCGATAAATGCGTTGAGCTTTTCCAAGTCACCGCCGCGAGGCTTAACCTGCGTCATCAGCAGGCGTTCGCCGCGCAAGAGCGCGGCCAGAGATGTTCGGACGATGCTCCCGATTACGGTAGAGAAGAACTTCAGTTTGGTTGCGGGCGGTTTCGGGATTGGCACTGTAAGCGTCACCAGCTTGCCGCCCGGCCTCAGCACTTTGAGTGATGCAGGCCAGACGCTCTCTCCAGCAGCATCCAGCACCAGATCGTAACCGGAGAGCTTGTCCTCGATACGTTCCGTTGTGTAGTCAAGCGGCTGGTCGGCCCCGAGCTCGCGCAGAAACTCCTGATTGCGCGTGCTGGCGGTGGCGGCAACATAGGCGCCGAAAGCCTTCGCAATCTGCACGGCAAAAATGCCAACTCCGCCTGCGCCGGCATGCACCAGCACCTTCTTTCCAGGCTGGATTCTTCCTTGCCCCACCAGCGCCTGCCACGCAGTCGCAGCGGCCAACGGAACCGCTGCTGCTTGTTCGTGACTGAGATTTCCGGGCTTGGAAGCAAGAGTGTTTTCGGGAACTACAACATATTCGGCATACGTTCCGCGATACGTCTGGCCAACCTTGCCATGCTTGAATCCGTACACCTCATCGCCAGGCTTGAACAGCGTGACTGCGGAACCGGTCTCTTCCACGACTCCAGAGAAGTCACATCCCCAGATCACGGGAAAGCGCAGCTTCCACAGCGGAGCGAGCCAGCCTTCACGTAGCTTCCAGTCCACGGGATTTACGCTGGAAGCTCGCACGCGAACGAGAACGCCCGTCGCGCCGGCCCGAGGCACAGGGATACCGTCGGCAATTTGCAAAACTTCAGGTCCGCCGTAGCGGTCGCAAATCACGGCGCGCATCGAGACATTCTAAGTCACCGCAAAGAGCGCAAAGCTCGCAAAGTTGGATTGCATGTTCTCGTTGCGTTCTTCGCATCCTTCCCGGTGAACAAGAACGCTTCCAGTGCTAGACTGATGGACAAACACGCCCATGGATTTCGATCAGCTTGAAACCTTTCTGGCAGTAGCGCGTCATTCCAGCTTCTCGCGGGCGGCGGAGAGACGGTTCCGCACGCAGCCGGCGATCTCGTCGCAGATTCGCGCGCTGGAAGAAGAAGTGGGCGCCAAGCTGTTTGACCGCAGCGGCGGACGAGTAGCACTTACCGGCGCAGGCAAAGTGTTTCAGGAATACACGGAGCAGATGCTCGATTCACGCCGTTCCATGCTGACGGCGGTAGCCGAAATGGAGCGCGTGCCCCGCGGCGAGATCGTGGTAGGCGCCAACGAAGGCACCTGCCTTCATATTTTGCCGGAAGTCTTCGCGGAATTCAGAAAGCTCTATCCGGAAGTAGGAGTCCAGATCAGCCGGCTTGAGCGCGCGAAAATTATGGAGTCTATCAATGACAACTCGGTGGACTTCGGCGTGGTTTCAACTCCGGTGGATGACAAACGCCTGACCACCGTGAATATTCATCAGGATGAACTGGTCATCATCGCTGCGCCGCAGCACAGTCTTAGCCAAATGAAGCAAAGCACAGTTGCCGATGTGGCCCAGTTCCCTCTTCTTCTGCCCAGGGCCGGGCGCACGCGTGATGCCTTGGACCACTTGTTCGAAGAACGGCGGCTGAAGCCACGGATTGCCATGGAACTGGATTCGAGCGAGCTGCTCAAGCGCTTTGTGGCCGCCGATGTCGGCGTGGGATTCATTGCCAGGTCGAACGTGAGCGAAGACGTCAGGGCCGGCGCACTGGCTGCAATTCTCCTGGCAGATGCCTCTATCCGGCGCGATCTGGCTCTGGTCTACCGCAAAGATAAGGCCCTGAGCCGCGCCGCGGTTCGCTTCATTGACATCGCGGTAAAGATCAAACAGGGTCAGATGGCAGGCGTCTAGATCCGTTTACCAGAGAGCCACGGAGGAGCGCGGAGGCTTCAATGTGCGTTCCTTATTTCGGTTGAATCTGAGTTCGCTATTAGATTCGCAGATACCCTTTAGAAATCAACCTTCCTCAGTGTCCTCAGTGTCCTCCGTGCCCTCCCATGAATAATGTCTACTCAAAACTTGTTGTAGCCGGGTTAGGCGGCCAGGGTGAAGGTGGGGAAATCTTGGAAGACCCACCGGTTTTTTAGAGTGTCGTAGACGATCTTGACCAGCTTTCTTGCCAAGGCGA
>JAICYU010000004.1 GCA_025934025.1 Terriglobales bacterium
AAGCGCATCTACTTCACCCTGGAAAGCCAGTTCCGCAACTACTTTGAGAAGGCCGCGCGTAAGCCGGGCGTCACCGGCGAACTGCTGTTGCAGCAGTTTGAGCGTCGGCTGGACAACGTCATCTACCGCCTGGGCTTTGCCACATCGCGCCGTCAGGCGCGCCAGTTGGTGCGGCACGGACACGTTGACGTGAACGGGCGCAGGGTCAACATTCCATCGTTTGAAGTCAGCGCCGGCGATGAGATCCAGGTGCGCGAAAAAGCCCGCAAGTTTACCGTGATCGAGGGAGCGCGCGATTTCTCCAGCCATCAGCCCGTGGTGGCGTGGCTTGAGGTAGACCGCGACAACCTGAAAGGCCGCGTGCTGTCATTGCCCAAGCGCGAAGACATCGCGACCCCGGTGAACGAGCAGCTCATCGTGGAGTTGTACTCGAAGTAAGCTTCTGCAAGTTGATGTTTGGTTTCGGCACGAACCAGAAACCGTGTTAGCAACGCTAAGAGCTGATGGCTAAAAGCCAAGAGCTGCTGAGCAACAATCGCCCGCACCAGATCAGCCTTTCGCCACCAGGCGAGTGAGCCAAACGGAGCGGGATTGAAAGGAAAAAAGAAATGGCACTTTGGAGAGGTTTTCAGAAACCGAAGCGTCTCGCGACAGATACCGAGACATTGACCGGCAAATACGGCCGCTTTTACGCGCAGCCGTTTGAGCGGGGATTTGGCACCACCATCGGCAACGCTCTGCGGCGCGTGCTGCTTTCTTCCATCGAAGGCGCGGCCATTACCGCGGTGAAGATTGAAGGCGTTCTGCACGAGTTCCAGTCCATCCCCGGCGTGGTCGAGGACGCAACCGACATCATCCTGAACCTGAAGCAAGTCCCGTTCAAGCTCAGCGGAGACGGCCCAAAAGCAATCTACCTGAAGACCGACCAGCCGGGCGTTATTACCTCGGCGATGATTGAAGCCGATTCCGACATCGAGGTGCTGGACAAGAATGTTTACATTGCCACCGTTTCCGAAGGCGGGAAAGTGGACATGGAGATGCGCCTGAAGCGCGGACGCGGTTACGTTTCCGCCGACAAAAACTTTGACGAAGACCTGGGTCTCGGATTCATTCCCATTGACTCGGTGCACTCGCCGGTACGCAAAGTCAACTACACCGTGGAAGCTGCCCGGCTGGGCCAGATCACCGATTACGACAAGCTGGATATTGAAATCTGGACCAACGGTTCCATTGCTCCGGCCGACGCGCTCGGCCTTTCCGCCAAGCTGCTCAAGGACCACATGACCATCTTCATCAACTTTGAAGAGGAGTTGGAGACCGAGGCGCGCGGCGACGACCGTCCGCAGATCAAGAACGAGAACCTCAACCGTTCCGTGGAAGAGCTCGAGCTTTCCGTCCGCAGCTACAACTGCCTGAAGAACGCCAACATTCAGAGCATTGGTGAGCTGGTGCAGAAGACGGAAGCGGAGATGCTCAAGACCAAGAACTTCGGCCGCAAATCGCTCAATGAGATCAAGGAAATCCTTGCTTCCATGGGCCTTTCGCTGGGCATGAAGATTGACGAACAGGGGAACGCCGTTCCCGGACCCACAAGCCAGATGCCGTCCGCGGTCAGCACTGGGCCGGTTTCGTACGACGGTGGAGACGGAGAAGAGTTTTAACGAATCGGGAGATCGGGTGATCTGAACCGATCCCCGATGCTCCTGTTGTAACATTCCCGGTTTTACTATGAGCTAAAGGCTTCCCTGCCAGGAGCTAAGGAATCGAAAGTTGCAGCTCCTGACCAGCAGAGATTTACTTAAGGATTACGTTATGCGCCATCGCAATGCAACCAAGAAACTCGGACGAAATACAAGCCACCGGCGCGCGCTGCTGCGCAACCTGGTGACCTCGCTCATCATGGAAGAGCGGATTGAGACCACGCCGGCCAAGGCCAAAGCCATGCGCCCGCACGTGGAGAAAATGATCACGCTGGGCAAGCGTGGCGACCTGGCAGCGCGCCGGCTCGCCCTTGGCTATCTTATGACGCGCGAATCCGTGGACCGGCTGTTTGATAACGTCGCGCCTCGCTTCGGCGATCGCAACGGCGGCTATCTGAGAATCATCCACAAAGGCTGGCGTACCGGCGACGGAGCCGACACTTGTTTCATCGAACTGCTGGGTAGCGAGAAAGTCATTGAAGCCAAGCGGGCGAAGCGGGCGGAAGTTCGGGCCAAGCGCCAGGAAGAAATCCGCAAGCAGATGGAAGAAGAGCAGGCGCAGGCCGGCGGCGAAGCATCAGAGCAGGGCGGCGGCGAAGAAGAAAGCAAGTAGCTCCAACATTTTCTTAGCGCGCTCCTTCGGGAGCGCGCTTTTATTGTTTGTTACAAAGTTTGGTCTTGTCACCGCCGAAGGGGTTTACGAGACCTCGCTAAGACTGTCATTCCGACCGACCGCGAGTCGAGGCTCGAGACGAGCGGGAGCGAAGGAACCCAGCAGATGCTGAGGCTCTTGATTACTGCCGCAAGGCGTTTCTACGAGAATGTTCGTTTCGATGGGCTATCGGGTTAGTCCTCATTGAAAACTCCCTGAATCAGCATCGTACGGGAGATATCTCCGGGGTTCCTCCACTCACGCTCGTTCTGCTCCGCATCGCTTGCATTCGGTCGGAATGACAGTATTTTGGAAGGGGTACAAAACTGGCGCGTTAATGATAGTGGTTCCTCGTCGCTGCAACTTCAACCTGGAGACCATAAGATCGTGATGAAGAAGAACGATACGATCATGCCCGCGGCAGCTTTCGGCGAATTCGGTTCCTCTTCATGCGCCGCCAGAACTCCCAACCATTTTTGAGATCAGTGCCGCCACTCCCCAGATAGCCAGCCACCACACCGTATCGGGCATGAACTCTCCAAAGGTCTCGGCCAGCAACCACCAGCCGTCCGCTCTTCCGGCTGAAGCGGGATGGTGCGATCCTACGCGATCCAGCTTTTCGCTCATGCAAGTCTCTATAGGATTAGACGCGCGACCCGGGCTGATTATTAACCGGCGGTCGCGACTGTACTCATCCTTTCCTAAGACATCGGATGCGGGCAGCAGAATGGAGGAGGGTACCAGGCAGGGGGGTGCTTCAAATCCACGACACAAACACGATCGATAACCGGCATTTGCGCAACCATCCTTGCCAGTTCTGCGGACGCGTTTCCATCGGGACCAGCATCTTGGAGGACATAAACGATTCGCTCCGTGCGTGTACGGAAGATGTCAGTGAGGTCTTTACCGAGTTGGTTGAGCTGCACGTCTTCCGTGTTGATCTTGATTACAGAAGGATCAAGCGTAGTCCGCAGTAGAACCACTCTGTCGTAGGCGAGACCGTGGCGTGGATCGCACTTTGTATTTAGAGCGCTCACGATGTAAGCCGAGTTCGGTTTTGGCGCTGTTTCCAGGGGGTGAATGCGAAACCGGCGGTACAGAGCGAGACTGAAAACTGCAACCACGGACACAATCGTAACGGCAACCAGCCACCTCGATCGCATTCGGATATTGTAGCCGGGCTGGCCCATGTGGCCGTAACTTGCGCTCTGTTCTCCCTCACCCACCGGGCTAAAATCGGGCGCTGTTCGGCCCCGTGCTGCGCGCGAGCCTTCTGCAGAGCGGTACTGATTTGTTTTTCTCCTGAGCGGCACGACTGAAGGTCGGGCCTCGTTACAAAGCTTCCGGGGTAAACGGACGTTGCTATCGCTCGGGGTCCCCGCCGCGCGCTTCGCGGGGTAGGCTGGAGGCCCGGAGTCCCCGCGAAGCCCGGTTTTGGCTTAGTGGGGTGGTGCACGCGCGACGGCGCCGATATCGAGGTCGCGGCGTATTCATCGGCGGTACCCTTCGTCCCTGCAACTTCAACCCGGCGACCACAAGGTCGCGGTGAAGGAAAACCGTTATAAGCCATTGGAGCTGTCGCTCACGGTGGCCGGCGGGAAGGTCAGCATTAAAGCGGAGTCGGAGAAGAACTGAAGAATATGTCAGCAGTTGGGGCGTTGTGTCCAGCAATGAGAGGCTCTGGACAACGTCTCTGATACCCATGCACCTAATTGTGCGCTAAAAGCCTCGCGGATTCTCCCGTTCTCGTAGAAAGCCTCTGCGCTGACAAATCTCTCGCCAACCGTCTTCCGTGATGCGACCTGGGTTCGATCCTCTCACTTGGCAAATACGTCTCCAGCAGCAACTGTAAACGAGGACCTCATCGGGGACGGAGCCGTTCATGAGATCCGTCAAAATATTCCATTCACTCAGCTTGCAGTAACAACTCGCTTCTCTGGCCCTTGAATGTCGACGTACGTGCCAGAATGGAAGTCTTCGCGCTGAGACCGCTCGATGCGTGGAGGAACTTGCCAGATTTCAATCGAAGGCCGAGATGTTGAATTGGTAAATGCCTTAAAGCGAATTTTTTCAGATAACAAGAATGACTTGATGAAAGGCTCCGATCTCTCCGCCGCTGGACGGAGCGGTATCACCGTGGTTACTGGAATCGGCGTGGTGGGCGGACCAGAGCCGGCGGCTAGTATCACTGTTGGCGTGAATCTGATTAAAGAATAAGCCGACAGCAATTTAATCCTTTCCTTCTGGTAGTACCGCTGCCCGATTCCGATCTGATCCTGAACATAGATCTTCTCGCAACAGCCTATTAGTCGTACTCTCAGCGTGTTGACTGCGCATCGCGCTCAAGTGGTCGGGCAGGAACGCAGTTGACAGTTAATATCCTTATCCTGCGTGATAGGGGCGAACAAAAGAGTTAAGCTGACCAGATTTGAACGAAGCTGAAGCACACCTTTTTCACCGGATCGACCCAAGGGACGCAGAGAAATGAAAGCGCCCGCCTTTCGGCGGGCGGAAGTCCTTCCCACTACTTCTTAACTGCACCCGCTTGTGCTCCCACAACTCATACACCTGTAACAGCTTCCATTCCTCGTCATGATGGCGCCGCAGAGGTGGCACGAAGGGGCGTCGCCGAGATCAACGATCTCGCGGAGAGCATCAGCAGAGTGGTACAAGCCTCGGTCAGTCGGAGACGGTACTTGGTAGTTGGTAGTTGGTACTTGACTCTTAGCTCTTGGCTCCTGGCTGGAAGCAACACCGCCCTGGGGCGGCATTGTTCCACCGAACTCCGCTTCATTCACTTGTGTGCCTTCGCTGAGTACTGACTGCTGACTGCTGACTGCGGCCGCAGGCTGGAGAGCCCGTTCGACTCCGCTCAGGGCAGGGCTCTGCGTTCCAGCGGCCTGAGCGTTCAGCTGCGGGAACAGCGGGAACTGCTGTCCTGACACGAACCGGATCTCCAACCAGCGGAAGATGTAGTCCATTACCGACTTGGCGATGGGGATTTCCTGGTTGCCGGTGAAGCCCGAAGGCTCAAAGCGGGTGTGGGAGAACTTGTCGCACAGCAGCTTCAGCGGAACGCCGTGCTGAAGAGCCAGCGAGACGGCCGTGGCAAACGAGTCCATCAGGCCGGACACGGTCGAGCCTTCCTTGGCCATGCGGATGAAGAGCTCGCCCGGGGTGCCATCCTTATACATGCCGACGGTGATGTAGCCTTCATGGCCGGCGATGGAGAACTTGTGCGTAATGGAGTGCCGCTCGCCGGGCAGGCGATGGCGCAGCGCACGCGGCGGAGCCGTCTCCTGCTCTTCGCGCGTGACGCCCACCAGCCGGCGCACGGAGTCATAGACCTGGCCTTGGATTTCCTTGGCTGCACCGTTCGCCAACCGGACGACTTCCAGAGCGAAGGCCTGCTGCTCCGGCGAGAGCCGCGTAAACGCCGACTCTTCGTTCGACACCGGTGCTGCGACCACGCCTGCGGCAGTTTTCTCCTGACGCGTCCCACGCTTCGCGGCTTCTTCTTTCTTCGCCGCGGCCATCAGCGGCTGCGCCTTCTTCGATCCGTCGCGATAGATGGCAACAGCCTTCAGACCGAGCTTCCATGACTGGACGTACGCGTCAGCAATATCTTCCACCGTCGCATTCTCGGGCAGGTTCACCGTTTTCGAGATAGCGCCGGAGATGAAGGGCTGCGTGGCGGCCATCATCTTCACGTGGCCCATGTAGGCGATGCTGCGCGTGCCTTTCTGCGGCTTGAAGCTGCAATCGAAAACAGGATAGTGCTCGTCCTTGATGCCGGGCGCGCCTTCAATGGTTCCGGTGGCGTCAATGTAGCTGACAATGCCGTTCACCTGGTCCGGCGAGTAGCCCAGCTTCCACAGCGCCAGCGGCACGGTGTTGTTCACGATTTTGATCATGCCGCCGCCCACGAGCTTCTTGTACTTCACCAGCGCTAGGTCAGGCTCGATCCCGGTGGTGTCGCAATCCATCATGAAGCCGATGGTTCCCGTGGGCGCAAGCACCGTCACCTGCGAGTTGCGATAGCCAGACTTCTCGCCCAGCGCGAGCGCCTCGTCCCAGCACTGCTTGGAGCCTTCGAAGAGATTGGCCGGAACATTTTCTTTGGTGATCTTGTTCACCGAAGCCCGGTGCATGCGGATCACGTCGAGGAACGGCTCGCGATTCACATACCATCCGGGGCAAGCTCCTCCGGTGATTTCCTGCGGAGAGACACGCGAAGTCGCCGGTCCGAGCGCGGGGCACTGCTCAGCAATGCGCGCCGACTGTAAATACGCTTCGCCGCACATGATGGCCGTAACGCAAGCGGCGTAGTCGCGGCCGGAGTCGGAATCGTAAGGCAGGCCGCTGGCCATGAGCAGCGCGCCCAGGTTGGCGTAACCCAGGCCGAGCGGGCGATACTCGTGCGAGTTGCGCGCAATCATCTCCGTGGGATAGCCGGCGTTGTCCACCAGGATTTCCTGCGCCGTAATCATCACGTCCACGGCGTAGCGATAGGCGGGCACGTCAAACTCGCCGTTGGCCCTGATGAACTTCATCAGGTTGAGCGAAGACAAGTTGCAGGCCGAGTCGTCGAGGAACATGTACTCGCTGCACGGATTGCTGGCGTTGATGCGCGCCGTGTTCTTCGACGTGTGCCAGCGGTTCACGGTGGTGTCATACTGCATGCCGGGATCGCCGCATTGCCACGTAGCTTCCGCGATCTTGCGCAGCAGCTCGCGCGCCTTGTGCGGTTTCATCGGATGACTGTCTTTCACCGATTTGGTGAAGAAGGTCTCATCGCGCTCGGCCGCCTGCATGAACTCGTCGGTCACGCGGACCGAGTTGTTGGCGTTCTGGAAAAAGATGGAGCTGTAGGCTTCCGAATCCGGACCGGAGCCGTCATACCCGGCTTCCACCAGCGCCCAGGCCTTGGCTTCCTCTTTGGCCTTGCACTCGATGAAGTCCACGATGTCTGGATGGTCAACGTTCAAGATGACCATCTTGGCGGCGCGGCGCGTCTTGCCGCCGGATTTGATCACGCCGGCAAAAGCGTCAAAGCCCTTCATAAAGCTCAACGGACCGCTGGCCGACCCGCCGCCGCTCAGCTCTTCCGTGGAGCCGCGCAGCGGAGAAAGATTGGTGCCGGTGCCGCTGCCCCACTTGAACAGCATGCCTTCGGTTTTGGCCAGCGTGAGGATGGAGTCGAGCGAATCCTTCACCGAGTTGATGAAGCAGGCGGAGCACTGCGGGTTCTTGTAGCCGGTGGTGGAAAACTCGACGCTTCCCTTCTCGGAAACCCAGTGCCAGTTCTGCGCGTCAGAGAGCGGCTCCAGGCGGTCGCAACCCACGTTGAACCATACGGGCGAGTTGAAGCTTGCCTTCTGCTGCAGCAGGATGTGCACCAGCTCGTCATGGAAGGTGTCGCGGTCTTCGGCAGTGGCGAAGTAGCCCTGGGCCCAGCCCCAGTCGCGGATTGTCTCTGCCACGCGCTCTATCAGCACGCGCACGCCGCTCTCGCGTTGCGGCGTCCCCATCTGCCCGTGCAGATATTTGCTGGCCACAATGTTGATGGCGGTCATCGTCCAGTCCTTGGGCGACTCCACATCTTTCTGCTCGAAGATGGTGTTGCCCTTGGCGTCAGTAATCAGCGCGGTTCGACGCTCCCACTCGACTTCGTTGTAAGGCGAGATGCCCGCGCGAGTGAAGTAGCGCGGGAACTTGAGTCCGGGCGCGGTCTTCGTCGCCGGCTGAAGAGTGGTCCGTGTGGTCTGGGTGGTGGTTGCTTTTGTTGTCGTATCCGCCATGTTTTCAACTCCGCGATCTTGAATGCGATTCAGCTTCTGTTCGCAGCGGGAGAGGAATCTGCTGTTCCGGGGAGGGTGGATGGCAGATTCCTCTTCGCTGCCTTGCAATCTGTTTTAAAAGAGCAGGGGCTTAAGCCCACTTTCAAAAATCTCGAGACTGTTACTTGTTGCAAGCACAAAGAGCCTGCAAGTTATTTTCAGCGAGACGCGGCAGGCCGCATCTCTACGTTCGGCTCATTTCCAGATTGCCCAGAATCACCAGAGCCAATCAGTCATCATCAGCGGTGACGCTTCAATCGTCACTCTTTGGCAATGTTGGCAATCCTGGCAATGTCGTCAAGCTCCTGCGGCTTTAGCCAGTTCGCGGGCGCGGGTCACGCGATCTACGGCACGCTCGGCTACGGTCTTGATTTCCTCGACTTCGGCCGAGATCGCCACCGGCGACACCACCGGTTCAAAAATCTGGGCCGCGGCTTGCTTGCGCGAGTCGAGCCAATGTTTCAGCGCTCCAGCGGCGACGCGACGATCGGCCGTGCTGGGCGCAACTGCATAGCGGACAAAACACTTTCCTTCCGCCAACTTCTCCCGCCACGGGCTGCCCACGGCAAACATGCGGCTCAAAGCCAACGCCAAATCTTCGGCTTCGCTGACCTCAAAAACGGCCAGCATGCGGCGTCCGTTCGGCCCGGTCATGATCTCTTCCGCCAGGGCAAAAATGCCCGGCTGCTTCGGTACCAGCAGGAGCCCGAAACTGGACTCGCAACGGAACCAACGTGACCAACTCATCTCCATACGCTACTCCCGGATTGTCTGGCCCCCGCCGGACGGCCATCCGGCGGGAACCTGTTGAGACTTGCAAAAGATCACCGCGATCAACGTTTGCCGGCGTCACCTCTGGCGCCGGTTTTTCTGCTAGTTTCGGGCCGCTTAGGGCTCTTGAATACTGCGGGTGTTGGACAAGTTACGCCTCTATATGGTGCCTGTCAAGCAGTAAACACCATATATTGTACTATTTTATCAGATGCTCTGTCATGACCATAAGTTTCGGAGCTTCAGGCAGTTAGCAGCTTTCAAGGGGTGTTTCAGGCGATTTCTGCCTAGGTTTCCACAGCGTTACGTAAGGACTAAGCCCCGGCTAAGGGCGCTCAGTGCGGAAATGTTACTGGTTTTGGCTGGTTGGATGCTGCTCGATCAAACTTCGGAAGCGGCGGCAACCGGTGAGTGCATTCGACTGTACGCGCTGACCTAAGTACGGTCAATGCCGGATTGTGGTGCAGAGACTGTGGAGAGGTGTGGATTCGGTGGGAAAAGTGAAGCGAAGGGTTCAGTCAACAGTCTTAATCTGCCCAGATAAGCCAGCAGCAGTAACCACTACAGAGGCCTCAGCATCTATTGAATAGGAGAGCATTTATCTCGCAATCATCATCTCTAAGGGTCTCATTCATGCAAAAGAACTCTGCTGACCTGCGTCAGCGAATCTCTCGTCTTGATAAGTACGTAACTATCGTTGCATTTCTGTGGCTGGCCATGTCGCTGGTTCTGTTTCTGCTGGCCGCTCCTTCAAGTTTGCACGCTGCCCAGCACGGCATCTCGCCATCGCAGCAGGCGGCAGTAACTCACGCCGCTCGCGCCTTGCGAATGTAATCGTCCTTGCACTTCTCGGAACACAGGTGGATCGCGCCCAACTCAAGCACCCGGCTGTCGTCCCAGCGGTCGAGGAAGCGCAGCGAGCGCTGAAGCGAGTTGGCTTTCTCCATCTCGATGTCATAGCCGAGAATCCAGGCGTCGTTTCCCAGCCGCTTTCCCGGGTCAGGCCTCTTTTTGTCGCAAACATCGCAGGTGATCTCAACCATGGTTCCTCCTCCGCGCTTTCCTGAAGGTAAGATGGCTGGCGCAGAGTGGGAGGTTGCGGCTCACGAGAACCGCTGCCGGCCTTCGACGATGATCTTTCTCGCGGCTTCTGCGCCGGACCAGCCGCTGATCTCGGTCTTCTTCCCCTCCAGGCTCTTATAAATGGCGAAGAAGTGCTCGATCTCGCGCAGAGTGTGAGTGAACACTTCAGAGTATTCCTTCACTTCAGTGTAGAGCGGATCACTCTGCGCCACGGCCAGGATCTTTTCGTCGCTCCGCCCCTGGTCCATCATGCGCAGCACTCCGATGGGACGCACTTCCATCAGGCATCCGGGAAAGCTGGGCGCTTCCACCAGCACCAGCACGTCGAGTGGATCGCCGTCGAGCCCGAGCGTGCACGGAATGAAGCCATAGTCGCCGGGATAATGAACAGGCGAGAACAGCGTTCGGTCAAGCCGGAAGACGTGAAGCTCTTTGTCGTATTCGTATTTATTGACCGAGTCGCGCGGGATCTCAATCACGGCGTTCACCAGGCGCGGAGCGTCGGAGCCAATGGGCAATCTTACGTAGTCAGGCATAGTTCTCTCTAGAGGATTCCTGGGCCACGGCTAAGGGTTTCCCCAGCGTGTCGCTTTCTCCCGACTGAGCTACCCTTTCCGCCACCATGCGTTTCCTGCTTCCGCTCATTTCCGGTGCATTGCTGTTGTCAGCATCCCTTGCCTTGGCTGCGAGTCATCGTGCCGCGGACAACGCGGGACAGACTTGCACGACTCAAGTTGTGGTGAATGCGTTTGATTCCGCGACCAAGGCGGACCTTTACGGCTTGCGCGCAGACGATTTTGAAGCCAGCGCAAGCGGCCGTGATTACTCTGTGCTGAAAGCCACTCCTGTGCTGCACAACCGCGTGCTGGTGCTGGCCGATGCTCGCGGCGCAAAATCTCTGAGCCAGGCGCGCGCGATTGCCGACCTCATTCGCGAGCAGGCGCCGCCGGAGATGCCGGTTGCTTTCGGCGTGATTACGGGCCAGGCGGTCCTCATGCGTCGCTTTTACTCGGATTACGATCTGTTTGGCGCGGCGCTCGCGAACCTCTTTTCACATTCTCATGCGGCTCCCGGCAATCATGGAGCGCCGCTCGATGCCGCGTTGCGCCAGGCTTTGCTGCTGTTTGGCCAGCCCCGCAGCGGAGACACCATTCTGCTCGTCACTCCGGGAAGCCACGATCAAGGCATCAACGTCCGCAAACTGGCCCGCGAGTTCAACCAGCATCAGGTCCGCCTGCAACTGCTGATGCCGTCGGAGAGCATCTCTTCCGGCGGTCCCCTTGCGGTGTTTTCCTCCTGGGACGGCGCGGACCAGTTCAGCTTGCGCTTGCTAGAACTCGCGTCCCGTACCGGCGGCGCGCTCATGGGCTTTATGAACTCGGACTGGGTCGGGGCTGCTTCCTCCGGCTACATGCTCTCCATTGACCTTCCGCAGACCGACGGTAAAGGCAAGCTGCTGAAGCTGGACTTGCGCGAGAAGGAAGGCAATGCCGATCTGTTTTATCCCGAGCAGGTGGCCAGGTGTGCAGCGAACTATTCGGCGTCGGCAGCGAAGGCGAACCCGCTGCCGTAAAGAACATTACGAGTTTCAACCAGCAACCGGGGTCGCGACAAGTCTCGACCACTGTCATCCCGCGGTTGCTTCTTCGGAAATTATGGCTTAGGCGGTTCTTTTTGCGAAAACAAGCTTTCTAGATCACGAGCACCGTGGACGACACGCAGAACAAGGATTCCGTGCTCGCGTTGCTGGTAGAAGATCAAGTGTCGCGGAAACCCCGCCACAGATGCGCGACGCGTCTCATGAAGTTCCTCTGCACTGAACCGGCACAAGGAACCGGATCCCGGCGCTCCCGCGATGCGCAGCAATGTCGACGCGACCGACCTCATCCCAGCGCTTTGCTAGATTGCGACCGGCCGCTTATGCCGCCAAACGCTGTCCTTTATTTCAATGCGAGCTTCCACGTGAAAAATTGCCGGAAGTTTGTAGCGGGCAACAACCGCGGCGAGCGCGAAGAGCGCCAAGGAGAGGCCAATGTAAGGCATCTTCACCGAAGCTGCCTCATGGATCTGATAAGCGTGCAGTTGTCCGGAAGACATCGCCTGGCGCATGCCGTGAGTGAGCGGTTCAGCGGCCGTGCCCAAAATGAGGATGCTGCCGAAGATCGGCGCCAACGTGGTGCCCAGAGAGTTGAAGGCCTGAGTAAGGTTGAGGCGGCTTGAGGCTGTCCTCACCGGCCCCAGTACTGCCACATAAGGATTGGCTAAGGTCTGGAGCAACGTCATCCCGGCGGCCAGCACAATCAAAGCTGTCAGGAACATCGGAAAGGAAGCGATCGAAGCCGCCGGAACAAAAAGCGAGGCTCCGCAACCCATCGTCGCCAGGCCTGCGACCATCGAGCGCGAATATCCAATGGTTTCTATGATCCTGCCCGAGGGTAGTGAGAACACGAAATAGGAGCCGAAGAACGCAAACTGGACCAGCATGGCCTGGGCGTAATTTAGCTCCAAGACGTTCTTCAGATGCGGAATCAGAATGTCATTCAGGCAGGTGAGAAAGCCCCAAGCAAAGAACAAGCTGGAAAGCATGGCCATTGCCGTCTTGTCGGTTCTAGCGGGCGCTTGGGCTGCAACTGCTGTGGATTCCGGGCCGCTCATTATTTACTCTCCAGACGATTGAGAGAGGATGCTGATTGAAGACGATTCTGGCGCATCTGACGCCGATTCTAAACCGGCCAGCCGAAGATTGGATCGGCCTGTTGCCATGAGCAGAATGGAGGATCTGTGGATGTAACTTTGGACTGGTTTTGGGAAGGGAATGTCGTGGATGCTGTCGCACGGAACTTAGAAGCGATGGGATGGATCATCGAGAATAAGGCGGACACGCGGTCGAAAGCGCGGGGTGTTGACCTGCGAGCAACAAAATCAGGCGTGGTTTTGCTC
Source organism: Terriglobales bacterium (assembly GCA_025934025.1). Taxonomy (GTDB): domain Bacteria; phylum Acidobacteriota; class Terriglobia; order Terriglobales; family Acidobacteriaceae; genus Angelobacter. Next base: position 12,987 of record JAICYU010000004.1, read on the forward strand.
GTAGAGGCGAAGGGCTACCCTTCAAAAAGTTATCGGGACCCGCGGCGAGCAGATGAACCCAAGCCAACCAACCCATCAAACCAAGCGCAACAGTGGTATTCCCACGCTTTGCTAAAAGTGCTTCGTTTACAAACTGAGTATCCGGGGGCAAAGGTCGTCCTCGCATTTCCAGATTTTCCTCGTTATCGCACATTGTTTGAGGAAACCCAAACTGGGCTGACAAGGCCCGGTCTGGCAGTTCTCATCGTCAACGCCTCGGGCGAGCTTTGGGCATGGGGCCTAGAATAGGCAGCCGATGGGGGTGTGTCGAGCAGATAGCGCATTAGAGATCAACCGGACCGGATGCCAATTCCGCAATCCGTGGAAATTTTTCCGGGACCGGACTCAGCTCATGCAGTGCCGCGAGAAGGGACCTTGGCGAGGTGGGCTCGATGATCAGCCGCTCGCCTTCCTTTCGGATAACAGCATCATTTCCCGGCAGCTCGAATTCCCGTGGAATACGCACAGCCTGATTTCTGCCATTTCTGAACAGCTTCACATGGTGTTCTTGATTTCGAGAGCGACGCCTGGTCGGCATATGGCTAACTAAGCATCTGCCAACTTCAGCGAACTGTCCGGCTTCGCCATCGAAGCACTGTCTCCACCATTCTTCCTCCCCCAATCGCTCTTTTCCCTCTCCAACTCTTCAGTTTGAGAGCGCGGGCTTTCCTGATATAAAAATCAGCCGGAGAACAACTGATGCGTCTGATCCCACGCCCGTGCCAACGCTTGCCCCTCCTCGCCCTTATTGCGGCGATCTTCTTTTTGCTGCCGCTCTCCCTGATTTGTGCTGATCGGAGTGCCGGCGCGCAGTTTCCGGGGCTTCGCTGGCGGATGATCGGGCCGTTTCGAGGCGGCAGGGTGACAGCCGTCGAGGGCGTTCCGGGCGATCGCAACACTTATTATTTCGGAACTCCTGGAGGTGGAGTGTGGAAAACGGTGGATGGAGGGCAGGTCTGGCGGCCCATTTTCGATCAGGTGCCGGTTGCTTCTATTGGCGCTCTCGCAGTTGCTCCCTCCAACCCGCAAGTGGTGTATGTGGGCACGGGCGAGCAGACCCGAGGACAAGGCCTGTATCGCTCGACCAATGGCGGCGCCAGTTGGAAGCGTGCCGGCCTGCATGACGTGCTGTTCATCCAGGCCATCGTGGTTGATCCGCGCAATCCAAACGTTGTGGTGGTTGGTGGGAACTCCGTAGGAATGGGACTGCTGTGGCTTCCTCTCCCGCGCTGGGCAAAAACAGCCAATCGCGGGATTTTCAAGACCACCGATGGCGGCGCAACATGGAAAAAGACTTTTTCCGACGATGAGACGTTGGGCATCGTGGACATGTGCGCGGACCCAGGCAATCCGCGCGTTCTGTATGCCGTGGTTTATGGTCCGGCGTCGGGATCGGAAGCATCGCGGACCGAAGCCACATCCGATCTCATCGTCTCGCGCGATGAAGGTTCCACCTGGACGCGGCTCCAGACTCGCGGTCTTCCTGCAACCGCGCGCAAAAGGATGGGCATTGCAGTGGCTCCGGGAAATGGAGGACGGCGCCTGTATGCAATTCTTGATCAGGGATTTTTCCGCTCAGACGATGGCGGCGTCAACTGGCAGCAATCAACCAAAGATCCGCGGGTGCTTGGAAGTGAGTACTTCAGCCGCGTGTTCGTGGATCCCAACCATCCTGACGTGGTCTATGTTGCGCAAACATCGCTTTATCGCTCCACCGATGGCGGAAAAACTTTGCCGCCTATGTGGGAGCGCCCAGCGGCGATGACTTCCACGTCTTATGGATTGATCCGCGTGATTCGGCGCGCATGATTTTGGGCGTGGACCAGGGCGCCATCATCAGCGTGAACGGAGGCAAAAGCTGGAGCTCCTGGTATAACCAGCCAACCGGCCAGTTCTACCATGTCTCGACCGACCAGACATTTCCGTACCGAGTTTATGGAGCTCAGCAGGATAGTGGCACCGCCGGCGTTCTGAGCCGCAGCGACTACGGCGAGGTCCTGGCGCAGGACTGGTACTCGGTGGGCGGGTTTGAGTATGCATTCATCGCACCTGATCCGCTGCATCCGGGCGTGGTCTATAGCGGTGGCTGGTATGGCTCGGTAGTGCGCTTTGACCGGAACACCGGCGAAGTCGCAACCGTCTTTGAAGACGGTCAGAAATACCGCAGCGCACAGATGCCTCCGCTGGCGTTTTCTCCCCAGGGTCCCTCCGTGCTCTATCTGGGTACCCAGTTTGTGCTTAAGACTACTGACGGCGGAGCGAACTGGAAGCAGATCAGCCCCGATCTCACCGGCTACGTAGAGAAAGTGGAGAAAGAAGGAGCGGCGGGTCCCAGCCGGTCGCGGCCTCCCGCCATCACCGCTCTCTCTCCCTCTGCCGTTCAAGCTGGGGAGCTATGGGCAGGCACCAGCAATCGCGAGGTGTATCTCACCCGCGATTCCGGAGAGAACTGGGAAAAAGTGTCGCCTCCGGGATTGGGTGATCCATTGCAGGTGCTCTACATTGAAGCTTCCCACCACGATCCCGCTACCGCTTACCTGACCGTTGGCGCGACTCGCGAATCCACTCCGCCCAACATTCTGCGGACCACTGACGACGGGCGTACGTGGAAAACAATCGTCAACGGATTACCGGGGAATGAGATGGTGCGCGTAGTGCGCGAGGATCCCAATCGCAAAGGCGTGCTTTACGCCGGCACCGACACCGGAGCTTTTATCTCCTGGAATGATGGCGAGAGTTGGCAATCCATCTCCCTGAATTTGCCGGCCACGCCCGTGACCGATCTGCAGGTTCACGGCAACGATCTGGTGATTTCCACTTTCGGTCGCGGCTTTTGGATCCTGGACGACATCACGCCCTTGCGCGACATCACGGGAGAAGCCTCGGCCGCGGATGTCTACTTGTTTCCGCCGGAGACAGGAACAAGGGTGCGCTGGGACAACTACCAGGACACGCCCTATCCGGCGGAAACGCCCGCAGGGCAGAACCCGCCCGACGGCGCCATCATCAACTATTCCCTCAAGGCGGAGCCCAAGGGTGAGCTGACACTGACCATCTATGACGAAAAGAATGTCGAGATTGTCAGATTTTCCAGCCAGCCTCCATTCGCCGAGCATCTGCCGGCCAACGTGCCGGATTATTGGTTTGCTCCCGCCGTGGCTCTGCCCAAGGCACCGGGCGTGAATCGGTTCGTGTGGGACCTGCGCTATCCCGCTCCATCCGCCCTTCCTTACAGCTACTACGGGGAGTTACTGAAATACCAGGAATACACGCTGGCAGACCATGCCGTTCCCGGTGAAACTCCGCGACAGCAACCGCGCGGTCCTTTGGTGGCGCCGGGGAACTACACGGTTGAGCTCCGTTACGATGGCCGCGTTTTGCATCAGCCACTGAAGGTGGAACTTGATCCTCGCGTCCACGCCTCGCAGCAAGACCTGCTGGAACAGCGTGATTTGGCGCTGCGAATTGCGCATGGAATGAAGGCGAGCTATGACGGGTATCAGCAAGTCGCCGCATTGCGGGAAGCGATGAACGCCCATCACGAGAGATCGAAAGCCAGCAACGCCCCAACCGATGCAGAGAAACGACTGGAGAAACAGATCGAGGCTCTGGAAAAGGGAACCAGGAAGGAGCCTGGTTTCGGCTTGGTCAACCGCGATCTGGCTCGATTGCTGTTCAGTGTAGAAAATGCCGATCAACGTCCCGCGCAGACGGTGCAGGCTGCGGTGGAAGAGAGTTGTGATGCGCTCAACCGCGATTTGCGCAAATGGCAAGAGCTGAATGACCAGGAAATTAGAGTCATCAACCAGACGCTGCCGGTGGTCACTCCTGCGACGAGCGGCTGCACTCCTTAGTGACGTTATCAACTGGCAGGGAACCAGAGGCAGTTATCGGCAGAATGAACCACAGCTCTCGTAATCTGCCCTTCCGCCTTCGCTCGTTCGTATAATTCAGAAAACGCGAAAGGGCGGATTTGATCCTTACTTATTTCTACATCGCTGCCTTCTTCCTCTTTGGGCTGGTGTTTGGCAGCTTTTTGAATGTCTGCATTTACCGCATGCCGCGCGATCTGTCAGTGGTAAGCCCGCGCTCGGCGTGCCCCGCGTGCGGGATGGCGATCGCTTTTTACGACAACGTTCCGGTTCTGAGCTGGGTAGTGCTGCGCGGCAAGTGCCGCAATTGCAAGAGCAGAATCTCTCCGCGCTATGCCATCGTGGAGTTTGTAACCGGGCTGCTGTTTGTTGCCGCCTATCTCGCCCCGCAAGCGGCATGGTTCCAGGAGCATTCCCGCACCGCTTTGCTGAAGTCGTTTCCCGTTGACGTTGCTTACGATCCCACGGCGATTTCGATCCGGCTCTGTGTCCTCTCATTTCTTCTAGTTGGCCTCATCTTTACTGACGCTGAAACCAAGCTGCTGCCGGACCTGCTCACGAAGCCCGGCATTGTGGCCGGGCTGGCCTTCAGTCTGTGGGCGGCGGTAGAAGGCCCGGCTGGATACTTTTGGCGGAGCATGGAGAACTGGCGCGTTCTTTCATTGCTGAACTCTCTTGCCGGAGCGGTGATGGGATCCGCTTTTATCCTGGGAATCGCCTTGGCTTACGAAGCGCTACGCGGAGTTGAAGGGATGGGCCGGGGTGACGTGAAACTGATGGCGCTGATTGGCGCGTTTCTTGGGGTGAAGCTGACGCTGCTGGTTTTGCTCTTGGGATCGCTGGTCGGGAGCTTGTTTGGAATTTTTCTGATCGTGATTGTCTGGCGCAAGCGGTTGGCGCGGCGCAAAGGTAAAGTTCGGGGAGAAGCGCCTGCGAAAGCTCGCGGCCGGGCATGGAAATCGGCCATCCTGATCTACCGCAACTTTGAGATTCCGTTTGGCGTGTTTCTGGGCATCGCGGCGCTGTTTTCTGCGTTCTGTGGGCAGTCCCTGATTGACTGGTACCTGGGCTTCTACCATTAACGCGCGCGAAGGTTACTTGCGGCCGATACGGCGTTTACCCTATCGTTTCCCATTGCCAAATCCCCCAGAATCAAAGCTGGAAATCAGACGTACAATACTTTCAGGAACTCAGGCATGAAACGTATTCTTCCTTTATTGATGTTGGTTGCGTTTGCAGCGTCAGCGTGGGCCCAGCAGTCTCTGGGAGAGATCGCGCGCAAGTACCGCGCCCAGAAAAAGCCTACGTCCACCATCCGCCTGGACGATGACAACATGCCGCGCAAGCTCGACGCCAATCCCGATGAAGATGTGAAAAAGGAGTCGGATTCCGATGATAAGGCTGCGGCCAACGACCAAGCGAAGAAAGAAGCAACCGACAAAGCAAAGGACGACAAAGACAAGCTGGCTGGCCAAATCAAGGACCAGAAAGAAGAAATTTCCCGGCTGCAGCGTGAACTGGATGTAACCCAGCGCGAGCAACGCCTGCGGGCGGCCGCTTATTACGCTGACGCCGGAACCCAGCTTCGCGATCAGACCAAGTTTGCCGACGACAGCCGCAAAGAGCAGGATGAGATTGACAGCAAGAAACAGGCGCTCACCGCTGCCCAGCAAAAACTGGATGATATGCAGGAGCAGGCCCGCAAATCGGGTGTGCGCACTAACGACAATGAATGATTTTTCATCGTGACTTTGGCCCCGGGTGCGAACGCATTCGGGGTTGATGTTTTAAGCGGCATCATCCATTCTCCCCTTCGGTTTCATCTAAACATTGAGGAGCGAGCCATGAGAAGCACGAGATCCGCAGTACTTCTCTTGCTGATAGCCGGATGTCTGGCAGGATGTGACGAGGGAAACAAGACTTCAAGCGCGCCGACGCAGAAAAAGTCCAACGAATTTGAAACCGGCCGTTTTGCTCTGCAGAAGATGCTTCCTTCAGCCCGGCTGTGGGCGCCGGACGCTGAACCCATTGAGCTGAAGTCAACCCCCACATCGCAGGACACCGGCCAGGGCGGCAAGTCCGCTAACTGGCGCGCCGTTTTCGGCTCACCAGGTCGCGGCAAGTCTGAACCGTTTACCTGGAGCGGCATGGCCGATGCGCCTTCCAGAGTGGACCACGGCGTGGAAGACACGTTCAATCCCAACAATCGCTCCACCCAACCCTTCGATCTGAATTTTCTCAAGGTTGATACCGACCAGGTGTACGATGTCGCGCAGAAGCATGGTGGCAAAGAGATAACGGAAAAAGACCCGAAGACCCAGGTCACTTATCTGCTGCAATGGAACGCCCAGGCAGGCGAACTGGAATGGCATGTGATGTATGCGGACCACACTCGGCTAACTGTACTGGTGGACGCCTCAAGCGCCAGATATCTGAGAAAAGAGTAGAACCGGCTTACTGTTTCGGCACGTAATAGCCCTTTTTTGCGCGGACATGGAGCCTCTTGCTGTCGGCCACGATTTGGATGGGACGGTACTGGCCATTGGGACTGAACTGATCAGGCTTGTAAGAGACTGAATACTGGCTGCGCAGCTCCTCCTGAATATCGCGAAATGCGTCGCTAAGCTGCTCCAGCTTGAAGGGGAAGAAGGCGCGGCCGCCAGTGGCTTCGGCCAGCATTTTCAGATTTTTATCTCCCTGGTCCTGCATGTCACTGGGATTGGTGCTGATGGTGTACACGATGACCCCGGCGCGCTGGGCCATATCGAGCGCTTCCTGGCGCAGAACACGGCTTTGGTTGTCATCGCCGTCAGAGACAATAATGATGGCCTTACGCACGGGAGTGGCGCCCGATTGTTTCAGCAGTTTGTCGCGACAGGCGTAGTAGACTGCGTCCCACATGGCAGTACCCCCGCCCGGCTGGATCGCCTTGATGCCCTGAGTCAGCTTGTCGAGATCCCCGGTGAAGTCCTGCGTCACATCTGGAACTTCGTCGAAAGCAAGAACAAAAGCGCGGTCAGTGCGCGGCCGAATAATCTGCTGCAGGAACTCGCTGGCTGCCTGCTGTTCAAACAGAAACCGCTCGCGGATTGAATTGCTGGCATCAATCAGCAGGCCCACACGAAGCGGCAGGTCTGTTTCGGCTTCGAAGGCCGTGATCTGGCGTGGAGGAAGGCTGTTGTCGAGAATCTTGAAATCGGTCTGCTTTAAATCGCGCACAAATTTGCCGTGCTTATCGGTAACCGTAAAAATGACGTTCACTTCGTCGGCGCGGGAGACGAATTTGTACGGAGTGTCCGGTCCGGGCTTGGTATCAGCAGTCGCGCTGGTGGCGGGCGTGGGCGCGGCTAAAGGCGCAGCGCCGGAACTGGGCTCTTGGGAGTAGCAGCTCAGCGCGCTACACAGCAGTAAAACAGGCAGCTGAACGCGAAACATGGCGGTACACATCGGCTGCTTACATTATAGGGGAATCGGCGACGCGCCGACATCGCCTTCGGCAGAAGGAATGGTCACCCCCGCTACTGCTTGGGTACGTAATAACCCCGTTTGGCGCGCACGCGGTACTTCTTGTTCTCCGCCATGATCTGGATGGGGCGATACTCCCCGCCGAGTGTATCGAACTGCTCCGGTTTGTACGAGATTGAATATTGGCTGCGCAGTTCTTCGCGAATATCGCGGAATGCGTCAGTAAGGTCGTGCAGCTTGGCGGGGAAGAACGCGCGCCCGCCGGTGGAGTCGGCCAGCGCTTTCAGGTTGTGGTCACCGCTGTCCAGAATATTGTTCATATTGGTGCTTACGGTATAGATGATGACGCCCGCTCGCTGTGCCATGTCTACTGCTTGAGCGCGGCTTAGGCGGCTCTGGTTGTCCGCGCCGTCAGAAACCACAACGATTGCCTTGCGGAAGCTTTGATCGGGCGAGTCAGGACGTTCCTGCATCAGCTTGTCATGGCAAGCGGAATACACAGCGTCCCACAGTGCGGTCCCGCCGCCGGGACGAATCTGGTGAAGTCCCCGAGTGAGTTTCACCAGATCACTGGTGAATTCCTGGGTGACGTCGTTGTGATCGTCAAAGGCCAAGACAAAAGCTTTGTCAGTCTGCGGACGAATGATTTGCCGCAAGAACTCTGAGGCTGCGCGCTGCTCAAACGTGAACCGATCGGTGATGGAGTCGCTTGCGTCAATCAGAAGGCCGACGCGCAGCGGCATATTGGTTTCCGCTTCAAAATTCATGATCTGACGCGGAGGAAGGTTGTTGTCCAGGACCTTGAACTGTGTCTCCCGCAAATCTTTGATGAAGTGGTTGTGCTTGTCTGTGACGGTGAAGATCACGTTCACTTCGTCGGTGCGGGTGCGGAATATCTGCAGCGGCTGGTCCGGACTGCTGATCATGGCCGTGGTGGTTCCTGCAGGAAATGCATTAGCCGTTGCAGGTGGCTGCGCCTGCGCGAATCCCAAGCTGCCCGTCAGCAGCAGCACTGAAGAGACGAGTATTCTCCGGGAAGACTTTGCGGTCATTAGTTCCTCTTAGTCCCTTATGCACCGGAGAAACGCCTGCAACTCTGCCGGCAAGGGTTGGTTAAACGAAAGGCGCGTGTTCTTTATTGGATGCTCAAATTGTAGCCCGGAACTGTGAAGAAAGTGCCTCCCCAGAGATGCCGATTTTGATGCTGTACCTAAGTAACCCGGCTCGCGGGTTGCCCCGGACGCGCCGTAAAGAGTGTCGCCGGCCACCGGATGTCCAACAGAGGAAAGGTGAACACGAATCTGGTGGGTGCGTCCGGTTTCGATCTTCACCTCCAGCAGAGAGAACTTGCCATGCTTACCTTCGTAACGCTCCAGGACCTTCCAGTGAGTTACAGCAGCGCGGCCTTGTGAGCGGCGGGTGGTCATACGCTCTCGCCGCCGCAGGTCGCGAGAGATGGGATCGGTGATTGTGCCCTGTTCCTGAGGCATCCAGCCATGTATCAGCGCGAGATAAGTCTTGTGGACTTCGTGACGGGAGAACTGTTCTGCCATCTTGCGGTGAACTTGGTCATGTTTGGCGACGATCATCAAACCGCTGGTTTCCTTATCCAAACGATGGACAATTCCCGGCCTCAATTCGCCTCCTGTTTGCGAGAGCGAACCAAAGCGATGCAGCAGAGCGTTCACCAATGTTCCACGGCTGCCACTCTCGTTTTTTCCCGAGCCGGCGTGAACGGTCATGCCTGCCGATTTGTTGATCACAGCTAGGTCCTCGTCTTCATAAACTACGTCGAGGGGAATGTTTTCTGCGAATGCTTTCAGCGGGGGCAGTTCAACTTTGCCGGTAATCGCAATATGCTCGCCGCCTCTCAAGTGCTGAGAAGGCTTAGGAGACTCGCCGTTGAGGGTGACCTTGTTCTGCTCAATCAACTGCCGGATGCGGACGCGGCTTACGTCCGGTAACTCCGCCGCCAGCCAGACATCGAGCCGTTTTCCTGCGGCTTCTGAGGGAACAACGAATTCTTTCAGGTGGGCGGATTGAGACACTGAGCTGAATTGTAGAGAAGCACCCGGAACAGCGGCAACATGCGTTACCTAAGGGTGAAAAAAGCTGTGTTGCACTTGCCATCTACTCTGCTTTTCTTTAGCATCAATCGAGACAACCGGCCTGCAAAGCAGGTGCCGGATGGTTCCCGTTATTTGAACCGATATTCAAATGAACAGGGGGCTTGACTCGTAAACACGGCTCGGTGCGCGAGGTTCCGCCAGTACGGAAATGCCTAAAGAGCCGCGGCAGGTTCCCACCGTCTACCGACGGGTTCATTAACGGCCCATTCGCACGGCCCCGCGGGTCGGTTTCGCTATTTCTGCTGATAGTTAGTTGATCTAACCAGCGCAAGAAGTGTCAGGGCATGACTTTAGTCGTGCCGCCTGCTCTAGGAAAAGAAAAAAGGGCTCTTAGCCCTGGCAAAGAAGCAAGCCGTCTGCTCTAGCCCGCTCTGCGTCCATCTTCCAACACTTCATCGAGCGCTCCCGCCAAAACTCCCGCCCGCTGGCGGTATTCCGAAGCAAGCAGGTCGTACTTTTTCTTGAGGATGTGATATTCGTCGGCAATATTGAGCGCGGCCAGAACGGCGAGGCGCAGCGAGTCAATTGTGGAAGTCTGCCCGGCGACGTTGCGCATCTTGGAATCCACGAACTCCGCCAGCTTGGTGATGTACTCCGCATCTACTCCGCGCAGGTTGTAAACCTGGTCGTAGATCTCCACTCGGATGGAAGAATTGGTTGAGGCTGATTGTGTGGCCAAGCTGCTCTCCTTCAACTGCTTCTGCGATTATGCTTTGCTTGCGGCCAGAATCAAGAACTTTCTATGTTCGTTTTTGCTCGACGACCACAGCAGTTCCATAGGCCAGGACTTCAGTCACGCCCTGCATGATCTCCGTGGCATCGTAGCGAACCCCGATCACTGCATTGGCTCCGAGTTGTGAGGCATGATCCAGCATGACCTCGAAAGCCTCTCCGCGAGTTTTTTCGCAGAGATTCGTCAGCAGGCTGATATTGCCTCCGACCAGCGTTTGCAGGCTCGCACCGATGGTGCCAAAGACCGATCGCGAGCGAACAATGATTCCGCGCACGACGCCCAGGCTGCGCACAACCTGGAACCCCGGCAGCTCGAACTGCGTGGTTGTCATGGGATGCGGAATCACTGACATTGCGCTCCACCTTTCTCGCGCGACTCAAGACACGGGCGAAGAGTCTCTAGGCCTGCTCTACCAGGCTATCAATCTGCTTGAGCATCTTCTCCACACGGCCGCGTACTTCCTCGCGCTCCTTGCGCAATGTCACTACTTCAGAGCGCAGCATCTCCAGCTCTTCTTCGCGCTGCTCCAGTTGCTCGCGCAGGCGGTTGGAGTCGCGCTCGGCGGCGGACTTGGCTTCGCGGGCGGATTTTAGCAGCTCAATGGCTTTGTAGATTTTTTCTTCCAGCGCAGGGAAGTCCTCGCCCGCACTGCGGTCGGATTCAGTTTCAAATTCTCTGACAGCTTTAAAAGACATGTTTACTCACCGCTTCCGTAACGATGAGCGAAGTATAGCGCAAGAGAAGCTGTGGAAAAGAAGCATTCAGCACCCAGCCCATTTGGAACTCATCGCCGAAAATGCCGGAATTGCTAAACAACCTAAATTAAACGGCAACACCGGCAGAAGCAGTTGATTTTCAATTTTCAATCTTTGGCAATTGTGGCAATCGCACACAATGGGCTGAATGCTGAGTGCTGACTGCTGAGTGCTGGATCACGCTGCTCTTTCTTCCACCCGCTCCTGCTGGTTCCGTTCGCCGGTACCCGTGAAGTCGGTGAGACCGGTGACTGCGGCCAGGCTCATGCCTTGTACGCGGAAGAAGCGCGACTCAGGTTCATCGGCGAAGTGCATCATGTCCGGCAGGCTGGAGATCAGGCCGGTCATGCCGAAATCAATTGCGCCATGCGTCTCGAAACTAATGGCATCCGCAACCCCGTCCGGATATCTCGTGAGCAGAGCGACCGTGGTTTCGGCAGCGCCGCAACCGAGGCTGCACAGCGCTGCGCGCTTGTTCCTCTTCCAGAAGAATCCTGCCATGGCCAAGAAGGAAGCTGCCATTGCATAGTCAATGATGGCGTGGGCTTTGGGTCCGATGACGCTTGGCATCTTGTTGGTGGCCCAGCGCGTAGCTTGATCGAGGAATGGCATGAGTCTCTCCTGAAAGTGCGGTCTATCAGGAAAGATGGAGGGCGGTGGGGCGGAGTTGTCTAGTCTTCACGGCTCACCAACCTGGAGGATTAACCGCAAAGTACGCAAAGAACGCGACGAAACACCAACTCAATTCTGCTTTGCGACCTTTGCGTCCGTTGCGGTGAGAAATCAGCGATGGCTGAGCTGCTTGTCTACTCTTTCAGCGCCGGCAACTTGTCCCACACTGCCCAGAACTGCTTCATCTGCTCCGGAGTGCCGAGCGAGATGCGAGCGTAAGTATCCATGGGCGGAAATGGCCGGCCGATCAGAATATTGTTGTGCTTGAAATGCTCGATCACTGTCTTCACCGGACGGTAAGTATTGATCATCACAAAATTCGTCCATGACGGAATTGGCCGCAGCTTGCGTTTTGCCGCTTCGTGCATGAATGTCTCGCGGTCGTTGGCGTTGCGCAACATCGCAATCTGCCGTTCGTCATCGTCGTCGAGCGAGGCAAGAGCGCAGCGCAGCGCGAAGATGTTGGCGCTGTCTTCCTGCTTGTGGCGCGCGATCAGCTTCGCCGTGGTGGGCGACGTGACGGCATACCCCATGCGCAGTCCGGCAAGACCGTAGATTTTTGAGAAAGTTCGAGCGACGATGACGCGGTCCAGGTTTACCGGATGGTCGGCAAACGAGATGTAGTCGGCGGCCACGGGAACAAAGTCGTGGTAGGCCTCGTCCATCAGCACGTAAACACCTTCGGGCAATTCGCGGACGAGATTCTCCAGCGTTCGCCGCGGCGTGAGACTGCCGGTCGGGTTGTTGGGGTTGCAGATGTAAATAAGCCCGCCGTTCTTCTGCGCTTCGCTCTGCATGGCCGCGGTGTGGTGGGCCCAGGTATCAGAGACCAGCTCAACTTTCACCACCTCGGCGCCCGCTGCTTTGCCGTAACCGTCAATCGCTTCAAACGTGGGCAAGGCCATAATGAGCTTCCGGTTCGGCCCAGTGAAAGCGCTGGCGCATATCTTGAGGATCTCGGTGGACCCGCAACCGAGGACGATGTGGTCAGGTGTGACATTATGCAGCTTTGCTATGCGGGCACGCAGGCGTTCAACCTCGCTGTCGGGGTAACGGTTTGCGTCCTGAAACGGGTTGGACAGGGCGGCCACGCTGGGGAACGGCCCGTAAGCATTCTCATTGCTGTTGAGCAGGATTGGCCCGCCGGGCTGCTGCTTGCGCTGCGGCTCCACCCAGGCAAGCAAGTCGGCAGGAAAACTCGATGAGGCTGCCACGGCCGCAGACAGGCCTGCAGCTTTAAAGAATGAACGGCGAGAGATCATGGGCGGGATTTTACGACGAAGAGTTCCTGCTTCGCTATCAGGTTAGCTTCTAAGGTTTCCGCCGATGGCTTCCAGCCCTTTGATGATCTGGGCCGACCATTGTGCCACCTCGTCATCACGCAGTGTGTCCGTGCTGGATTGGAAATCAGCTCGCAGCAGAATTGAGTATTTTCCCGCCGGCACCAAGCCGCCGCGGAAGATTTCTGCCGGAGAGAAGTCCTGCAAGTCGGAGAGGTTTAATTTCGCCACTGCTTCCTGAATTTGCCCGAAGGTCACGTTCTCAGGAAACAGAAATGAGAAGTCACGCGAGACGGCAGGGAACTTTGAAATCGGCCGATAACGCGGTGAGCGCAATGGCAGCGCGAACAGGCAATCAAGGTAAAGCTCGGCAACGTAAATCTCCTGTTTCAGCTTGCGCGCTGCTGCGACATCGGGGTGCAACTGTCCGAATTGCGCCAGCACTTTGCCGCTGGAAACAATGCGTGCCGACCGGCCCGGATGGAAGTGACCGCTGGTCTGAGTGTCCAAGCAAGAATTGGGAATTTCAAATTGTGCAAGCAGAGTGCTCACATCGCCTTTCAGATCGAAGAACGAATGCGATCTGACTTGCGCGTGTACGCTTTGCTCCTGCGCCTTGCCAGTTGCGCCGAGGCTCAGCATCTTTTTCTCTTCTGATTTCCTGTCCGCGAATTCAAAGACATGCCCCGCTTCGAACAGACGAACATCGTTGGTTCCGCGATTCAGGTTCCAGGCCAGCATGTCGAGCATTCCCGGAAGCAATGAGGTGCGCATGGCGGACTGCCCTTCGCTAAGCGGATTCGCCAGCATGACAGAAGTCGCGGCGGAGAATGCCTTCGCGTCGGCTGGAGAGATGAAGGTTGGCGAGATGGCTTCGTTATAGCCCAGGGCCAGCAACTCTGAGCGCAGGCGGTGTTCCTTGCCAGCATCGGGCAGCTCGATTACACCGCCGGAAAACGAGGGCAGGGTATTGGAAAATTTGTTGTAGCCGTAGATGCGTGCGATCTCTTCAATCAGATCAATCTCGCGCTCGATATCGAGACGCCAGGTGGGCAGGTCTACCATCCAGCTTGCAATCAGCTGCGTGACGCGGGCTGTGCCAAGCCCTGTTTTCTTGGCAACGTCTTGTATGACTGCTGTGCGATTTTCCGGCGACTCTCCTGTCGCCGCTTTGATCGCGTTCTTCATCTCCTCCGGCATTTCGGCTTTCACAGCTTTGGCTACGAAGCCCAGCCTGCGCAGAATGGTTTCGACCGTTTTATCCGGGATTTCCTGGCCAAGATGGCGGAGGATTTCGCTGAGACGCAGCCAGATGCCGTGCCGCACCAGGTGACCCCCGATCACATCCACCGGCTCGCCTTCCAGTTCGCCTCCGGCGGTTTGCAGGATGAGTTCGGCCACGCGGTTGCAGGCCGGCAGGGTAGCGCCCCAGTCGGCCCCGCGTTCGAAGATGTGCGAAGCATCGGTGTGCATGCCAAGGCGCCGCGCGGTTTTGCGCACGGTCGCCGGATCAAACCACGCCGACTCAATCAAAATATTTTTTGTTGATTCTGAAATCGCCGAATCGAGACCGCCCATCACTCCGGCCAGGGCCACGGGCTTTGCTGCATCAGCGATCACCAGATCTTCGGGATCGAGTTTGCGCTCGACACCATCAAGGGTCTTCAGCGTTTCGCCGGCGCGAGCACGACGAACAATGATCTTGCCGCCCGCAACCTTGTCCGAGTCGAACGCATGTGTGGGATGGCCAAGCTCCATCAATGTGTAATTGCTGGCATCCACGGCATTGCTCACGCCACCGTGGTCATCAATCTTCAGACGTTCCAGCATCCACTTAGGAGAAGGCCCGATTTTCACGTTCCGGACCACCTGTGCCGTGTAACGCTTGCAGCCTTCCGCATCTTGAATTTCAATTGGGAAAGGCTTTGCTGCGGGTTTCGCATGAGGCAGCTTCGCTTTGATCGGCTTAAGCTCAATGTCGTAGATGGCGCAGCACTCGCGCGCCACGCCGTAGTGGCACATGGCATCGGGACGATTGGCCCCGATCTCCATCTCAAAGAGCAACCGGCCGTCAATCTCTTTGACAGATTCCACCGCAACGCCGGCGAGAGTGAGATCGTTCGCTAGTTTCCGGTCATCGGTCTTGAGATCAACGAATTCGCGCAGCCAGTTGGGAGAGATACGCATTATCTCCTCCCCTCTATGGCGTTCAAGCAAAAAGGCACAAAAAATGTATGAGGTGTCATTTCGACAGTCGCGTTAAGCGAGCGAGAGTTTTTTTCAGTGCGCGAGTAGCGACGGAGAAATCTGCTCCGGTCAAGCTGCAGCGAGAGCAGATCCCTCGGGTCCTGTTCGCAAGCTGAAGAAAGCGCTTGCTCACTCGCGGACCTCTCGGGATGACAGTCGTTAAGAGCGTGGCGAGTCATTTTTTTACATACAGGTAAAAACCACGAACGTGCTTTCTGGTGCTCCGGTTTGGTACCCTGCTTCCGTGTTTGTAAATTCCGCAGCTCGATCCGAAGCACTTCTGCACGGGGGTTGAGTGCTGATTGCTACGCAAACTGCTCCAAAAACCGCACGTC
Organism: Terriglobales bacterium; assembly: GCA_025934025.1. Classification (GTDB taxonomy): domain Bacteria; phylum Acidobacteriota; class Terriglobia; order Terriglobales; family Acidobacteriaceae; genus Angelobacter. Next base: position 28,514 of record JAICYU010000004.1, read on the forward strand.
CCCCTGATAGAACAACTGAATGTCATCAATTCCATACTTCAACATGGTGATTCGTTCCACGCCCATGCCGAAAGCGAAGCCGCTGATTTTCTGCGAATCGTAGCCGTTCTGCTCGACGAACTTGAAAACGTTCGGGTCCACCATGCCGCAGCCCAGCAGTTCGATCCAGCCGCTCATCTTGCACAATCTGCATCCTTTGCCGCCGCATTTGAAGCATGTGATGGATACGTCAGCGCTTGGCTCGGTGAAAGGGAAGAAGGAAGGAAAGAAGCGCGTTTTCACGTTCGACCCAAACAGCGACTTCATCGCATGGTCCAGCGTGCCCTTCAGATCGCAGAAGGTGATGTTTGTATCCACTGCCAGACCTTCAACCTGGTGAAAAATGGGCGAGTGCGTGGCGTCCGCCGTGTCAGCACGATGCACCTTGCCGGGAATTACAGCTCGCACCGGCGGAGGTTGATTCAGCATGGTGCGGATCTGCACCGGAGAAGTGTGGGTGCGCAGCAGCAGGCGGTCGCGCTGGGGCTTCTTCTCCTGTCCGGCGACAAACAATGTGTCTTGCGTATCGCGCGCGGGATGATTGGGCGGGAAGCTCAGGGCTTCAAAATTGTAATAATCGGTCTCGATCTCAGGGCCATCGGCGACGGAGTATCCCATCCTGCGGAATACATCCACGATTTCGGTCATGGTGCGGATGACCGGATGCTCGGCCCCAAGCGGACGACGGATGCCTGGCAGGGTGATGTCGAGTCGTTCGGATTCGAGCCGCGAGCTTGCCGCGGTGCTGGATGTGCGGTGCTGCGCGACACCAACCGCCTTCTCTACCTCAGTTTTAAGCTGATTCACGCGCGCGCCGACTTCGCGTTTGGCAGTGCCCGGAGCCGCCTTCAGCCATAGGTCGTTGACTTGCGTGAGAATGCCGTTCTTGCGGGCCATCCAGCGATCGCGAAATACTCTCCAATCATTCTCGCCGGCGATGGCAGTCGCTTCCTGGCGAACTGCCTGTAGAAGTTCGTGAGCAGCCTGATCAAGCGCCGCCGGAGAGTAGTCTTCGAGTTTGGAGACGGTGTACATTCGATCAACCACAAAGGACACAAAGGGCGCTTTGAATCCTTCGTGAACCTTTGTGTCCTTGGAGGTTACGCTCTTTTACGCAGCTTTCGCGTTGGCCTGCTTGGCTGTTGCAGCCAGAGCCGTGAATCCCGCTGGATCGTTGACCGCGATATCGGCGAGTACCTTGCGATCGAGTTCCACGCCGGCTTTCTTGAGCCCGCTGATGAACTGGTTATAGCTGATGCCGTTCATCTTGGCGGCGGCGCCGATGCGCACAATCCAGATAGAGCGGTACTGGCGCTTTTTCTGGCGCCGTCCGGAGTAGGCGAACTTGAGCCCGCGCTCCACGGATTCTTTGGCGGAGCGATACAACTTGGATTTTGTAAGGAAATATCCGCTTGCGCGCTCTAGTATCTTTTTGCGGCGCTGGCGGCGTTTGGTACCACGTTTTACGCGAGGCATGATGCTCCTTTTCGAGTGCCGGATTTCCGGCGGTTCTGCGGCTGGAGGGAAGGTATCCCTTTTCGCACGTGTTGTTGATTTCAGATCCTGCCTCAGCGCTGAGATCAACTCAGGCGGGTGGGATTCTGTCCCGTATCGCCAGCGGTTAGCTAGCTTAGTACGGAATCATCCTCGAAACCTTGGCGTGATCGGCATCGCTCACCAGGGTGCTTCCTCCCAGTTGCCGCTTCCGCTTGGTGTCCTTCGAGGTAAGGATATGGCGCTTAAAAGCCTTGGCCCGCTTGATCTTGCCGGTGGCGGTTTTCTTGAACCGCTTGGCTGCGCCTTTATGTGTTTTCAGTTTGGGCATTGTTGTGTGTTGCCCCGCTGGGGCTTTCCTGTTTTCTCGACAATTCCCAGCGCTTCCGCGCTGGGCTAACTCGTTCCGCGCTTATGGCGCTGAATTCGCGATCTGCTCTCGACGGCGATTTAGTTAACAACCTGCGGACCGTTTACGCGGACTTAAGACGTTCTCTGCGCGCCAGCCGCCGGAACTGATTGCTGCTGCGGAGGCCGCTGTTCCGGCTTCTTGGCGCCGGGGACTTGCTTGGGAGGCGCCATGATCACGTGCATGGTGTTTCCTTCCATGCGCGGCCGGAACTCCACGATTCCTTTATCGCCTACTTCCTTTACCAGTCGGTCCAGCACCGCGCGGCCCAGATTTTGATGGGCCATTTCACGACCGCGAAACCGCAGACTGGCTTTCACCTTATCGCCCTCGCCGAGGAAACGCAGCACGTGGTTGCGCTTGGTCACGTAATCGTGCTCGTCCACGTTGACGCTGAACTTTACTTCCTTCAGGACGATCTGCTTCTGGTTCTTCTTCGCCGCGCGTTCTTTCTTTTCCTGCTCGTAAAGATATTTGCCGTAATCCATGATGCGGCACACCGGAGGCACCGCATTGGGTGAGATCTCTACCAGGTCAAGGTTCTGTTCCCGGGCCCGCTTCAGCGCATCGTAGGGCGCGATAACGCCCAATTGATTTCCATCAGCATCAATCACGCGAATTTCCCGCGCGCGGATGCGATCATTCATGCGAATAAAACGCTTATCTATACAATCCTCCAGCCTCATTCTGCTGAACGAGGGTCAAAAAAACGTCCCAGCAAGTGTTCTCTGTGGGAATGCCACGGAGCCGACACGCGGCAAGACACAAAAATTATAACATGGCGGCTTTCGAGTAAAGCTGTTGTTCCAGCCGTAAATCGGGATCTGGCGTTCCTGAAGGCGATGCACAAAGCCCATCATCCGTGACCCGCTCGACCTTCACCGCGAGGCTTTCATTCGGAGAGAAACAGCCAGCGATTTTTACCTTCAGGTAATTGTCGCTGAGGGCTTCTGTTGACTCGGAGTTGCCGGTTTTAAGCGTGATTACCTGAAGCGTTGCACTGATAAATCCCCGCCTGAAAGCAAGGTTCTTTTCTGCCGCCAGCTCTCGCAGAATCTGGTTGCGTTCGCGTGCGACGTGAACCGGCACCTGGGCGGGCATGGCTGCGGAAGGCGTACCGGGACGCGACGAGTAGGTGAATACATGCAAGTACGTAAATGGCAGGCGTTCAATGAAGTCGCGGCTTTCCTCGAACAATTCCCCGGTTTCTCCAGGGAAGCCCACCATCACGTCAGCGCCGATCGCCGCGTCCGGCATGGCTTCGCGAATTTTCCTGACTTTCTCCGCGTAGTGCCACGGGCGGTATTTGCGGCGCATCAGCCGCAGGATATAGTCGCTGCCGGATTGCAGCGGCAGATGCGCATGCCTGGCGATCCGGCGCGAGCCGGCGACCAGCGCGATCAATTCATCGGTCCAGTCCATCGGCTCAACGGAGCTGATCCGTATCTTCTGGATATCGGTGTGGTCCAGCAGCGCTCGCAATAGATGGACAAACTGCAGCTGAGGAGTGAAATCGCGGCCCCAGCGACCTAGATTGATGCCGCTGAGCACGATCTCCTTGTATCCCGCGGCAACCAGCGCGTTCGCTTCCTCGATCACCCGCTCGTGGTGCAACGACCGGCTTTGCCCTCTTACGCTCGGAATAATGCAGAACGAGCAGCGGTTGTTGCAGCCATCCTGAACTTTCAGGTTGGGACGTGTCCTGTCTTCAGAAGCCTCTCCGGCAAAAACCGGCGCTGCGATCAGCTCTGTATGAGCAAAGATGTCGCCAGTCAGAGTGAAAGCGGGCGCGGAAAGCGCGAGGCGTTCAACCGAAACAAAATTCCCATTCGCCCCGGACGCAATCGCCGGCACCAGATGCTTGTGCGAATTTCCCACTACCCAGGTAACTCCAGGAAGGGCTGCAACCTCCTCCGGGGCGCGCTGGGCGTAACAGCCGGTCACCAAAATCCTCGCATCAGGATTCTCCCGCTGGGTGCGCCGGACCGCGGCCCGCGCGTCATGATCTGCCGCCGCTGTGACGGTGCAGGTGTTGAGTACTACAATGTCAGCATGGCCCGGCGAGTCGGTGGGCTCAAGACCGCGTTCCCTAAGCTGGCGCTCGATTGCTGCGCCGTCCGCTTGAGTGGCGCGGCAACCAAAGTTTTGCAGGAAGAACCGAGGCACATTCAGGATTATAATTTCTTCGTGCTTCGTCTGAACCAGCAGCATCTCACAACCTTTGTTAGTTGCTGCTGCATCTCACTGACCGCCGTATGAGGGTCAAGTTCCCCGGAGAATCGCATGAAACGCCGCATCCTGCTCGTTGACGACGAACTCGCCATCCTGCTCACGCTGAAGGCAGTCCTTGAAATTCATGGCTTCGACGTTGAGACCGCCGCCTCAGGAAGAGAAGCTGTTTCAAAACTGAAGGCTTCGAGCTACCACATGGTGATCACGGACATGAAGATGGAGCACGAACGCGCCGGTTATGACGTGATCCGTTCCGCCAAGAAGACTGATTACAACCCTGCGGTCGCCATTCTTACCGCCTATCCCCTGCTCGGGAGTGACTGGAAGGATGAAGGCGCCCAGTCCATGCTGGTGAAGCCGATGAATACCGATGATCTGCTTCGCCAGATCGAAGCGCTGCTCATTCAGCATGAGGACCAGAAGCACCGCCGCGCAGAGCTACGCAGCAAAAATGGCAAGACCCAGGTAGCGAAGCGCCCGGCATAGTTTTCTCGGTAACGCTCGCCAACTCATCCCAGCAATGTGTTGAACCCGGAAGCCCTGTCGTTATGCCGAAGCTGCGGTCGTTTTTCTCTGCTGGAAACATTCCCGGCAAAAGACTGGACGACCCTGCGTAGGCTTGAACGGGACCGTTGTTTCCCGCTGGCATCCGGAACAGATCGCCTTGGTTTCCACGCGCTGAAAGTTTGTGCCGCTGGGGCTGTGCGAGATTCCCAGCGCCTGGGACCGCTTGGTTTTGCAATTCTTGCAACGCTTGGGTTCGTTTTTGAATTGCTTATCGTGGAAGAAGAGCTGCTCGCCGGCAGTGAAAATGAAATCAGCGTCGCAGTCTACACATTTCAGAACCTTATCCTGGAACTCCATTGAGAGTGTCCCCCTTTCCTCTCACTCCCAAAGAACTGGCCCAAAACGAGAACACTCATCCGTCAGGTCCTCAAGAGTGACACCTACCACCGGGTTCGGCCCCGCGCCTACAGCAAAAACTTACGACTGCAAGACGACTCTTTATGAATTCCAGAATTACTGCGAAATGAAGGCCGGACCGCCGGGGGTCACCAGCGGCCCGGTAGGATTAGTCTTGTTCTTTGCGGGCCTTTTTACGGTTCCGCTTTCTTGCCAATGCTTCTTTCACTCGGCGCTTTTCGCCTGGCTTCAAATAAAACGAGTGCCGCTTTACCTCTTTAATGATGTCCTCTTGCTGGACTTTCCGCTTAAAACGGCGCAATGCATTCTCAAGAGGCTCTCCCTCTTGAATTCGAACTTCAGCCAAGTATGATTACACCCCCCAACTTACCTGGATGGACATTGTGAGTTTTGCAGCCCAACCGTATCAAGTCAAGGGAATACTGAAGCAAATTTGCGGCACTCGCGTCAAAATCGGCCATCTCTGAAGCGAGTAGCTGCCGGTTGCAAGGCCTCATTCCGGATTCCTCGTTCTTTCGCCCGTTGCCGCGCCTGATCCGGCGCCAAGTCCGTAGAGCTTAGCTGCATTGTCATGCAGGACCATGTGCGCAAGCTCTAAGGCTCGATCCCGCGAGATCTCGCGATCTTCAATCATGCCGGTTAAGGCGATAGCCAAGGCTTCCCGGCCAGATTGGGTCGTCTGCCAGCCGATTTCTTCCCAGTTGATTTCAGGCGTGTTGGGATAGAGGTCAGTTCCAAACAGCGCTTTTTCGGGATACCACTCCAGCCATTCCCGGATCACCTGGCTCAGAGCACGGGTGGAGATCAGCCAGGTCTGCTCAGAGAAGTCGGTATAGACGTTCGGTTTCATCAGCAGGTAGGAAACATATTTGGTAAATGCTCCGGCTCCCCCATGCAGCAGAACGAACGTGGTCTTCCGCAGTGCCGGATCATCGAGCACTGATTCGAGCAGGGCCGGATTCGAGCCCATGAGTTGGAAGTACGTTCCGCAGCCGCCTCCGGTGTGGAAGTGAACGGCCAGTCCCAGCCGACCCGCCTCACCTGCGATGTAGCGGAATAGAAAGTTCTGAAGGCGTGTGTAATCTGCACGCGGCGGAATGCCGCCGCGGGCGAAGCGCTGGTAAATGGACTGGACGGCTCCGATCTGCTCGGTTGGTCCAAAATCCAGTGATCGGAGATATGCGGCTTCAAACTTGACTGCGACAGCCCCGTTCTTCTTCTGCAATTCGAGCGTGGGAGAGATCACCTTGGCGGTGTAGTCCTGGAGCGTTGCCGGAAGCGAATGCAACCCGAGATCCTTCAGATAACGCTGAAGAAGGCTAGTCTCGCGGGGGAAGAAAATCTTGCGGTCAGGGGATTCGGCGCCGAGATCGGTATTGTCCAACGGAAACATCAAGGCGTCGTCAAAGGGAACCCAACGGAAATGCGGCGGCTGCAAGCCTCGTCCCATCGCCAAGCGGTTGCCAAATTCGGTTTCGATTCCCAGGTGATCGAGTACCCAGTTGGGATAGTTGTCACCCTGCTCCTGCATGACTTTCTTTTTGGCTTCGAGCAGTTGCCTTACATGCTCCGGCGTGGCGTCGTTGTACTGGTAGCCATAGAGGGCCTTCCATGCCGCCAAATATTGCGGGTTCTCAGGACGCGAGATGGTCGTCGGCGTACTGGGTTCAAGAGGATCGCAGGGAAGTGCGTCAAATTCCGTATCCTTCTCGCCCGGGCTGACCAGTTTCGGAGGATGCGAGTGGTTATCAATTGCCTTGATGTGGTTGATCACCGCCAGGAGCTGCGGATCCGGAGACTGCGCGACCGCCAGACCGAAGGCAAAGCACAGAGCGAATGCTGAAAGAAAAACCCGTCTGATCATATGCGTCACAATTTCGCCGAAAGAGTACGCTCACGCATCCTCGATTGCCACAACTTTTTGCGGATGAAATGCGCACAAAACCAGGCTGTCCCCATCGCTTGGAAAGTGAGATGAATTTGGAGTATAAAGAGGGGTTGCGCGTTCATCGCCTTTCGCACAAGAGAAGACCGGAAAAATTATGTCAACCAGCACTATCTCGCCCAAAGGACTTGAAGGAATCGTCGCAGCCAGTTCTTCCATTTGCTACATTGATGGCGAGGCCGGCGTTTTAGCGTATCGCGGCATTGATATTCACGATCTTGCGGAGAAATCCACTTTTGAAGAAACCTGCCATTTGCTGTGGTACGGCAAGCTGCCCACCCGTTCGGAACTGGACGGACTGAACCGGCAGCTTGCTTCCGAGCGCAAGATTGATCCCGCTGTCATTCAGTTGATACGCAATCTTCCGCGTACAGCCATTCCGATGGAAGTGCTGCGCACCGCGGTTTCAGCCCTCTCGCCTTACGATCCTGACGCGGAAAAGATGGACCATGCGGCCAACGTGCGCAAAGCGATCCGGCTTACGTCGCAGATCGCGATGATCGTTGCTGCATACGACCGTATTCGGAAGGGCAAGGATGTGGTGCAGCCTGATCCTTCGCTCTCTCACGCTGGCAACTTCCTGTTGATGCTGAATGGGGAGAGACCGTCTCCGACGGCGCAGAAGGCGTTGGATGTCGCCCTCATTCTTCATGCCGACCACGAGCTCAATGCGTCAACCTTTGCTGCGCGCGTGATTGCAGCCACGCTCTCTGATATGCACTCGGCCATTACAGGAGCCATTGGCGCGCTGAAAGGGCCGCTCCATGGCGGGGCCAACGAAGCTGTGATGCGCATGCTGTTCGAAATAGACAAAAAGGGCGAGGACCCGGTGGAGCATGTGAAGGACATGCTGGCCAACAAGAAGAAAGTTTCCGGCTTCGGGCATCGTGTGTATCACACCGAGGATCCGCGTGCCACGCATCTGCGGCAGATGTCGCGTGACCTGGGCCGCGATGCCAATCCCAAGTGGTACGATCTTTCCGCGCGGATCGAGAAGTACATCAACAGCGAAAAGCACCTCAATGCCAACGTGGATTTCTACTCCGCTTCTACGTACACCACGCTGGGCCTCGACGTGGATCTGTTCACTCCGGTCTTTGCCATCTCGCGTATTAGCGGTTGGGCGGCGCATGTGATCGAGCAACTCGATGACAACCGTCTGATTCGGCCGCGCGCAGACTATATCGGACCGAAATATCCGAACCGGTACATTCCCATAGAGCAGCGTTAGCGGCGATAGCGAGATCTCAGCGCAAAGTACGCGAAGTTCGCTCTTTGCAGCCTTTGCGGTTAATTCATGACATTCTCGTTGTCAGCGTAAAATATTCCCATGCGCCGCGTTTATCTCGACAACAACGCCACCACTCCGGTCCTGCCGGAGGTGTTTGAGGCGATGAAGCCCTTTTACCTGGAGCAGTTCGGAAACGCGTCGTCTATCCACCACTTTGGGCAGCATGCGCGGGCGGCGGTAGAAAAAGCGCGCACTTCCGTAGCAGCGCTGCTGAATGCGCGTCCGGCTGAAATCGTCTTCACCAGCGGAGGAACCGAGGGCGACAACACGGGCATCTTTGGCCTGGTGCAACGCGGCGATCACGTCATCACTTCAACGATTGAGCACAGCGCCGTTCTCAATACCTGCAAGCGGCTGGAGCAGATGGGCTGCGAGGTCACGTTTGTTCCTGTGAACGACCAGTCACTGGTGGATCCTGAAGACGTTCGGAAGGCCCTGCGCTCAAATACGCGGTTGATTAGCGTGATGATGGCCAATAACGAAACCGGGGTGGTCCAGCCGGTGGAGGAGATTGGCCGAATCGCGCAGGAAGCTGATGTTTTCTTCCATACCGATGCTGTGCAAGCCGCGGGGAAGATTCCGATTGATGTGCAGAAGATCGGTTGCGATGTGCTGACGATTTCCGGTCACAAAATCCACGCTCCGCAAGGAACCGGCGCGATCTATGTGAAGAAGGGAACACTGATCCAGCCGCTGATCTATGGCGGCAGCCACGAGCGTCAGCGCCGTGCCGGCACGGAGAATCTTCCCGGCATCGCTGGTTTAGGAAAAGCCGCTGAACTGGCCAGAACATGGCTGCAGAGTGGTGGCCCGGCGGAGATGGCAGGAATGCGAGACCGGCTCCAGCGCGCTGTGCTGGCCGAGGTTGAAGCCGCAGGCGTCAACGGTATGAATGCGCCTCGAGTGCCCAACACCACAAATTTGTGGTTCGATTTCATTGAAGGTGAAGCGCTGGTAATCGCACTCGACCTGAAGGGACTGGCAGTGTCCAGCGGCGCTGCGTGTTCTTCTGGAGCAATTGAACCCTCGCACGTCCTGTTGGCGATGGGCCTTCCACACGAGCGGGCGCGGGCCAGCGTGAGGATCAGTTTGGGGAAGCAAACCACAGTGGAAGATACAGATTTTGCCATGCAGGTGATCCCTGAGACAGTAGCCAGACTGCGCGAGATTTCGCCGCTATTTAGAAAGGCATCCCCCGTCAGCAGCTCCGCTTTGGAATAACAAAGTCAGCAGGGGATTGGTTGGCCCTTTGTTACGCGCGCAGGCGGTCCTGGCGCCGTAGCGTTGGCAAGCTTTTGATGGATCTGCCTGATTTCCGCTGCGCCAGGCGGATCTCATAAAGACTTTGCAGGTTCAACCAGAACTCTGCACTCGTACCGAAGAAATGAGCCAACCGGAGCGCAGTGTCGCCCGTGATGCTGCGCCGTCCATTTATGATTGCGGTGACGCGATTTGTGGGAACACCCAATTGTCGCGCCAATTCAGCGGCGCTCATCGGCAGCTCTTTAAGTTCCTCAGCCAAGTGCTCACCTGGATGAATTGGATGTAATGCCTTCATAATGCCGCGCCTCCCTGGCGCGAAATTTCAGCCGTTTGACCTTCCTCAGTGGTAATCAACAATTTCTACATTCAGCGGACCTGAAGCCCCGGCGGGCCATTCAAAACAGATGCGCCAGCGATCGTTGATTCGAATGCTGTATTGACCAGCTCGGTCTCCGCGTACCCGTTCCAGGCGATTGCCGGGCAGGGCGACGAGATCGCCCAAGGACGCAGCGGCTTCCAATCGGTCCAGTTTGAGGCGTGCGGCACGTTCAATCGCGGAAAATGCCTTGACTCTCTTCCCGGCCGCGAAAATTCTGGTCCGCTCGCCTCGATAATTGACGATCACGCAGCAGGATAAGTGATTGATACGCATTACGTCAAGCATAACGTTTCACAGCAGCAGGCTGCACTTATGCGCTGCTTACTAACGGCGAATTCTTCCTGTAAGCTAAAGATGGGTTTCATGCCAGCACAGACCATTGCCGTAGCTATGTCGGGCGGTGTGGATTCGTCCACCGTCGCAGCCATGCTGCGCGCGGAGGGTCATCATGTGGTTGGGTTAACAATGCAACTCTGGAACCAGCGCCGATTGGCCGGTCGCGAGGGCATGCCGGAGCAGGTGCAGGGGCGCTGCTGCTCGATTGACGACGTTTACGACGCGCGCGCTGTAGCGGAAGAGCTGGGAATTCCATACTACGTGGTCAACCACGAGGAGCGGTTTGAGCGCGATGTGGTGCGGCCGTTCATTCAAGACTATCTCTCCGGCCGAACCCCGATTCCATGCAGTCTCTGCAATAACCATCTTAAGTTCGATCAGTTGCTGATTACGGCGCGACAGATCGGCGCGGACCTGCTGGCAACCGGCCACTACGCGCGTTGCGAGTTTTCGCCCGAGCGCAATCGCTGGCTGCTTCGCCGGGCAGCAGATCCGGCCAAGGACCAAACATATTTTTTGTTCGGACTTACCCAGGAGCAGCTCAGCCGCACGCGCTTTCCTTTAGGGGAGATGACTAAGCCTCGGGTGCGCGAGTTGGCGCGCGAGCACGGTCTGGCTTTGGCGGAGAAGCCCGATTCGCAGGAAATTTGTTTCGTACCTGGCGGCGATTACAAGCGTTTTATTGATGCGTATCTGGCAGAGCAGGGTGAGACCTTACCGAACACCTCAGGCGAGCTCGTGACCGCGGATGGGCAGACCATCGGGCATCACTCCGGTATTCACAATTTCACAGTAGGGCAGCGCAAGGGGTTGGGTGTGGCCACAGGTTCACCGCTTTACGTCTTGAATATCAATGGCGCTGAAGGGAAGGTCACAGTAGGCGGCAATGATGATCTGCTCTCGCGTAAGCTGATCGCCCATCGGATGAACTGGATTGCCATAGACGAACTGCGCGAGCCCATTCAAGTGGAGGCCAAGATCCGTCACCGGCACCAGCCAGCTCCAGCCACGGTCACCCGGAGGCCCGATGGGGAAATTCTGGTCACATTTGACGAGTCGCAGCGCGCGATCACTCCTGGCCAGGCGGTGGTGTTCTATGACGGCGATCTGGTGATGGGTGGCGGCTGGATTTCCGCGGTGGAGCGGAATTAGTACGAAGCGGTTGTTGCCCAGTTGGGCCTATAATCGCGTGACCAAAGGCCAAATACCTATGGCCTGATACCCAAGCCAACTATGAACTTAAGATAGACATGACATGGCCCAAATGGCCGAGCCTGCATCGGTATATTTGCAATGGAACCTGGGACTCACTCAACAGCTACTGCCGGTTACTCGCCGACGTCCACGCCCATTTTGGACGTGCTCCGGCCATTGCCAAAAGGTGAGCGATGGAAGTTGAGCGCAGGAGAGATCTTCTTCCTCAGCAGTGCATTCATTTTTTCGCTGATTATTGCCCAGGCTATTGGCCCTTTGCCGGTAGATATTGCGAAACCAGCCACTTTGATTTCTGTCCTGATGGCCGGTGCAGGCCTGTTCGTGTTGGCAGTTCTTGTACACGAAATAGGACATTTTGTAGCTGCTCGGTTGGCCGGGTTTCATACTGTCCGGGGAGACAGCCAGAAACTGACAGGTTCGGAGGTTAGGATCCTTGGATTCTTAACGATGTACCCCACGAAGATGGAGAACCTGCCTCGCCGGCTATTCTTCATCTCGGCTGCCGGGCCGCTCGGCAGTCTGCTTCTCCCCATCATTCTGGAAAGCCGCTCATTGACGAAGCCAGCGTGGCTCCCCAATGGCATTCATTTCCTGGCGGCCTGCTCTGTCCTGTTGGGAGTTGCATCTCTGTTGCCCGATCTCAACCGCGGCGGAAAGTTCTCCGATGGCGCTCGCCTCATCATGTTGCTTAAGAACGATGCTCATGCCGAGCGCTGGCTTTCCATCGTGCGTATTCAGTGCGCGTGGCGAGAAGGCAAGATCCCGCAATTTTGGCCTCAATCGTGGATCGAAAGCCTCACGCGCCCCGATGATGGGTCCCGCGATTCTTTAAACGGCAACTGGCTGGCCTACGTCTGGGCTACAGAACAGCAGGACACCACGCGCGCGACCTCACATTTGGAAACGGCTCTGGGATCTCAAGTTGCGGTACTGCGGCAACTACGCAAACGCGTGCTCCTTGAGGCAGCGGTTTTTCAGGCATGGTTTCGCGAGAATCCGGCGCTGGCCCGTTTCTGGGCTGAACAACTCGGAAGTAGAGGCCTGAGCCAGATGCAGCGACGGCGACTTGAGATAGCTCTTCTGTGGGCAGACGGGCAACTCTTTGATGCCCAGGAAAAACTTTCT
>JAICYU010000309.1 GCA_025934025.1 Terriglobales bacterium
CTGGCATTTTTTCTGGAGCGCCGGCTCAAGTCCATTGACGATCCGCGCCACACACTTCTTCCGGCCATCGTGCCTTCCGCCTTGTTTGCGTTGCTTATCGTCAAGCAGCCCGATCTCGGGACTGCGATGGTTTGTCTGGGCGTGACCGGAGCGATTCTTTTTTCCGCGGGGATGCGGCTGCGCTACTTCGGCTATGCTCTGGTGCCAATCGTTCCCGCGCTCTACTTTCTTCTTTTTCACGTGGGGTGGCGCGCACGAAGAATGGTGGCGTTCCTTGATCCCTGGTCGGACCCTCAGGGAGCCGGTTTTCACATCACTCAATCTTTGATCGCGGTAGGCACTGGCGGCCTTACCGGGCTGGGCCTGATGGAAGGAAAGCAGAAGCTTTTCTATCTGCCAGAACCGCATACCGATTTTATCTATGCCGTTACCTCAGAAGAACTCGGGCTGGTGGGCGCAGTCTGTATTGCGGCGCTTTTTCTGATTTTTGCCTGGCGGGGATTCCGTACCGCCCTTCGCGCGGACGAGCCGTTCGCCCGGCTGCTCGCAGTTGGTATTACGACAATGGTTGTGCTGCAGGCATTTTTCAACATCAGTGTGGTGCTCGCTCTGCTCCCGACCAAAGGCATTCCTCTGCCCTTTATCTCCTATGGGGGGTCCTCACTCTTCGTGATGCTGGCCAGCGTAGGGGTACTGCTGAACATTACAAGAGAAACCGAATAGGCATCGGAACTGGAGCGCATTAGGGAAGAGGTCTTTCCAGCAAGCTCAATTAGAATTCCCGGATGGAAAAACCGGGAACGTGGGACCGGCTCTGGCATTACTTCCCGCTGAAGAGCGGCCACAAGTGGCTGAATGTCCTCCTACTGCTGGCGCCGGTCGCGATTGTGCTGGACGTGGCCCATGCCGCTCCGCTGCTCATATTTTTTGCAGCAGCACTCGCCATTGCTCCCTTGGCCGGTGCCCTTGGAGAGGCCACCGGAGCCTTGGCAGCCCACTCCGGTCCGGCGGTTGGCGGTACGCTGAACGCAACCCTCGGCAACGCCACAGAGCTGATTATTTCTATCTTCGCCATCCGCGCCGGGCAGATCAGCGTAGTGAAAGCGTCACTCTCCGGAAGCATCATCGGCAATCTGCTGCTGGTTCTGGGCCTGAGCATTGTGGCGGCCGGCACGCGACGCACAACGCTGACCTTCTCCCGGACGAATGCTTCTCGTAACAGTACCATGCTGATGATCGCCGTTGCGGCGTTGGTGATGCCGGCCGTTTTTGTTCTCACAACATATGGCGATCTGGGACACCACGAAAGCGCTCGTTTAGAGCACCTGAGCTTATGGACCAGCGGAGTGCTGATAACGCTCTACCTGGGAAATCTGATTTTCATGTTTAAAACGCATAGCCATGCCATGGAGCAGCCAGAAGAACCGGAAGTACCAGAAATGAGCAAGCGCCAGGCATTGGTCTCACTGGTATGCGCCACGGTGCTGATCGCGGTCTTAAGCGAAATTCTGGTAGCGCAGATTGGGTCCGTCACTCGCGCTCTGGGCATGACGCAACTGTTTGTCGGCGTGATCGTAGTCGCGCTGATCGGGAACGCCGCAGAGCATTCAACCGCGGTCATGATGGCCATGCGCAACCAAATGGACCTCGCTATAACCGTCGCTGCGGGATCAAGCACGCAAATCGCGTTGTTTGTAGCTCCTGTGCTGGTGTTTCTTTCCGTGGCCATGGGACATCCCATGACGCTGCTTTTCAATGGATTTGAAATTGCCGGGCTGTTTCTTTCCGTGCTGGTTACAGCGATGATCTGCTATGACGGTGAGACGAATTGGTTTGAAGGCGCCCAGCTTCTGGCGCTGTACGCCGTTGTTGCCGTGGCATTTTACTTTGTACCGGATTAGGCTTTGTCGCGATTCTTACAGCAGGATTTTTGCCGCATCACATCTGCTCGGACGCTCATCGAATGTTCCCATGGCCTTTCTTAGCAAATTCCGCTCGGCCGCTACGCAGCCGCAAAATGTGACCACGGGCCGTTTCGAGATCCAGCGGGTTGGGGAAGTTGCATACCTTGAATACTCTTTGAGCGGGCCGGTCCTCGTGCTGCTTCATACCGAAGTACCGTCAAAGCTCCGAGGAGAAGGCCTTGCTTCTTCACTGGCAGAAAACGCTCTGCAATACGCGAGAGAGAACAAGCTCAAAGTGGAGATCATCTGTCCGTCGGTTCAGGCCTATCTTGAGAAACACCCGGAGTACTCAGATCTTGTTATGGGATGACGTGGCGCCGAGGTAAGCTCTCGCGCTTTGGAGCCGGACTAGCGATGAGACATGCTTGCCTTCTGGTATTTGCCGCTGAGGGCAAACCAGCGCACTCGCATGGCGTCGGCCGCCATGCGCAGTCCGTCGCGAATCGGATGGATCTTGGATCTCTCGTCGTGGCCCCAGCGCACGGGCACTTCAGCCACTTTGAGGCCTGAGCGGTGGGCCAGGTAGAGAATTTCCGGATCGAATCCCCAACGCGTTACCTGCTGCTGCGCGAAAATGACCTCAGCCGCTTGGCGGCTAAAAGCCTTGAAGCCGCACTGCGTATCGCGATAAGGAAACTGAAGCACAATTCGCAGAAAAAGATTAAAGATGCGAGATAGCGCGCGCCGCTTGAGCGACTGCTTTACAAATTGCAGGGAAGGATCAATCCAGCGCGAGCCGATGGCAACATCGGCGCCGTTTTCGAGAGCTGTGAAAAGTTTGGCAGCTTCGGAAATCGGTGAAGACAGGTCGGCGTCAGTAAACAGCAGGACCTCTCCGCGAGCGTTCAGCATTCCGTTGCGAACAGCGTATCCTTTGCCCTGATTCCCTGGGTTCTGAATCACGCGGATCTGCGGATGGTCCAGGGCGAACCGGCTTACCAGATTGAAAGTTTCGTCGCGGGAGCCGTCATCCACAACCACGACCTCCGCCGCCCAACCGTTCTGCTTCAAGTGCTGCAGAATCTGTTCCAGCGTCCCGCCAATGCGGGCGCGCTCATTGTAAGCCGGAACAATAATGCTGTAGCGCGGATGTGCCAGATGGGGTTGTGACGTGAGACGGGAAAACGGTTCGGCCGCCAGGCTCATGCTGCCTGCTCTTTCTTTTTCAACATGGTGAAGAATGCGGGAACCA
>JAICYU010000250.1 GCA_025934025.1 Terriglobales bacterium
ATTTCCTGCAACTCGCCCAGGCGAAAGCCCAGCAGGATGCCCTTCTTCACCCAGGCATTCACGCGCCATTCGCCATTATGCTTTTCCGCCGCACGAATGCTGCCTGAAGTCAGGGCATCGCGGAAGCTGGCAAAAGTTTGCCGTGCTGAGGCGGCGTCATCGCCAGTGAGTGATCCGGCGGCGTAGAAATTCTCAATAACAGCCTGGAGATTAGCCATGGGAAAGCCGGAGTATACCTGTGGTTGCGGACGCGAGCAAAGCTTTCACGTCCTAAACCTACGCGGACGACGATCCAGCAGCAAAGCCGGATGTTGCATCTGATACTGAGATGGCCGACTTTGATGCCCTGTTGGGAACAACCGTAATTGTGGTGGCCCACCCCGATGATGAGGTAATCGGGTTCGGGGCCCTCATGCAGCAGATGCGCAAGCCCGTGGTGCTTTTTGCCACGGGCGGCGCGCCTCATGATCCATATTTCTGGAAGGATTACGGCTCACGCGATGCCTATGCTGAAGTTCGGCGACAGGAAGCGCGAGCCGCATTGGCCATTGCCGGAGCAGAGCCCGTATTTCTCTCTGACCACGTGGCCGGAGGGATTGCTGACCAGGAACTTTTCCGGTGCCTTCCGCAAGCGGCCGAGGCGTGTGCCGCGGTGGTCGAGGAAATCCGCCCGCAGGCCCTTCTTACTCTCTCTTATGAAGGAGGGCATCCGGACCATGACTCTGCTTGTTTTCTGTCTGCGATGATCGGCCGCCAAAGAGGAATTCCAGTGTGGGAGGCCCCGCTCTACCATCGCAACCCTGATGGCAAGGGCGCAGTGCAGAAATTTCATCAGCGCTCAGGTGAAGAGGTGGAACTCAAGGTGGAAGCAGAGGCCATGCGCAAGAAAGTGGAGATGTTCCATACCTATAAGTCGCAGAATCTGGTGCTCGACGGCTTTCGGCCAGAGATAGAGACATTTCGTCCCATGGCAAATTACGACTTCACCAGGCGTCCCATGCCCTGGAAGCTGAATTATGAGCTGTGGCAATGGAAGATGAGCGGAGATGAAGTGGCCCAAGCCTTTGCCGACTACTTGCATTCAACTGAGCTGAGCGGAGAGGAACAACGCGCATGACTCTTCCGATCACCCGATCACTTGATCACCCGATCACCGGATGTAGAGTCCTGTATGTTGCATATCCGCTGCTGACCGTCTCTGAGAGCAGCGCCGGCGGGGCAGAGCAGGTATTGTGGACGTTGGAGCGGGAGATGAACCGGCGCGGCGCGCGAACCACAGTGGCTGCGTCTGCAGGATCGCGCGTCTCGGGTGAACTCTTCAGCACGGGTGGACCCTGCTCTCTGACCGATGACTTTGAGCGCCGTAATCGCGAGCATCAGGACGCAATTATCGAGCTGGTCCGCCAGAGAACACTCGAAGGTCGCCCATTCGATCTGGTGCATGACATGTCCGGAAGTTTCTGGACGCGCGCCTCGGAGATTGATGTTCCAGTGCTCGCCACAGTGCATCTGCCGCGACATTTTTATCCACCAGCGCAGTTTGAAAATATTCCCGGAAATGTAAGTTTCAATTGCGTCTCCGAATTACAGGCGCGCAGCTTCTCAACGATGAAGCAACCGGTCGGAGTTGTACCCAACGGTATTTCACTTGACCGCTTCCTGCCTAACGTGGGCGAACGGCACGGCTTGCTCTGGCTGGGCCGCATCTGCGAAGAAAAAGGTCCGCACGTGGCGCTCGATATCGCTGCACAGATGGACCTGCCGATTGTTATTGCGGGACAGGTTTATCCCTTTTCTTATCACCAGCAATTTTTTGCCCGAGAGATCGAGCCATGCCTGCGCAGAAACGCGAATGCCACGTGGATCGACTCTCCTTCCGACGAGCTGAAACGCAAGCTTTTGCGGGAATCGGCAGCTTTGCTCATCACCAGCCAGGTGGATGAAACCAGTTCCCTCGTAGCCATGGAAGCCGCCGCAAGCGGAACTCCGGTTGTTGCCTTCAAACGGGGAGCCCTCCCCGAAGTGGTGAAAGATGGCATCACAGGATTTGTGGTCGCGGATACGGATGAGGCTGTGAAAGCACTCGAACAGATTGAGAGCATCTCATGCGAAGACTGCGTGCGTCATGCGCAGACACACTTTAGCAGTGCAAAAATGGCCGACGATTATCAGAGGCTTTACAGCCTGCTGATGCAAGGCGAAGAACTGCTCAAAGCAGCATAGCGTTGCTGTGTAGCTGGCGTAATATCTGGAACGCATGAAACTGAAAGCCATCTTTCGCAGTCAGGCGGGATATCGCGCTGGATGGCGCTTTCTGCTCTTTTCGGTAATCTTCTTTGTTCTCCAGTCAGTCTTGTCGGAGATGGTAGACCTCGCGGTGCAACGCTGGAGGGTTGCCATTCCTGCATGGCCCAACGCCAAAGTTCTGATCGTTCAAGACCTTATTGCCCTGATTGCTGTTCTGGCAGCAACATTGACGATGGCCAAGGTGGAGCGGCGGTGCTTGTCGGACTACGGCATTCCCGGCCGGAACAGCTTCAGCCGCCCATTCTGGGGCGGCGCGGTTTTCGGCTTTGCCGCAGTGTCTCTGCTCATTGCTCTGATTGCCCTGGCGGGGGGCTACTCTGCCGGAAACCTTAACCTGCACAGCAGTGCGTTGCTCGTCGCCGCTTTCTGGTGGGTGCTTGCGAGCCTTGCGATTGGTTTTACTGAGGAGATTGTCTTCCGTGCCTATCCGCAATTTACGCTGGCTTCCGGTATGGGCTTCTGGCCGGCCGCAGCGCTGATTTCCCTCGCCTTCGGCGCTCTGCATTATTTCACCAAACCCGACGAGCGCTGGACCGACTGGGCTAGCGTTTCCCTGATTGCGCTCTTCGCTTGTCTCACCCTGCGGCGGACAGGTGACTTGCGCTTCGCCATTGGCTTTCACGCTGCGTTCGATTGGGCGGCCATTTATTTCTATTCGGGACCCAACGGCGGAAGCGTTGCGGCTGACCGTCTCCTTACCGCCAGCTTTCACGGCAGTAATTTCGTCACGGGCGGGCCTCTGGGTCCAGAAGCCAGCTTGATGGTTTTTCCCGTGATAACTCTTCTGTTTATCTCCTTTCATCTGGTCTATCGCCGACCTGCCGGCGGTCAGGCCCGAGCAGCCAAGAGCTGAATCCCACGACTGAAAGCTACCACACTGGCAACGGCATCGCTGGGCAAAGCGCAGTAGGCGCAAAGGAGTGAGACATGTCAGATCGCAAATCTGCTCTGATCGTAATTTTGGCACTGCTGATGGCGGTTGCTTTCGGGCAATCCTCACCCCCGACGACTCAAAGTTGGTCGGAACATGGAAAGGCAAAATGTATGGCGTGCCTGCGGTTACTCTGGTCTTGAAAGAAAGATGGAGGAAAGATCAATGGTACCGTGCTGTTCTTCCTTATACGTCACAATGACGGTAAACCGCCACGCTCCTCACCGGGGATAGTAGAGCCTTTGATTGACCCTCAGTTTGACGGTAACGTGTTGCGCTTCCAGGTGAGCCACCGCAATGCGCACCCACCGAGAACACTCAATGATCCGCCTGTGAATTTTCGCTTCACACTGATCAACGACAGAAAAGCCTTCCTGGTTCGCGAAGGTGGAGAGCCAGATTCTTCCTGTGAGTTGGTCAAAGAACCATAGGCTCATTGCTGTGGAAACCATTGGGTTGGGCACTCGCCTTTATCGTCAGCAACTCTCGATGATCTAATGGCATGGTGCGCGGGTTACCCTGAGTGGTCGCTACATTTTTTTGCGAATTTATTCCTGCAAGAAATTTTGCTCCAGACGATCTACCAGTTAGAGGGATGTTTCTCCTAGGTGGGCTCCTGAAACACGGCTGCTGCTGAAGTATGAAGCTCCTTTCGTTTGCAGCCGGGTTTACAGGTGGTGCATAAAGGCCGCGCTATGCTGAGTGCGGCCTTCTTTTTCGACAAAACTGAATGGATCGGTTTCAGGATAAACGCAGCCGAGTTGAACCTCATCAAAAACTAACTGGGCTCGCCCACACTGCCGTTGGAGTGGGTTTCCTTCAAAGCTTCTGACCAGTGCTCCTTCTGCTATCCTCTCACCATGTTTCCACGACTTTTAATGATTCTTACTTTCGTCGGATCGTTCCTGACGCCATCGCGGGCTGCCCAGAGCGCGTCCGCCGCTCAATCTTCTCCAGTCGTTACCTTTGAGTGCGGAGCAAAGAACGAGGCTTTCCTCGACAAAGCCAACCGGCTGGTTCTGGCTGAGCTGGCCCTTCAGCCGGTGGAGGCCAACCAGATTGGCCTGCATGAATACCAGGGCAAGTCGCTGGACGATCAACTGGATGATTACAGCCCCGCCGGTGTTGCCGCGGCGCGCGAG
>JAICYU010000216.1 GCA_025934025.1 Terriglobales bacterium
ACGGCGACATTGCTGACCGCATATTCCAGGATCAGGTCCCAGCCGATGATCCAGGCA
Organism: Terriglobales bacterium; assembly: GCA_025934025.1. GTDB lineage: Bacteria > Acidobacteriota > Terriglobia > Terriglobales > Acidobacteriaceae > Angelobacter. The sequence continues at coordinate 58 of JAICYU010000216.1, forward strand.
ATGAGCTCGCCCAAGGTTGCATAGGAATAGGTGTAAGCGCTGCCGGCGATGGGAATCATCGAGGCCAATTCGGCGTAACAAAGCCCCGCGAAGCCGCACGCTATCGCCACCAGCAAGAACGAAATGGCGATGGCAGGACCCGCCGCCGGACGCCCGTGAAGCAGCACGCCCGAGAGATTTCCGTGTTGAAACAAATTTTCGAAGACGTCCAGGACTTGCGCATGCAAAAGAGACGGCTTCGAGAACTCGCCCGCCGCCGCCGTTCCCGTCAGGACGAAAATTCCCGAACCGATGATGGCGCCGATGCCCAGGGCCGTGAGCGACCACGGCCCCAGCGTCTTCTTGAGCCGGTGTCCCGGCTCTTCCGAATCGGCGATCAGCTTGTCAATGGACTTCCGGGCGAAAAGTTGGCTGGCCAGAAGCGGCCTCCTTTAGAGAACTGTGGCCTTACCGTTTCGCCGTGCCGCGCGCCAGCTTTTTAACTTTATGCTTGCGCGATCCGCGAGCATATTCGCGAGGCTTCTTGGGCGCCTGCTTCTTGCGCGATGTCCGCTTCGACTTTTTTCGTTCTTCCTTGCTCAGTGCTTTCGTATTTGCCATTCACCTGTCCTGATTTGAATTTATTAGGGCTTGTTCGATCCGCGATCATCCGCGCAAATCCGCGGTAAGGGTTTGACTTTCACGCGCGTTCCAGCCCCGCGTACTTCTCCACCAGCTTCTTCAACCCGAATCGAGGAAATTGTACCGTAATCTTGGCGCTTTCTCCCTCGCCTTCTCGCTGATAGACCACGCCTTCGCCGAATTTCGGATGCCGCACTCGCTGGCCGGGCCGAAAATGCGTTTTGCTTCGACTCTCTTCTACTGGGACCTGCGGCCGCGAGAACTTCTTTCCCCGTGAAGCAAAGAAGTCTGCGATGTTATCAATCGAGTTGTATTTCTTGCCGGCATAGCCGCCGCGTTCCGGCGTTCTTGGCTTCTGCTGCGCGACCGAGTAGCGCGAGGCGATGCTCTGGTCTTCATCCTCGTAGCTGTAGTGCGTGTCGGAGTAGTCGGATTCCGTGTGCGCTCGGGCCCCGGCTGCGCGCGGACGCCCCAGGTCTTCCAGCAACTGCGGCGGGACCTCCTCCAGAAAACGCGAAGGCACGCTGGCGTCCGGCATGTCAGTCCCGTAGCGGCGACGATAGCGCGCCTGGCTCAACACCAACTGGTCCATCGCCCGGGTCATGCCGACGTAGCAAAGCCGCCGTTCCTCTTCCATCTGGTCGGGATCGTTGAACGCGCGCGAATGCGGGAATAATCCCTCTTCCATCCCGACCAGAAACACCAGGCTGAACTCCAGTCCCTTGGCCGAGTGCAGCGTCATCAGCGTGACGCGTCCGCGAGGATCGTAGGTATCAACGTCACTCACCAGAGCCGCGTGGTCGAGAAATTCGGCCAGGGTCTCGCCGCGATCGCGCGAGTCCATGGCCGCATTCACCAACTCTTTCAAGTTTTCAATGCGCGCGAAAGAATCCGGCGTATTTTCCTTTTCAAGCTGGTTGATGTACCCGGTACGGTCAATCAGAAACTTGAGAATCTCCGGTACTGACGCCGGCCCACCCGCAGCGCGAAAGCCTTCAACTGGCTCAGCTTTCTCGTCGGGCTGTGGCTCCTCGTCGTTCGCGCCAAAATCGAAGCTGATGTTGCTGCCCAGCTCTTCCGGATCAAACGAAGTCTCCTGATCTGCTTCTCCGCTCCGCGCCTCCGTGCCTCCGTGGTGAACGTTCTGCTCGGATTGAGTTGCGCTCTCCGCCACGCGTTCCACAAAACTACCGCTCATCATGGCGCGCGCATCTTCCACCAATTCTTTGAATGAAACCAACGCGGCCAATGCCCTCGGCGGCAGGAGCTTTCTCTCGATCGCCTCTCCGATCGCGCCCCACAACGAGATTCCCGTTTCCAGCGACAGCCGCTCCAGCGTCTCCAGCGTCGTCTTGCCGATCCCGCGCGCGGGCGTATTGATCGTCCGCATCAGCGCAATCGAATCCTGCGGATTGTTGACCAGCTTGAGGTAGCTAATCATGTCCTTGATCTCGGCGCGCTCGTAAAAAGAAAATCCGCCGACCACCTGATACGCGAGCTGATAGCGCCGCATGGCTTCTTCAATCAAACGGGATTGCGAGTTGAGGCGGTAAAGAACGGCCACGCGGACAGTCTCTTCGCCCTCTTCGTTGGCTTTCCGCAGGTAGTTGGAAATGTAGTCGGCGGCAAAGAGCGCTTCATTTTCTCCGTCCGGTGCTTCGTAGTAGCCAATTTTTCCGCCTCCCTGGCGCTCCGTCCACAGCGTCTTGCCCTTGCGTTTAACGTTGTGCGCGACCACAGCCGACGCAGCCTGAAGGATGTTCTGCGTCGAGCGGTAATTCTGCTCCAGCCGGATGATCTTGGCTTCAGGAAAGTCCTGCTCGAATTCGAGAATGTTTCGAATGTCAGCGCCACGCCAGGAATAAATGGACTGGTCTTCATCGCCCACCACGCAAACGTTATGGCGCTCGCCGGCCAGCAGCTTGATCAGCTCGTATTGCGGACGGTTGGTGTCCTGGTATTCGTCAATCAGCAGATAGTGGAATCGCCGCTGGTATTTCTCGCGGACTTCAGCCGACGATTTCAGCAGCCGCACCGTCTCCAGAAGAAGATCGTCGAAATCGAGCGCATTGGCCTTGCGCAGCTCTTTCCGGTACGCCTCAAAAATGTGCGCTACTTTTTCTGCAATGGGATCGGCGGATTGGAGATATATCTCCTGCGGATCGAGCATGTGGTTCTTGGCCCAGGAGATTCGTCCCAGCACAGCCGAAGGCTTGAGCTGCTTGTCATCAATTCCGAGCCGGCGCATCACGCCTTTCACGACGCTCTGCTGGTCGGAATCGTCGTAGATGGCGAAATCCTTTTTGTAACCCGTGTCGCCAATCCTGAGTGCTTCAATGTCGCGCCGCAGCACGCGCACGCAGAAGGAATGGAAAGTCGAGATCAGCGGCTTGCGCAGCAGCCGGCTCCCCAGCAGATGGTCCACGCGCTCCACCATCTCCGCCGCGGCTTTGTTGGTGAACGTGACGGCGAGAATGGAATCCGGCTCCGCGCCCAAATTCTCGATCAGATGGGCGATCCGGTAGGTAATGACGCGCGTCTTGCCGCTGCCCGCTCCGGCCAGAATCAACACCGGCCCGTCAACGGCTTCAGCCGCCTCTCGCTGGCGCGGGTTGAGTTGGTCAAGAAGGTTCATGGGAATCGGGAGATCTGGCGATCGGGTGATCGAAAAACTTCAATCATTAAGGCTCTAGAAGCAGCTTTGGCGAACGACTCTTTCTCAAATCTGCAAAACAGATAAGCCCGGAATTTTCTGGAAATGTCGGAGATTACCTGTGACTACAGAATAACCTAGCCACAATGCCGTTGCGCCGATCAGAAGATCGCCGAAGGGAATCATCACGCCACGACTCTGCTGCTCGCCATCGAGTTTTCCCGCGAGCATTGCCGCTTCCTTCGTGAAAGGATGTACCGGAACAGCGGCAAGCAACTCATTGATGAAGCTTTCCCGCTGCTTGCGAATTTCTGGAGTCTTGGCGCGATAGATCCCGTGCGTCAGCTCAACAAGACCGACGCTGGAGAGAATCGCTTCTTGGTCGCCAGTCCGGGCTACTACTTGCTTTAGCAATTGTGCGACGGTACTGCCGCGACGTTCGGCGGCAATAATGATGCTGGAATCAAGCACTAGTCCCATGAGGGGGGACTGAGTGGCTCACGATGACTGTTGAGCACTTCTTCGAGATCGTGGGCAAAGCTGTTGTCCAGGGTTGCGGCGGAATTGTGGCTATCGGCCAGTGCGATCGATTCAGACAGGAGACGCCCTGGAAGGCTTTTGGCTGGGCTGACCACCGCCACGGCGCGTCCGTCGTTCTCAATTACTGCGCGGATTCCTTTGCGCACCTGTGCCAGCAGCGAACGGAAGTCGCTCACCGCTTCCGATTCCGAAATGTGAATCGTTTCCTTCTCCATCAAGCCTGATTATACCCTGCATTCCAACCCTGCTCCCCCGTGCTCCTGATGGCCGAATTTTGCCGCGAAAACAGTTAACGACAAAAAGTGATAACTAAAGTTATTCATTACGGGATTTTCGGCCGATCCAAAGTCGCAGCCTGGTGCCGCAGCAGGCTGTCACGCGCATACCTTGGCGGTGCGACAGCGAAACGATCAACTGGCTAGCGTGCGGCTTTCTTTGCCGGTTTCGCCTCTGCGGATGCTTTGGCCGCGGCGCGCTGGGCGAGCGCATATTCCACCACGCGCTGCATCTCGACCGCCGGGGCCGGTTTGCCGCTCCATATCTCGAACTGCCTTGCCCCCTGCTGCACGAACATTTCAATTCCCGGAATTACGTGGATGCCCTTAGCGCGAGCCAGCTTCACCATTTTGGTTTCCGCGGGCGTGTACACCATTTCAAAGAAGTAGCGGGTCCTGAATTCCTGCTCGGAGATGAGCAGCGGATCGCGATTTCCTTCCATGCCAATGGGAGTGGCGTTGATGATTACGTCGAACTCCATCTTCTTCAGCATGGTGCGGTTTACCACTTTTGCGCGCGCCTGCTTGGCCAGTGTCTGCGCCGGGCCCGGCGTGCGGTTCAGAATGTAAACTTCCGCTCCGCGCTCTTTCAAGCCAAACACCGCTGCTCGGGCCGCACCGCCTGCTCCCAGCACCAGAATGCGCGCCCCAGCCAGGTGCATGCGCATTTCGAGTGGACGCACGACACCGGCAACATCGGTATTGAAACCGAACAGCTTGCCTTCCTGACCTCGGACCACGGTGTTGCAGGCGCCGATCTTGGCCGTAAGCGGGTCGCTCTTGTCCAGGTGCTTCACAATCTCTTCTTTGTACGGCATGGTGACGCTGAACCCGTGGATGGGAATATCGCGCACGCACTTCATCAGGTCATCCATCGTTTTGGCGTGCAGCGCGAGATAAACAGCGTTCACGTTCTCGCGCCGGAATGCCGTATTCAGCATGGCTGGAGAGAGTGAATGGGCCACCGGGTCGCCCACCACCCCGTAAACGTGGGTCGCTGCGTCAATCTGGTCTATGCGGTATGTTTCCCGCAAAGTGCGCGCTGCAATCTGCCCGGGACCGGTCTCCTCCCCCACGGCGGCGGAAGCGAACGTAAACTGG
>JAICYU010000022.1 GCA_025934025.1 Terriglobales bacterium
CCTGGAAAGTCGATCGATTGGCGAATTCTTCAAAAAACTTGAACCCGACGGTGATTTTTCGTTTCGGCCAGGTCACATTCGTTGCCGCACCGAGCGCGTTCACTGCGTAGCGTTCTGCGGTCTCTTGGTGCGTAATCGCCGGCCCCCTGGTCGCGGTTGTCTGCCGCTGTTCGTAGCCGGCGGCGCCGATTTGCAGCGAAGGGCCTTTTATGAACGTGAATGCTATTGTTTGTGGCGTTTTCGCCAGTACACGCAATCGATGCAGCCGAAGCGGAATCGACCAAGATGCTGGTCATTGTTGCTGACGAGCGAGTGTTCGAGGTTTCGCTCGGGTACACCTGTTGTCTTGCTACCCGGCTTTTCGCAATTCTTGTTTGCCTTCGATCTCGGGAAGCGTGTACGGCAGTGCGCTAGCGAATGTTGGGTAGGCATAAACCATCGATCGCAATTCGTCCGCGGAGATGCCGAAGCGAATTGCCATTGCAAACATATGGATATTCTCGTCCGCCCCTTTCCCAAACAGATGTGCGCCAAACACCCGCCCAGAATGGGAATCAATGATGACTTTCGCTTTTGCAATCGACTCGCCTGCAGTCGCAAATACCGTCCAGTCCTTCATGTCGCTCGTGACCGCCGACACGTCATGCCCGCGTTCGCGTGCTGAGGCTTCTGTCCAGCCAACCGTTGCAAGAGCAGGCACCGTAAAGACAATGCTGGGAATTGAATCGTAGCTGACTCGCTCGACATCACCTTCCAGAAAATTTCGCGCCGCGGCCCCGCCCTCATACGACGCCACGGGCGAAAGCTCCATTCGTCCGTGTGCGTCACCTGCGGCGAAGACCTGATGATTTGTGCGACTACGGAGAAAGTCATCGACCACCACACCGCGACCATTCCTTTCAACATTTCCCGCTTCCAGCGCCAGATCGTCAATTGATGGCGGCCGGCCAGCGGCGTTCAGCACATAATCGGCTTCAATGCATTGCACCCGTCCGTCGCTTTCAACTTCGATATTGAATTCGTCGCCTTCACTGCGAACCGAGCCTATGTTGGTTCGGGCAAGGACATCGATGTTGAGCTCATGCTTTGAGAACTGGAGCAGTGCGTCAACGAGATCGGGTTCGTGCTCCAATAGTGCGCGCGGATCGGGGGTAATCATCGTCACCTTCGAACCGAGTCGCGCAAACACCTGTCCGAATTCCATTGCTACAACTCCGGCCCCGACGATGAACAGCCTGCGAGGTGGATGGCGCAATGCCAGAATGCCATCGCTGGAGTGCATTAAATCCGCTCCTTCAAACTTCAAGCGGCGCGGCATAGAGCCGGTAGCGATCAGAATGCCTTCGGCTCGAAGGCTTTGACCATTGACGGAAATTTCATCGGCGGCGACAAAACGTGAGTCACCCTGAATGAGATCGATGCCAAGGCTCCTAAGCGATTGCTCCGTGTCCGCTGTGACTGGACGTGTGAACGTCTCTTTGCGATCTATGACGCGAGACCAATCGACGCGGACCTCGCCGGTCTCGATACCGAAATCGCTCGCGCGATGAACCTCGTCTAACAGCTCCGAACTGCGCACGAGAACTTTTTTGGGGTTGCAGCCGTTTAACGCACACAAGCTGCCGACTGCGCCATGATCCACGACCGCAACCCGCCGTCCGGCCCTCTTGACCAGGCCCGCAGCGCTGATCCCCGCTCCGCCACCGCCGATTGCAATGAAATCATAAACTCGCATGTTGCCTCCATCAGACCCCGAATAGCCACTCCAAAACGGCGACTGCTGCCTTGAACCAGCACTACCCGGGAACACCCATTCTGACAGTGGTACGCGAATGCGTTTTAGGCCACCAAGCGCCCACCTGCAGGGCTGCAGTGCAGGAGCTTTCGAATCTCCGCGACTGCCTTGCATACCTTCTTCTCCGACTCGGCGGCGATGATACGCCTGCGCGACCATGCCGAGCACGCGACTCTGTCATCGGAACCCTGCCTTGAAGATCGCCTCCTGCTCGTTCAGTGAAACGCCGCGTGTGTTTCTGCCTTAAAGTCGAGGAGGGAATGGATTAGGGATTGAAGACAATGGATCGCTGCAAGGGAAGGTCTCCGCTAAAGTTGTGTCGAGGCCCTCGTCGCGGCGGTCCTTGGCGTTTACCTCAGTATTCTCAAGCCCCGTCAGCGCATGGTGATTGGCTTGCCGGCTTGAGACATTAATGGGATGGCAAGTCGGTCCCGAGTAGCTCAAATCTAGATCCAGTTTCAACAGCTTCACTCCTACAAATGCTCAGTCGCCCAACGATTCTTGAACGTGTTGAGTACAGGCTGAAGGCCGGAATTCTCCTCGCTCAAATCTTCGAAATCCCTGGCAAATCGATTCCGGCATCAGTAAGTACCGCACGAATTCGCAACTTCACATCTCTGCATTTTGTTGGGGCAATAATGGGATGCCCTTGGACCGAGATTAGTTGACCTGTCAGAGTTGTGAATGCATGCTCAATTTCGCGCACTACCATGTGGTCCAGCGAAGGGTCTAATCTAATCGGCTGCCACCGAGCGCTCCCTGCCCTGATCGCAAGCACGGGACAAGGTAGCCAGGCGCACTACTTTTCGGTCACGGAGCCGAAGGCAAATCGACGCCATCCCGTTTTGCTAGGTGGCGATGAGCAGAGGTATCCGCGAGTCAGCAGCAATTCTCCTGATGCGCGCATATCGCATCACAAGACTTGTGCGTCGCTGCACACCGCAGCCGCCTGGATGGTTTTATACGCCGCGATCATTACGCTCTTTACTGCCGCTGCGGGATGGTGGTGGAAGAGCAGATCTGCGGGAGCGCTGCCTGCCTCCGGCATTGTTGTGCATCAATGGCTGGGCACTTCATTGGCAGTCATCTTCATTTTGCTCGCGATCTGGCGCTGGCGTCCGCAAGACCGTAATGCCGCGCCGAACGTCGCTTACCTTGTGATTACCCCGGTCGTAGTGCTCGCTTTGATCTATCAGGGAACTGGTCGGGCTGATGGTGTTTGGACGGTAAGAATCAGTGTTGCGCATTCGCGTGAGACAGGCGTCCCCGGTGAGACTGCAAGGCTCTGGTATAGGAATATCTCGAAACTTCATTCTTTGCGCTACGCAGGCCAAAGGAAAGCCATCTGAACCGGCACTCGACATCAAAAGGCATTTCCAGGTCTTTCCAACCACGCCGGTAGGTTCGGTGGGTCAGTTTTTCGTTGTGCCTCTTCGATGGCCTTGACCTCATGCATGGGTAAAGCTAGGCTAAGGAAAGATCTCTAGGCTAGGTGTATCGCAATGTCGTCCATTTCCGCAGGAGCGCTCGCTGACTTTTCCCATCGCATTGCTACCCTAAAAACAGCCGCGTTTCGCTTTTTGCGGGAAAACCGGCGTTTTGCTTCTCCCGAGTGGCGCCTTCGAATCAATCCCTATTGGCTGGCGGTTCTGAGCGCACTCTTCGGTTTTACCCTTCGTCTCGCCATTGATCCGTGGCTCGGCAATCAAATGCCCTACATCACGTTTCTCGTGGCGGTCGCACTCGTTGGCTTATTCGCAGGCGTCGGCCCAGCGCTGCTGTCCACCGGCTTGGGCGCGGTAATCGCTTATTGGTACTTTGTTTCCCCACGACATCAATGGGGTTTCCAGGGAGTGAGCGATGCCGCCGGGTTCTTTTCCTATCTGGCTGCGGCTCTCGGCATCGTGTTGCTCACAGGCGCACGCAAGAAAGCGTATGCCGAGGCGGAAAGGCGCTTGCACGAGCAACTCGCGGCAGAAGGCCGGCTGCGCGACGCACAAAAAATGTTCCAGCTCTTTATGGACAATCGGCCCGGGTTCAGTTATCTGCGCGAGCGTAATGGACGCTATGTCTATTTCAACAATGCAGCTTGTCGCCTGTTAGGAATCGAAGGCGCGCAGACAGAACTGCCGCAAGTCCTTTCCGAGCTGCAGCACCAGGATGAGGAAGCTTTCAAGTCTGAAGCGCCTCATCAATTCATTAACAAGATCGCTTTCCCTGATGGCGAGCGCTATTGGCTCACGACGAAGTTCTCCTTCGTCAACGAGGCACAGCAATCGTTTGTGGGCAGCGTTTCAACCGATATTACAGACCAGATACGGGCTGAAGAAATCGCTATAGAAAAAGAGCGGCTGATCGCTGCCACTGAGATGCTGGCCACCGTGGCACATGAAGTTAATAACCCGCTCGCCGCCCTAACCAGTTCTGTGTACCTGCTGGCGAACGAAACGCTTCCCCCTCGGGCTAAGGAGCTTGCTGATATCACTCAACTCGAATTGTCGAGGTTGGCCCATATAACGCGACAGGTGCTCGGCTTCTATCAAGAGGCGGAGCACCCGATTGCTATTGATCCCTGTGACATGATCAAGGATGTCATCGAGACACTGAGCAATCGGTTTGCGGCAGCAAAACCCCGCATCATCTGCGATTTTGCCTGGCAGGGCACATTGCAATTGCCGGTCCGTCAGGCTCGCGAGGTCATGGAGAACATTCTTGCAAATGCATTCGAATCAGGGGCCACTCAAATTTGGGTTCGCGTTCGACCGAGCAAGGATTGGCGTAACTTTGCTCGCCCGGGCTGCCGTATTTCGATTCTCGATGATGGCCACGGAATGAACCGCGGCGATCAGAAGAGGGCCTTCGAGCCGTTCTTCTCCACTAAGACCCAGAGAGGCACCGGGCTTGGTCTCTGGGTAAGCAAGGCGATCGTGCTGAGGAATGGCGGGTTGGTCAGTTTGTACAGCACGGATAGTGGTTTGAGGCACGGCACATGCATCAGTATCTTTCTGCCGAGTCGCGTTGCTTCCAGGACAGCTCCGGGAATTGGCCGCGGCAAAGATGTTCGCATCGCGTCTCAAACTCCTTTGCCTCAGGAAGCCTATTAAACAGTTTTGAGGTGCGACTGTTTCGGTTTGATTGGCTGGTAAGTTCCCGCCACGCCTCGAAAGCTTATCTCAAGCCGGTTCCAGCCGTTGATTGCCACCACCGCCATCGTGAGATTAACCAATTCCTCGTCTGAAAAGTGGGCCTTCACGGATTCGTACGTCTCGGCCGGGACATGGGTTTCACTCACCAGTGTCACCGCTTCAGTCCACGTCAAGGCGGCGCGCTCGCGTTCGGTATAAAACGGAGCTTCGCGCCAGGCGCTCAGCAGATAGAGCCGCTGCTCTGTTTCTCCGGCGGCCCGCGCATCCTTACTGTGCATGTCGAGACAGTAGGCGCAACCGTTAATCTGCGACGCCCTCATCTTCACCAGTTCCAGCAGCGACGGTTCCAGCCCGCTATGGTGGACATATTCTTCCAATGCCAGCATCGCGCGGTACGCAGCAGGAAGCACTTTCTTGAAATTGATACGCTCAAAATCTGTCGTCTCATTTACCGCCATTGTTCCTCCTGGGTGATTCTTTAGAAGCATATCTCGCTGGAGTTGTTGCGGTTCCTCCAACTCTCAATATGGGGAGTTCCTGCGCCCAGCGCTGGCAAAAAAGCCCGATTCAGGCCGCGCCATCTCTGACGATGACGCAATCGCGGCCGCTGTTCTTTGCTGTATACATGGCTTGGTCCGCTTTGCTGATCATCTCCTGAACGGAGTGCGGCGGAGAATGAAAAGTGACCGCGCCCACGCTGAAGGTAACAGGCAAGTTGCGCTGGCGCATGCTCTCGTCCAGGATGGAATGCAGCTTGCGCAACACCGTGGCTGCGGATGGGGCAGTTGTCTCGGGCAGCAACACGGCAAACTCATCTCCACCCAGTCGGGCCACACGGTCGGGCTTCCGCAAATGGCTTTCCAGAGTTTGTGCCACCAGTCTGAGCAGCTCGTCTCCCTTCTCATGTCCGAATCTGTCATTGACCTGCTTGAAACGGTCCACGTCCAGATAGGCAAGTGTCAGAGCCGCCCCATACCGGCTGGCGCGATTCGCTTCCGTTTCCAGAAGTTCAAAAAAAGCGCGGCGGTTGGCAATCCGCGTCAAGGAGTCCGTGTGCGATGACAGCCGCTCCTGTTCGTACAGGCTCCGCAGTTCAGAAATGATCCATGCAAAGAAGAAATAGAGCGCCAGCCATACCGCCGCGTTCCAATAGATAAAGGTGCGCTGGCTATTTTGAAACTGTTCCGCGCGATGAATATTGAGTGTGATGGCCGCGCTGAGCGCCGCGCCGACCATGCCAATCGCCCTACGGAAATACCAGGCAAAATACGATACTGGCACAACATAAAAAATAGCGGTCTCAAACTGCGGCGAGGCTACAAAATCGATGATGGCCGCGCCCAGCAGCAGGCACACCCCGAGCGTCACCAGCAGATAGGTTTTTTGCCTGGTAAGGACCTCGGTTATGTTCATAACACATCATCATAAGGGTAGCGGCAACCATCGCACCGGCCATTCCCGGCCCAGTCCTCGATTCCGTATGTGGAAATCTCTAAATCTAAAAGCGTTTGCTTTCCCGCCGATGTTCGTGGAGATGCACACTATGTCGCTGCCTCGCTGCATCAAATAGTCAGATGAGCGATCGAACGGGAAGTTCGAAGAAAATGAACTCGAGCGCCCTGCGGAAGCTGCAAGAATTGGAAGTTTGGTTACTGTTCAGAAAATAGTGTAGAAGGAGGAATACCGCAATGATTCAAGTCAAGAGAGCTTATGAACCTGCGAGCAAAAACGACGGAGCACGCTTCCTCGTGGAAAGGCTCTGGCCGCGAGGGGTAAAAAAGGAAGATCTGCACGTGGAGGAGTGGCTCAAAGAAGTTGCTCCCAGCACCGAGTTACGCAAATGGTTTCATCACGAACCGGCTAAATGGCGCGAGTTCCGGCAACGTTACTTTCGCGAGCTGGAGAAACATCCTGATGTCTGGCAACCGCTTCTGGCGCGCTCCCGGAAAGGCCGGGTGTCGCTCGTGTACAGTTCTCATGATGCTGAGCACAACAATGCAATCGCACTTAAGGAATATCTTGAGAGCAAAATGAACAAGGGAGCATCTCGTAAGGCTGCTTAGAAACTGATGAGCGGCCTCACACAATCCCTACTGGAGTTGTGGGCATCGACCAGAGAAAAGTACGATGAAATGTCCGTCCTTCGCATAAAGCGAGCTCACTTGTCGCTAAGACGACGCTAAACGTCGGAATTCTCGCCCACAAACCACACCGCGGCGCACGTCGATTGAACGCTGGCGAACTTTGCTGGTTCCGGAGCACAGCCAGAAGTGGCATCCCCCATAGCCAAATTGTCAAACGGGATTGCTTGTACCGTTTTCTACCTCCGAATTTGGGTTGCCTCTTTGAGGACATTGTAGAATCAGCAAGTTGTATGTTTTCAATCCACTGCGGCGGTTCGATTCCGACTAGCTCCACTAAATCCGCAAAATCAGCATGGTTGGAGCGCAGGCACTCTTGCCTGCGCAATTGTTTTTCAGCGAGGAGTAATTGGATCCTATCTCGGAATCCAGTGTGGATGCGCAGAAAATAAGCCGCTGGCAATTCCCATCTGGTAGACGATCACCAGCCCAAAGCCGAGGCTTAGAAGGCCGGAAGCAAGGCCCAATCCGCGCGAGAACTTCAGCTTGCGCCGCCCGAGGAAGTTAAATGCTGAAGCCAGGCTCATCGTAATCAACATCATGCCGGCGATGGTGCCAACGCCAAAGACCAGCAAATAAGCCACGGCCCAGTGCGGGTCGCGAATAGTGGTAAGCACCAGCAGAGCCACCGCTGCTGAACCCGCAAGTCCATGCACGATTCCGATCACCAAAGGCCGGAGCTGCTGATAAATTCTAATGCGGCCGAAAAGGCGATCCATGAACGAGACCGGAGTGTGGTTGGGATCGTGCGGATGCGCTTCGGGAGTGTGGGCATGCGGATGCGTGTGGACGTAGTCGCCGTGGCTGTGCGCGTGCGAGTGGACCAGTTCGTGGTGCCCTGCTGAATCCTGTTGCGCGCGAAACGCGCGCGAGAAGCTGGACACGTTCATCAGCCCCAGAACCACCAGCATCAGCCCGACGGAAAGTTCCATCGTCAATCCGATACGCGCGGGAATAGCGACATTAAAAAGGATGATGAGCGCGCCGACGAGAAAAATCGTGAGCGTGTGGCCGATGCCCCAGAAGATTCCGGTAAGCGCGGCGCGGCTGACGCGGCGTTGCCGGGTAACGATGGTGGTGACCGCGATTACATGGTCGGGATCGGTGGCGTGCCGCATCCCCAGGAAAAACCCCATCGCGACAATGGCAAAGAAGTTGATCATCGCTAATCAGATTGCCACAGCAGAACGCAACGCGCTACGTTGCTCAGAAAGGAAGTGGATGAACTCAGCCATTCCTGCTCCGGATTTTGCCGAGACTTGAAACACCTTCATGCCAGGGCGGACGGCCTGAATATTGGCTAACGCGATCGGTATGTTGAATTCCGTTGCGGCGGCCAAGTCCAGTTTGGTGATGACAGCCACGTCAGCGCTGTTGAAGATGGTGGGATATTTGAGCGGTTTGTCTTCTCCTTCAGTGACCGAGAGCAGCACAAACCGAAGGTTCTCGCCCAGGTCATAGGACGATGGGCAGACGAGATTTCCCACATTTTCAATGAACAGAAAATCGAGCGGCCCGGTGTCCCAGCCCTCCAGCGCGTTTTGCACCATGGCGGCTTCCAGATGGCAAAGAGTTCCGGTAGTGATCTGCTTTACCGGTGCCTGGCTGCGCGCCAATCGGGCGGCATCGTTCTCAGTGGCAAGGTCGCCTACCAAGGCGGCAACACGGAATTGTCCGCGAAGCAGACATAAAATATTTTCGAGCAGCGTCGTCTTGCCGGTGCCGGGACTCGAAACCAGACTGACGACGAAGGTTCCCTGAGCGCGAAATCGTTCGCGCAAAACGCGGGCCATAATATCGTTTTGCTTCAGAACATTTTTTCGCACTTCCAGCAAACGCGGCTGCATGCTGCTCATACCACCTCCAGAGCGGTCACTTCCAGTTCCTTGCCATGAATTACGCTTGGAGTGGCGCTGCCGCACTCGGGGCAGGCCAGCCACTGCATGGAAACTGCCGTGCGGCTCGCATTACAAGTCGGGCAAAACACTTCCAGCGGCACATCTTCAATCAGCAATCGCGATCCTTCGAGTGGCGTTCCATCGCAGGCAATGCCGTAAGAAGAGAGCAACGCCTCTTTGACTACGCCGGAGAGCGGGCCGAGTTTCATATGAACGGCTGTAACGCGGAGATCGCGCGCCTGCGCTTCTTCCTGCGCCATCTCCACGATACTCATCGCAATCGAGAGCTCATGCATGCTGTTCAGCTTCCTTTGTCCCTGTCCTCTGGCTTTGATGTGCGAAAGCGGCGAGGGCTGCCTGCCCCAGGCTGATGCCGCCGTCGTTGGCTGGGACCAATTGATTAGTCCAGACTTCAAGCGCTCCGTCCGCCAGCAGATGTTTCAGGTCTTCCAACAGCAGGTCGTTTTGGAACACTCCGCCAGAGAGGGCGACGATTCTTATACTGCGTTCCTGAGCCAATTGTTTAAGTGCACTGCTCAGTCCTTCCGCTACGCCGCGCTGGAATGCGCGCGCAATCTTCTCCGGCGGCTTGCCAGCCAGGCGGTCGCGCAGCACGGCCTGAAGCAAGGGACGAAAATCGAGCTCGTGCGCTTCCAGCGGAAAGGGATAGCTTTCATCCGTTTTGCCGTTACGCGCCAGGTGCTCTACCCACATCGCCGCTTGTCCCTCAAAAGAAATGGGGCGCGTGAAGCCGAGCAGGGCGGCAACAGTATCGAAGAGCCTCCCTGTTGAGGTGGTCGCAAATGTCCTTACGCCTTTGCGCACGAGCTCCATCGCGTTTTGATAACGATCACCGAAGTTGAAGGGTGCAGCCATCAGATCGGGCAAGCCATCAAGCTGAGCCAGGAATCCGGCTGCGGCCTGGACCGGATGCTGGGCTGCGGCATCTCCGCCGGCGAGCGCAGCGGGACGGAGATGGGCGATGCGTTCAAGGCCTGCTGTCATGTTGCCTGCGAAGATCTCTCCGCCCCAGATGATCCCATCATCGCCATAGCCAGTGCCGTCGAAGCTCACGCCAAGCACTGGCCTTTCCCATTCGCCGCGCTCGGCCAGAACCGACGCAATATGAGCGCGATGGTGCTGCACACTGATGACGTCGCGGCAGGGCAGCGCAGTAGCGTGCGCCGTTGAAAGATATTGAGGATGCGCATCGTGTACTAGTAGAAGATCGTCCCAGCGCAGGTCGTACATGGAAACCAGGTCCTCGATGGTTTCCTGAAAGGCGCGGTAAGCCTGATAGTGTTCCAGATCACCGATGTGCTGGCTGACGAACGCCTGTCCTTCCACGACCAGCGTAATCGTATTCTTCAAATCCGCGCCCAGAGCCAGAATAGGCCCTTGCACGGGAAGGTGCGCTACTGCTCCGGGCGCATAGCCGCGCGCGCGACGCAGCATTGTTGGACCATAAGCTCCCACTCGCGCAACGGAATCATCTACCCGTCGCGCAATAGGCCGTTCGCCAATGAGGAAGGCATCAGCGATACCGGCGAGTTGATCGAGCGCGTCTTCGTCTTTATACGCGATCGGCTCGCTGGAGCGGTTCGCGCTGGTCATCACCAGAATTTCCGGAGCGCCGGCGGCAAACAGCAGATGGTGAAGTGGTGTATAGGCGAGCATCACTCCCAGTTCGTCGTTTTCCGGAGCGACTCCAGGCAGGTCAATTCGCACCGGGGCAAGCACAATGGGCCGCGTCATCGAGGTGAGCAATGTCTCAGCTTCGCTCGACAGTTCGACAAGCTCGCGCGCCGTTTCCAGATCTGCCACCATCAGCGCGAACGGCTTCTCTTTGCGATACTTCCGTTCGCGAAGGGCCATCACAGCTTCCTGATTGCGAGCATCGCAGGCCAGATGATATCCGCCGAGGCCTTTTACCGCGAGGATCTGCCCTTGTTTCAGCAGCGCCGCTGATTCCTTAATTCCTTCCGTTCCGCGAAGAACCTGGCTCTCAAGCTTCAGATAGAATTCCGGCCCGCATTTTGCACAGGCTACGGGCTGGGCATGAAAGCGGCGGTTTCCCGGATCGTGATATTCGGTCGCGCAGAAATCATCCAGCGGCCACTCCTTCATCGTGGTGTTTGGGCGGTCGTAAGGGAGCGACTCGATTACGGTATAGCGAGGCCCGCAGTTGGTGCAGTTGATATATGGATACAGATAGCGACGATCTTGAGGATCAAACAGCTCTGACAAGCATTGCTCGCACACAGGTAGGTCAGGCGAGATGCGGACCGTGGGACGGTCCAACCGCTGGCTTTCTCGGATCGTAAAGTCCTGGAAGCCTTGCCGCTGCGCTGCAAGCACCTGGATTTCCGCGATGCGCGCGGCTTGCGGAGGATTGCTCTTGAGGTCTTGCAGGAAATGGCCGAGGTGTTCCTCGCTGCCTTCAAGGTGGATCTCCACTCCTTGTTCTCCGTTGAGCACCCATCCGGAAAGCGTGTTGGCCTGCGCCAGGCGATAAACAAAAGGGCGGAACCCTACCCCCTGCACTACGCCGCGAACGCGAATAGAGCACGCAGTCGGCATGATTATTCGATTGGGCACCCGCGGCCCAGCCATCCGATCTGCACAACTTTGCCGTCTTCCACCAGCACCGGAACTCTGCGCAAGCTTTCGTCCAAAGCGCGCATGCGCCGCCGCGCTTCGAGGTCGGCTTCCACGTCATATTCCTGAAACTCGCGCCGGTTCCATTCCAGCCACTCGCGCATGTCCTGAGTGTAGGGGCAGCGCGCCGCTCCATACAGTTCAAGCCTCGCCATGGTTGAGTACCTCAAACATTTCCCGCATCACGTGGTAAATGGAGGCCTGCACCTCCTGAATGCGTGGAATGTAGTCACAACGCACGACGATGGGAAAGTCGGCGAGGCCGCGGCGCTGAATTTCACCGCCGTCGTATCCCAGGAGAGCGACCGTCAGCAGCTTGCGTTTGCGCGCTTCTTCCAGCGCCATAATGATGTTGCGCGAACCCCCGCTGGTGGAAATGCCGATGGCGACGTCATTCGGCCGCGCCTGCGCTATCAGTTGGCGCAGGAAGATGACCTCGGTTCCCACGTCGTTGGCCACAGCCGTGATGTTGGCCGGTTCCATAGCCAGTGAGACAGCAGGAACGGGTTGGAAATTCTTGGGCGGCTGGACGCAATCGAGCGCCCAATCGTTAGCGTCAGTAGCCGAGCCGCCGTTGCCAAACATCATCAGCTTGCCGCCGCGCTGGAGGCACTCGCAGATGGCGTGGCTCGCGTTGCTGATCTGCTCTGACTGTTCGCGCGCGACCTGCTCGCGCAGCAGGCCATCATCGCGGACCTTCATCTGGATGGAAGCGGCCACCTCGGCGATGATGTCGCCAGTTTCCTGTTTCTGCTGCCCGAGAAATGGATACAGAAACTCCGATTCGCCAACATCGTGGCCAAGCTCGCGATGTTCGAAGAAAACATGCACCGTCTCCCATAGCGTGTGATAAAGGATCTCAATCAGTTCCTGATGAATGAATGGATCCTGCGTTGGTGCATCCAGGGTGAAACTTGCAGCGGCTCCGGGCAGGGCAAAGGTCATAGCTCCGCGATTCGCGGCGAAAGCCAGGGCTTCCGAAACCTGAGCATCACCTTCCGGAGAACCAAAGCCCATCACCATATCTTCAGGCTGAAGGATAGCTTCCATCCAGGAACGGAAACTCAACGAGAGATCGAGCGCGGGCAGAGCGCGCTTGCCCACGATCACCGGATGAACAAATTCCACAGAAACGTGCTGGGCATCCGTGGCATAGGGACCGCGGCCAAACGCCAGCAGGCGTCCGCCTTTCAGGAAGCGTTCTGACATCTCCCGGCATGCCGCCGCAAGACGCAGCGCTTCGCGCGAGAAATAGTCTTCCATCACCTGATTGCGGGCGAGCAACCGTTCTTCGACTTGTGCTGCCAATGCGGAAGAAGTCAGCACGAATGCTCCATCAACAGATTCTGGGCAAAGGATCGCCCACCAGCATGTCCACAATCCGGCTGGCGCCGTAGCCGGTGATCACCAGCACAGCTCCGGCCGGCTGCTCGCGAACGTCGCCAATGATGCGCGCGTCCTCTCCGCCTTCGGCCAGCGTAAGCGCGTTGAGAGCGGCGTCAGCATATTCCGGCGCAACCACGGCGAGGAACTGTCCTTCATTCGCGATGTGCAGGGGATCGAGCCCCAGCAGCTCGCATGCGCCACGGACTTCATCACGGACCGGCAGCTCCTGTTCCAATACATGGATGGAGAGCCCGCAGTCGCGCGCAAGTTCATTGAGCGAGGTGGCCACGCCGCCGCGTGTGGGATCGCGCATCCAGCGAATGCCCGGAGCTGCTTCTTTGGCCATGGCTTCAACGAGCGCCAATACACAACGCGTGTCGGAACGCAGATCAGCTTCGAAATCGAGGTCGCCGCGCGCCAGGAGGATGGTGATGCCGTGATCGCCGATCGGGCCGGAAAGAATGACCTTATCTCCGGGGCGCACCGAGCGGGCATCAATCTTTACCCCCGGCAGAGGTTCGCCGATCCCGGTGGTAGTGATGTACATCTTGTCGGCTTTGCCATGCTCGACCACTTTGGTATCGCCGGCAACAACGGCAACACCGGCCCGGTCAGCCGCGGCTGCCATGGCGCGAACCTCGGCTTCCAGAAGCTCCGTCGGCAGCCCTTCTTCAAGAACGAAGGTCACGGTCAGAGCTTCGCCGCGAGCGCCGGAAACGGCAAGATCATTCATTGTTCCATTCACTGCGAGTTCGCCAATGGAACCGCCGGGGAAACGCAGCGGCTTGACCACGAAGCTATCGGTGGTGATGGCCAGCGGAGCACCGTTGATCTGTACCTGCGCGGCGTCACCCAGAAGCTGGGAAGGTTGTGGAGCAAGCAGGGGGATGAACAGACCTTCCACCAGCTTGCGGCTGGCTTTGCCGCCGGCCCCGTGCGCCATTTCGATCTGCGGCTCGCGGAAGCGTACTGCCGGCTGCTGCCGCGGCGCAACTGCCGCAGCCGTCAGGCTGCCGTCTGAATGTTGGTCAGCAACTGCTTGCGATGTTCGTAACTGTGATACGCTGCGCATGAACCCTCTGTTGAAACCATCAGCGCGCCAATTGGATGTTCCGGTGTGCATTCGCGTCCAAACAGTTTGCACTGATGCGGTTTAAGCACTCCCTTCAGCACCTCTCCGCACTGCGCCGCGCGAGGATCGGTCACCCTCACGCCGGGCACCTGGAAGCGCTGCTCCGCGTCCCATTCGGCAAACTCGTCGCGAATGCGCAGAGCCGATTGCGATATAAAACCCAGCCCGCGCCACTCGAAGTAGGGCCGCAACTGAAAGACTTCCGCCATGGCGCGCAAGGCAGCGCGATTGCCTTCCCACGGCACTACCCGTTTGTATTGATTTTCGACCTTGGCTTCGCCGGCATTGAGCTGGCGCAGGATCATCACGATGGATTGAAGCATGTCCAACGGCTCAAAACCGGAGACTACGATCGGCTTGTTTTCGTTGCGGCAGATCCATTCGTAAGGCCGGCACCCGATAACGGTGGAAACATGGCCCGGACCGATGAAAGCGTCGAGCCGCATATCGGGCGAATCGAGAATGGCGCGGATGGCCGGAATGATGGTGACGTGATTGCAAAATACAGAAAAGTTCTTGATGCCTTCCACCCTTGCGCGCAAGAGAGTGAGTGCAGTGGAAGGCGCGGTCGTTTCAAAGCCGATGGCAAAGAACATCACATGCCGATCGGGATTGGCGCGAGCCAGATTCAGGGCGTCAGAAGGCGAGTACACGATGCGAACATCGGCGCCGCGCGCTTTGTGTTCCAGGGGGCTGCCGTGCGTTCCTGGCACGCGCATCATGTCGCCGAAGGCGGTGAAGATCACGTTCGAGTCTTGGCAGAGCGAGAGACCATCATCAATGCGGCCCATGGGCAGCACGCAGACAGGGCATCCGGGACCGTGGATCAGCTCGATATTTTCCGGCAGAAGGTCTTTCAGCCCGAAGCGATAGATTGCGTGCGTATGCCCGCCGCAGACTTCCATGAAGCGGTAATGCCGGCCGGGATCCACCAGGCGGTGAACTTCCGCCGCCGCTTTGGTAATGATCTCCGGGTCACGAAATTCATCTACAAACCGCATTGATCTTCGATCCTCCGGCAAGCTGCCCGCTCAGTTCGGCTTCTCGTGACCGTCTGCGTCATCCATGCCGTAGCCGCGGACCTCCTGCATGGCCTGGTCGGCCTCACCCAGCATGGCCAGGGTGCGCATCTGCTCCTGCGCATCCTCTTCACTGATTTTCGACATGGCGAAACCAACGTGAATCAGCACCCAGTCTCCGGGTTTGGGCATCTCGTCCTTTAACAGCCCGAGGTCAACTTTACGACGCACGCCGACCACGTCCACGGTTCCGAGATTCGGGTTTCCGGCCACCAACTCAATGATTTTTCCTGGAATTGCCAGGCACATGTTGTGCTCCATTGTTTCGAAGATCCGAGTTTGCAGGGGCTAAAGCCCGGTTTTTAAAGACGCCAGACGGCACGACTGAAGTCGTGCCCTGACACTTTTTGTCGCCGATTTGGAGCTTTTCCGTTATGTCTGAACTCATAGCGTGACGCCTCTTGCTGTCTATTAGGGATGCTGCCTTACATGGACTCAATCTTCAAGTAACGCTTGAAGTCCGGCAGCAGGGAGATAAACGCAGCTCCCGCCACCACCGCAGCGGCTGCGCCCAGCAACTTCCAAAAAGAACTTATTCCTCGGTTCATGGTCTCTTCTTCTTTCTTCTCAAGCCGCAGCCTGAGTCTTGATGCTCAAACCCTCTGTCATAAGCCGCTCAACTTCTTGGGCGGCCTCTTCCAGTGATGCTTCCACGATTTCACTCAAGCCAATGCAGCCTTCTTCTCCGCCGAACTGCGCGGGCTCGCAGCCTAGAACCAAGGTGCGAGGGATCTGCCCGCCCAGGCTCTTGACCAACTCCAGAACTTTCTCCGGAGTCATGGCATGACCGTCCGGAGTCGAACGCGGAGCGCTGTCGTCCACCTCAGGTTCGACAACATACAGAGTGCCGGGCGCCTGGCCACGGGAGATTGCGTCCACGAGAATCACAAGGTCCCACGGTTCCATCATGGCGTAAGCGAGGTCGAGGCCGCGAATGCCGAAGTCTTTTATCAGCACGTCGTCCGGCCAGCTTCGCGCGAGGAGCTTGCGTGCAACTTCCACACCGAAAGCATCGTCGCCCAGAAAAATGTTGCCGATTCCCGCAACCAATACCCTGGCACTCATTTGCTGTCCATTTCGTCTGCGGCGACGGGTTCGACCTCTTCCGCGCGGAAGAAGAAGCGATGGCCAATCTGCCGCAGATTTCCCAAGTCGGAACCGGGGTCCTCGTCAACCGTAACAGCCAGGTAAACTTCATCTTCGACTGTCTGCTCGATGGCTTCCACAGTCGCCATCTTGCCCGCCAGAGTCATATCAAAGATGTCTGCCTGCCGCTGCGGCCATAACCTGACTCGGGCGCCCTTCTTAACTTCGATGCCAAATACCTGCACGCTCGTAAGGGTGTTTGCAGCAAAAGGATCTCCTGCGGTCATGAATGCTCCTTTTCCGTCAGCCGTTCGCGGATCACCCCGTGCATCCGCAGCAGCTCCTCCGGACGGCAGGAATGGGTACGATCAAGCAGATCAAGTGTTGTCTTCCCGGCGCGGCGTAGCTCGTCCTTTTCCGAATCCGTGAGCGTCAGCAGGCGAAGCGTGAGAAGCTCGTCAATTTCGGCGCTATCGAAGAAGTCGCCTGGGCTTTCCGGCGCAATCTTCGGGTAGTCTTCCAAGATGATGGGCGAGAGCAACATGTTTTGCCGGCTGCCCTCGTCGCCGACCAACACTGGAAAAGCTCCCCTTTGATGGCATGCGGCGGCTTCAGTTTTGAGATTCTCAGGAGGATCGAGCAAAGAAACAAATTCTCCTTGATTAATCGCTAGGATGGCGTGAGCGGCAATCAGTGAGTAAGGGAGCGCCTCATCGCGACTGGCTGCACGGGTAACGAGCGGCGTGCGGTTGTGTACGCGCACGACCAGCTTTAGAGCAGCGTCAGAGACCCGCGTGGCCGTGAGTTCTACCGTGCCCTCAACCTTCACGCCCCCCTGGCCACTGCAAAAGGTAAACTGCTGCGATTTCTTTGGGCCCGCGAGCAGTTCATTCATTGGGGCCGTTAGCGATACCGTTCTTTCCAATGCTTCCGCTCCAGCGGAACCAGCGAGCTGAAGAAAACGGATCTCAACGTTGACATCGGCGGAATCAGCGCCAGCGAGCAGCATCTGGCCTTCCATGTAATCTGAGTCGCCGGGAGTGGTCTCAACATAGGCCGGCGGCAGGAGCGTACCAAAGCTCCAACCCGGGCGCTGGTTCTTGAGCGCGGACGGACGATAGGGATAGAGCATGTACCCTTCGTAAAGAACCGCATTCGCGATGCCTTTGATTCCGTCCAACCGCATCAGTCGTGTCCTTTGGCCGCGGCGGCGAGCACATGCTCCACCGTCTGTTCCCAGGTCGGAAGACCGTGCTGGACCTTGTAACGATACAACTGCTCGAAGGCTTCATGCTGCAAACTGAGCCAGGTCGAATCGGGATAGTGCCGCGCCATCATCTCCTTCCACACCGCGGCAGAAATGCGGCACGAGGTCTCCTGTGACCAGGGAATCAACGCGACCTGGATCGCATTGTCGGCGATATAGAAAACGGTTCCGTTGAACAGCAGCACGACAGGAATTTCGCCCTCCCGGACGCCGTGAAAGTATTTGGTTGCGGCCACATTGAAATCAAACGTACACGGCACGCGCAGGTCCACCGTGGTGGAACTGGCAAAACCAGGAACTGTGGTGGAAGCGGTAGTCCAGAACAGCGGACGAAGGGTGGTGCCCCAGCGCGCCGGCTCACCAAAAAGTTCGTTCATGGCGGATTGCTCTGCCGGCGCGTAATGCCGTCGGCCGGGCTGGATCTGGAGCTGCGCGTTCAGCGAAATCGAGTGGATGCATTCTTCCGGCGGCGTATTCGACACGCGCAGGCGGAAGACTAGCACGGGAGTGGCGGAGTCACGCATGCTGCCGACGGACTCGACCTCAAAGCGCAGGTTGGGCATGAAGCTCTCCTCGCGGAACGCCGCGCAATTTGTCAAAGAAAGACTCTACCGCGTGCCAAACCTCATCGCCGCCGCTGAAGCCGCGCCAGTGCTTGCGTACCATCCCGGTCAGCTCATAACAGCGGTCAATAGGGGCCAGGTAATACTCGCGCGGCTGGCCGAGGCGGTTCACCAACAAGGCTTCCACATCGGGCTGCATGCGTTCGAGCTGAGGGTTCTGCCGCTCAATCTCCTTCCAGGCATCAAGCGGAAGCAGCGACTCCGTTGCACCACCAGGGCTGGGATAAAGAGCGATCATCCGCTGGGCCGCACTGCTGAAGAAGAAGAATGCCAAGCCAATAGGGATGGAAAATTCTTCCCACTGAACGTCGTCAAGCACGAAGTCCCTCAGCCACATTGCATCCCGCGGGACGCGGCGATAGCTGCCAGTGGTCGCGCCTTCA
Source organism: Terriglobales bacterium (assembly GCA_025934025.1). Taxonomy (GTDB): domain Bacteria; phylum Acidobacteriota; class Terriglobia; order Terriglobales; family Acidobacteriaceae; genus Angelobacter. The sequence continues at coordinate 18,595 of JAICYU010000022.1, forward strand.
AAAAGCAGAGCGCACGCCGCGCATGAGCACACGATTCGGCGCTCGACGGGCTCAATCAGATGAGGGTGTTCCGCAGCAAGCTCGGCGGAGCACAGCTCGCAGTACTCAGCGGCTTTACGTTTGCGCCCAAGCTGTCGGATGGAGGCAAGCGTGCGCAGATCGTTGCCGGTGATGTCAATCTCTGCCATTTTGAAAGTTATGCGGGAAGAATGTGCGGCATCTTCTTATCAATGGGATCGCGAGACTTGGCATTGATGGAAGTGGCGCTGCGTGCGGTCGGAATATCCTTCTCGCGCCCCGGCTCCTTGCCGCCGGTCTTAATACGCTCCTCTCCCCGCATGGTGCCTTTCGTATGTGAAGGCTTGCTGGCCTTGGACGTGAAATGCTCACCCATAAATGGACCTCATTCCTCTGCCGTAGCAGGTTGCAAAGCATTGATTGGAACAAAACTGTCCGCCGAAGCTGCGGGTAACTCGATGACCAATTCTGCGATGTCCGGCGCCGCCTGGGCCAGCTTGCGCTCCAGCAATGCCCGGACTGTTTCTGCAGTTGATCCGCAGCTATGGCCTTCGATACGGAGCTTAATGGTGAGGCCGTCTTCGCCAACTCGGAGCAACTCGGCCACCGCTCCGTATTTATTTAACGTTGGTTCGAACTCAGAGAGTGCACGGTCAATGCGAACTTCAATGGGTTGCGAATGCAGTCCATGAAGCAAAAGCACACTGCGCACAAGAGGATCGCGCTCGAGTGCGGCCAGCAGTTCCTGCGTATCGCTCCCCTTTTCTTTCAAAATGCGAAGCATAGCGGTCAGCGCCTCGCCGTGAAACTGCAAAACGGATGAGACAAGATCCATCGTTATCGCGCGAACGGCAGGGTCCGCAATTGCTTCCAATTGCTGCACCTGCCGCTCGATATCGAACGATATGGCTTCGGGCGCGGCGGCCTGGGTTGTAGTTGCGCTCACGGTTGCGGCTCCATCAATCCGAACATGGGGACGTGCCGCGCCTCAAGCAATTTGCCCTTGCCGGTATACATGTGAACGCCGCAAGGCAGGCAAGGATCAAAGCTGCGGACAGCGCGCATGATGTCAACGCCCTTGAATTTGTCCGGGCCGTTCTCTTCGAAGATGGGCGTGTTCTGCACCGCATCTTCGTAGGGACCAGGAGTGCCGTAGACGTCGCGAGGATTGGCGTTCCACGGCGTTGGCGGATACGGATGATAGTTGGCGATCCTGCGCTCGCGGATCACGACGTGGTGCGAGAGCACTCCGCGAACGGCTTCATGGAAACCGCAGCCGATGGCCTCTTCAGGCACCTCAAACGGTTGCCAGGTCTTGCTGTGGCCTTGCTGCACATCGGCAATGGCTTTCTCCACAAAGTACATTGCTGCCGCTGCCGCGTATGCCTGGAAGTAGGTGCGCGCGCGATCACGTTCAATCGCGTTGCTCCATTTTGGAATCTTCCATTCGAATTCCACCTCCGGCTTGGTGACCGTTTTGGGCAGCCTGATCTTCACGCTGTGGCCAGTGGATTTCACATAGCCAAAATCCACCAGCCCGGAAAGCGCGGTGGACCACAGCCGCGCAATCGGACCGCCTCCGGTGTCGAGTGCCATATAATCGCCGGTTTTACCGTAATACCAGCGCGGCGACATCACCCAACTGTAGTTGCCGCGGAAATCGCGCTTCTGCGGACGAGGAGTAGTCGTCTGGTTCCAGGGATGCCGCTTGTCCACGGGATTTCCCAGAGGATCTTTGTTGACGAAGATTTCCTTGTCTTCCCAGTCTTCGTAATAGGAGCTTCCCAGCAGGATGCGAATGCCCAGGTTTATGTCCACCAGGTCATTGGTGATGATCTGGCCATCCACGATGATCCCCGGCGTGACAAACATGTGCTTGCCGTAGGACGACATGTGCTTGTACTTGTAATCGCAGTGCTCGGGATCGTTCCATGCGCCCCAGCAGCCCAGCAGCACTCTTCGCTGTCCGACCTTCTCATAACCGGGTAGTGCCTCATAGAAGAAGTCGAAGAGATCGTCGTGCAGCGGCACCGCCTTCTTCATGTATTCGATATAGCGCATGAGGCGGACCATGTAATCGGTAAACAACTGAATGGTCGCAACTGTCCCTGGACCGCCGGGATAAAGCGTGGAAGGATGCACGTGACGGCCTTCCATCAGGCAGAACATCTCGCGCGTTAGGCGGCTCATGACCAGCGCTTCGCGGTAGTATTCGCCGGTGAAGGGATTCAGGGAGCGCATGATGTCGGCGATGGTGCGATAGCCGTGAATGTCGGCGTGCGGCGCTTCGGTGGTTTCCGCCTTGGCCAGTACGCCGGGATTGGTTTCCTTCACCATCTGCTCGCAGAAATCCACGCCGACCAGATTGTCCTGAAACAGGTTGTGGTCAAACATGTACTCGGCGGCTTCACCCAGATTGATGATCCATTCGCCAATGTTGGGCGTCTTTACTCCAAACGCCATGTTCTGCGTGTAGACGGCGCAGGTGGCGTGGTTGTCGCCGCAGATCCCGCAGATGCGGCTGGTGATGAAAGGTGCGTCGCGAGGGTCTTTGCCTTTCATGAAGACGCTGTAACCGCGGAACATGGATGAGGTGCTGTAGCACTCCGCCACCTCTCGATTCTCAAAATCAATCTTGGTGTAGATTCCGAGGCTGCCGACAATGCGGGTGATCGGGTCCCAGCTCATCGAGACCAGGTTCTGCTTGCCAGTGGCTCGCCGGGTACGCTCCTCAGTGACGGTTGGCATGAGATCCTTCCTTTCTGCCGTAGGTGCTCGGTACGTATCCTGAAGTCAGCTTGTTGCCTTTGTGTCGCCACTTGGGTTCTCTGTTCCCGCTGGCGTTGGTGATGGCGCGCAGGGCCCGAATAACACGGCCATAGGCTCCCGTTGCGACGGTGGAGACGCGAGCTCCGGGAGGTTCGTCCATGAAAGGCATGAATTTGTCCGGAAATCCCGGCATGGTGCAGGCGATGCAAATGCCGCCAACGTTCGGGCAGCCTCCGATGCCGCGCATCCAACCGCGTTTGGTCACGTTGCAGTTCACCACCGGGCCCCAGCAGCCGAGTTTCACCAGGCATTTCTGCGAGCCGTACTCATGGGCGAAGTCACCCTGCTCGTAGTAGCCGGCACGATCGCAGCCCTCGTGTACCGTTTTGCCGAAAAGCCAAGTTGGGCGCAACTGTTCGTCGAGCGGGATCATGGGCGCCATCTGCGCGGCCTGATAAAGAAGGTAGAGAATGGTTTCTGTCATGTTGTCCGGTTGGACGGGACAGCCCGGGACGTTGATAAGAGGAACTCCGGCCCAGGATTTCCACTCCCATCCCAGGTAATCGGCCAAGCCCATGGAGCCGGTGGGATTTCCCGCCATCGCGTGGATTCCGCCAAACGTGGCGCAGGTTCCCGCGGCGATTACAGCGAATGCCTTGGGTGCAAGCCGGTCAATCCAGTCTGTGAGCGGAATCGGCTGGCCTTCGCGATCGTTCCCAATACCGGTCCAGTAGCCTTCATCCTTTATCTTCTCGTTGGGAATTGATCCCTCGATGACCAAGACGAACGGCGTCAGGCGGCCTTGCTCGGCCTTATAGAGCCAGTTCATAAAATCGTCGCCGCCTTGTTCATAGGCGAGCACGCGATTGTGAAGCACAACTTTGGGGATTCCAGGAATGGCGCCGAGAATAAGGTCCTCAATTGAAGGCTGCTCGGCAGCAGTAACGGAGATGGTATCGCCGTCGCAGCTCATTCCATCGGGCAGCCAGATCACGTGGACGTCAAGAGGGATGGGTTGCTCTGGTTTAAGCCAGGGCAGGCTTATCAAACGCATAATCGCCTCGCTTTCTTAGGACTTGTGGACTGGACGACTGAAAGAGACTGAAAGAGAAGAGAGCCTGAGGAGGGAAGCAGCGCAGGAATTCGACAGCGAGCGCTGGCAGAGGATGGCATGTGATTGCGGTCCTTGTTGTCCCGATTGAAACCGCATCAGTAGTGATCCGAAAAGCGCAATCAGCCGAAGCCGCAGCGGATTGCTTTTTCCCAAATTTCAGGGTTCCTCAGAAGCTGCTTTTCCGCGAACGGCTCGATTCCAATCTGGGCACAACCCTAGTCGTGATGCAAAGCTTTTGCCGCAAGTTGTCGCCGTAAAAGTTATGCGCACGGACGGATGACGTGCCATGAATAGTTCTTAGTCGCCACACGATGAAATCTCGCTGGGACAGGCCTGGTATGCGGCGAAGAGCGGGATTTAACTCGATGGGCTTAAGGCGCGAAGGCAGACTAAATCAAAGCGGGTCAAAATTTACCGATCACATTCTTTTTTCGGCTGCCGTTGAAATGCCAGAACGCAATCGCTAGGCGCCAACCTCCCAGCAGTAACCTTCTTCCCCATGTTGCGAGAGGTCCAGCCCCTGGATTTCGTGGTCCTCGGGAACGCGAATACCTACGATCAGATCAACAACTTTCAAGATGATCAGGGTGCCGGCGATTGCCAGGCTCGCAGCGACGCCCACACCAATTAATTGATTCACAATCTGGTGCGTGTTGCCCTCAAGAGCGCCAGAAGCCAGCACATTGCCTTTGGCATCTTTAAAGATGGGATTGATCGCGCTGGAGGCAAACACTCCGGTGAGCACCGCTCCAATAGTTCCGCCCGCCCCGTGAACACCGAAGGCGTCCAGAGTATCGTCATAGCCAAACCAGACTTTCACTTTCGCCACCATGAGGAAACAGAAGACTCCGGCAATCGCGCCAATCACCAACGCAGCCATCGGACTTACATATCCCGCTGCGGGTGTAATTGCCACCAGGCCAGCCACTCCGCCGGAAATTGCGTCGAGAGCGCTGGGCTTGCCATTGCAGAGCCACTCCGCCGAGCTCCATCCCACAACAGCGGCAGCGGCGGCAAAATGGGTCGCTACAAAGGCGCTTGTGGCCAGGCTGCCTGCACTCAGCGCGCTTCCGGCATTAAAACCAAACCATCCCACCCACAGCATGCATGCGCCAATAAAGCTGAGCACAACACTATGCGGACGCATCGGGTCCTGCGGATAGCCGATCCGACGGCCCAGATACAGCGCGCAAACCAACGCGGAAACTCCCGAGGTGATGTGGACCACCGTGCCGCCGGCAAAGTCGAGCATGGGAAAACGCCCGCCCAGAGCGGCGTTGAGCAAACCCCCTTTGCCCCACACCATGTGCGCCATCGGACTGTAAACCAGCGCCGACCACAGTACCGTGAAGAGGACCATGGCGCTGAATTTCATGCGTTCTGCAAAGGCGCCGGCAATCAGCGCCGGAGTGATGATGGCAAACATCAACTGGTAAATCATGAAAGTCTGCGCCGGAATGGTCGCAGCGTAGTCGGGATCGGGCGTCGCGCCAACGCCGCGCAGCAGGACATTCTGCCATCCGCCAATGAAGCCATTCCCCGCGCCGAAGCTCAAGCTATAGCCAAACACTCCCCACACAACTGTGACCACGGCCATCATGGCAAAGCTCTGCATCATGGTGGCAAGAACGTTTTTCCTGCGCACCAACCCACCATAAAAGAGGGCGAGGCCGGGACCAGTCATCATCAGCACCAGGGCCGTACTCATCAGCATCCAGGCATTATCCGCAGAGCTCTTGGACTCGGCCACCTGCTGTTCCAGCCGGGCCATTCGTTCGTTCTGTGCCTGGGAAGCGCGCTCAGTTGAAGTTGTTGCGGTTGGGATTTGCGCCGTGGCTGGTTGGAACGAAACCAACAGAAGACCAAAGAAACACGCTGCGGCCAGTTTGCTCATAGCACCTTCCGAAACCGGAGTTGCTTGCTTGGGCTGAGCACACTGTAGCCAGAGCCGATTGCCATGTGAAATTCAAAATTTTTATGGGAGCGATAACGATTTTCGTTGAACGCGAACCCATAGGGTGATCGCGCGCGTTGCGGTCGCAACGGGCAAGGCTATAAACTCTCGTGCCTATGGGCTTTGTGGAGCGCTTCCGCCGGCTCACTCCGGTGCAGCGGAATACCTTTGTCGCCTGCTTCCTTGGCTGGTCGCTGGACGCGTTTGATTTCTTCATTCTGGTTTTTTGCCTAAGCGCTATCAGCGCGGACTTCCACGCCAAAGTTTCATCAGTGGCGGAGGCAATCTTCATCACGCTGGCAATGCGGCCTGTGGGCGCGTTGATCTTCGGCATACTGGCGGACCGTTTTGGCCGCCGTCCCACGCTGATGATTGACATCATTGCCTATTCCATTTTTGAGCTTGGCTCGGCCTTTGCTCCATCCTTGGGGAGCTTCATCGTTATGCGCGCGCGGTTCGGCATTGCCATGGGTGGGGAATGGGGAGTGGGCGCGGCTCTGGCATTTGAGACACTGCCCACTGAAGGCCGCGGATTTTTCTCGGGGCTGTTGCAGGAAGGCTATGTCGCCGGTTATCTGTTTGCAGCGCTGATCTATGGAACGGTATTTTCGTTTGTCGGCTGGCGCGGGATGTTCGTGATCGGCGTGCTGCCCGCGCTGCTGGTGGTTTATATCCGCAGCAAAGTGGAAGAGTCGCCCGCCTGGCTCAAAGGACGTGCGGCACCGAAAGCTGAGAGCCACATCCGCAGGGACGTCCTTACTTACTTGGGAAGCTTTCTCTTCCTCATTGTTCTGATGTTTGCTTTCAACTCCTTCAGCCACGGGACGCAGGACCTCTACCCAACATTTCTGCAGAAGAACCACAGCTTCTCTCCAAAGCTAGTGGGGCTGATCGCGATCATCTACAACATCGGCGCGCTTCTCGGTGGAATTCTATTTGGTGCATGGTCAGAGAAGATTGGCCGACGCAGGGCCATTGTGATTGCAGCGCTTCTCGCCATACCCTGCGTGCCGTTGTGGGCTTATGGCAGCAGTGTTCCGTTAATTGCGCTGGGCGGCTTTCTGATGCAGTTCATGGTGCAGGGAGCATGGGGCGTGGTGCCGGCGCACCTGAATGAACTCTCTCCGCCCGCGGTGCGAGCAACCTTCCCGGGGTTGGCATATCAGTTGGGCAATCTGCTCTCGTCGCGCAATGCAGTCATTCAGGCAAGATTTGCGGAACAGCGATTCGGCGGCAGCTTTGCTCCGGTCCTCTCCTGGACAGTGCTGGTGATTGCCAGCCTGGTCGCGTTCATTACCTGGATCGGGAAAGAACGGAAAGGAGCGGATCTTTCCAGCACTCGCCACGCGGACGCTCGCGGAGGAGTGATGAGCGGGAGTGTGACCGCCCCCGAGTGAGTTCGGACCATCAACTCAGACTCGCTTCTGCTTCCACTTGCCTTGCCTGAACACGTAAATCGAAACCAGCGCCAGAACGGTTTCAGCAGCCAGGATTGCATAGTATGCGCCGTTGGGGCCGAATCCGAGGCGCAGGGAGAGCACATAAGCAAGCGGCAACTGCACGATCCAGTAAGCGAGCAGGTTGATCCAGGCGGGAGTCCAGGTATCGCCTGCGCCATTGAACGCCTGCACAATGATCTCTCCGTAGGCCCAGAGCACATAACACAGGCTGATGATTCGCAGGCAGCTTGCTCCGTAGCGGATCACCTGCGCGTCATTGCTAAAGAGGCCGATGAGCTGCGGGGCAAAGATCAGAAACGCCGCCGAGACGAATGCTAGAAATATTGCATTGAACAAGCTGGCGCGCCAGACGGACTGTTCTGCGCGTTCCGGCTGCTGCGCGCCGAGATTTTGTCCAACGAGCGTTGCCGCCGCCGATCCGAGACCCCAGGAAGGCAGCGTGGAGAAAATCACGATGCGAATAGCCACCGTATAACCCGCCGTCGCCTGGCTGCCGAACGATTGCACCAGGCGCACCATCACCAGCCAGCTCGCGGTGGCCACCAGGAGTTGCAGAACACCAACTCCTGCAACTTCGAAAATATTCCACATGAGCTTCAACTTCATGCGGATATGCCGCCGCAGAATTCTGAGATGAGCGCTGCCTTTTGCCAGCATCCATAGCTGAAACATCACGCCAATGCTGCGCCCGATGGTGGTTGAAACAGCAGTGCCCGTCACGCCCAGCCTTGGAAACGGCCCGAGACCGCGAATCAAGCAGGGATCGAGACAGAGATTGATGAAGTTGGCCAGCCACAACACGCGCATAGCGACCGCCGCATCGCCGGCCCCACGGAAAACCGCGTTGATGAGGAACAGGAGAAGAATGATCCCGGAGCTGCTCAACATGATCCGCGTGTAGAGCGAGCCGATGGCGAGGATATGCGGTGTGGCGCCCATCCACTCCAGCAGTCTGGGAGCGAAGGGTAGAGCGATAGAAAAGATGAGCAGCGCAAACCCGAGCCCGATCAAGACGGACTGGACAGCGGATTCCGCGGCGCCGTCCGGATCGTGCTCGCCCACGCGGCGGGCGACTACAGCAGTGGTTCCCATGCTGAGGCCGAACGCAACCGCCATCACCAGAATCAGCATGGCTTCGGTGATTCCGACTGTTGCGGTCGCATCGGCGCCAAGATGGGCCACGAAGAAGATATCAACAATTCCGAAGAGCGATTCCATCGCCATCTCCAGCACCATGGGAACGGCGAGCAGGAGAATGGCGCGGTTGACCGAAATCGCGGTGTAATCCTGATGAGAGCCAACGATGGCTTCTTTCAGAAGCTTGAATAAGCCAGTTTTGTCTGGCTGCGCGTTGGTAGCTGCAGGGGAACTCACTTGCACTCTCCAGAATTTTGCATTGCGCAAGCCCTATCATCACCAAGCAGAGGTGTCGGGCCATGACTTTGTGGTGCCGCCAACCAAGAATTTTGCGTTGCGGAAGCTAAACGCCAACCAAGCACAAGTGTCAGGGCATGACTTTAGTCGTGCGGCCGACCGTTAATTTGGAGCGGGCTTTAGCCCCTGCTGATCGGCAGCCGCGAGAAGAAGCGCGATTTAGCGGGAGGGTCGCATAGGCGTCGAACTTTCTTGTATCACGAGGGCGAGATAAAAGGCAAAGCTGCTGTTCTATAATCCAGCGCCATGAAAACATTCATCACCGCACTATTGCTGGCTGCATCGGCGTTTGCGCAAAACGCGCGGGAAGAAGGCAAAGTAGTTCGCTACCAATTGAATCCGGCGGAGCTGAAGTACACCTACTCGGCGTCATACAAGCCGGTGGCGCGGCTTCAGTCCGGCAATATTCTGGAAACGAATACGGTGGACTGCTTCGGGAATGCGATCAAGAAACCTGGCGACACATTGAGCATGGCTCCCGGAGACAATCCACTGACGGGACCGTTTTACATTGAGGGCGCAGAGCCGGGCGACACGCTGGCGGTGAAAATTCTTGATCTCCAGGTGGACGGCAACCAGGGCATCGGCGCGCTGGCGCCCGGGTTTGGCGCCATCAACTCAACCAATTACACGCCCATGATTAACCCGCCGATTCCGGAGAAGATCTGGTTTTATCCCATTGACCACGCCACGAACACGGCGACATTTCAGGCGCTCGATTCCAAATACACGGTGAAGATTCCGCTGCATCCGTTCTTCGGCTGCATCGGAGTGGCGCCGTCGGGCGGCGAGGCCCGCAGCTCGGTTGTGCCGGAAGCCTTTGGCGGGAACATGGATTCACCGGAAGCCAGCGTCGGCAATACCGTATATTTTCCGGTGAACACTCCCGGCGCGATGCTGTTTTTGGGCGACGGCCACGCGGCCATGGGCGATGGGGAAGTCGCGGGGACGGCGATCGAGGTTCCACTTCTTAGCCGCGTTCAGGTGCGCGTGATCAAGGGCCAGAAGATCAACTGGCCGCGTTTTGAAAACGACGAGTACATCATGACCGTGGGCGCGTATCG
>JAICYU010000254.1 GCA_025934025.1 Terriglobales bacterium
CAACCGGAAGCTACGGAGCACCATCCCCGGCCAGAGTCCAGCGCCGGAGGCGCGGCATGAGTTAGCCCCGTCCGTTCCCGAAGCGCACAATGTGCGCCAAGGGATAAGGGCGGGGTAAGCGGAGTATCACACCAACACCTCACTGCCGTAGGCGGGAGCGGAGCCGCAGGCGGAGCGACAACAAAAGCATTTTTGCACTCGTTTGGGACCTCTTCGGTCATGACGCCTCCGTGGTGGATTCCCGATCACGCGCGACCTGTCCCGCCTGCCCCGGCCTGGCCGTGGGGCGCAGCCGTGGATCACCGGATTACGGCGATCACGGCGATTCATTTACTCGCCGCGTTGTCATCCTGAGCGAAGCGCCTCGATAGAGCCACCTTTCCCGAACTCACGAGCGCGCAGTCGAAGAATCTATGTATTTGTCCAACGTCGTTGCCACCTCTTGTCGAATCGTGTGGCACAGCCCGGATCCCCAGAAAACTCGATTTTGGTTTTTTGAGGCGGAGCCGCCCTCGGCTGTGTGGCCTCTGCAGTAAGCGTTTCGGTTTCCATCTGCGCAAATCAGCGTTAATCAGCGGCGAAAGGTGCGCTTGTGTTCCGATCACGCGCGATCTCGGCGATCACGGCCGACCGGGGTCCCCGGAAATCCCGGTGTTGGATTTCTGGGGTGGGATTACGGCAAATTGAGAGGCAGGTGGTCGCAGCTCGTCGCTTTCCAGCCTTCGCCAGACGCCGGTGTCGACCCGCACTTCTCATACCCTAAGTGGCGCGTTAAGGACGCAGCCATCGGCCCTTGAAGCGGAACACGATTCTTTCGAGTTTTGACAGATCCAGACCAGGGTTTTCAGACTGGTCGTCACCGCTGTCGCGCACAATGATTGTCCAGGTTGAAAACGGGCTCACGCCGATGATCTGGCTCTCCTGCCCCGGCTCTCCGGCCAGGTTTCCGCCATCAATCTTCTTACCTGTCGTCAATTCATAGTTGTAATGCACCTTGCGATACAGGTGAGAGAACTCAAACTGCTTGCCGGACTGGTTGCGGAACAGCGCGCGGCCGCTATGGATCAGGCGCACCATCAGAAGACCATTGCTGGTTTTCGCTCCCGGCAACTCCAGGGCGAATGATCTGGCCAGAACATTCGTGCAGCCCTTGAACGCTGGTTGCGAGAGCCGGATCTGTATCGCGATGGAATGTTCACGCCCACGGCCGGGCATATTGCGACCACGCACAAGGGCCCTGAACTGCTCCTGCAGCTGCTCTTCCGTCAAGCGCACTTCCGCGGCCGTGAAGGGCTGGAACGGGGCAGTGGAACCATTGATGTGCTCCAGGACATCGCTGCTGAGCCTGGCATGAGTAGTCTTGAGCTGAGCCACCGTCTGGTCAGAGACCAGAAACGCCCTCGGCTCCAGCGCCCAGTAAATGAACGCCTGATTCTCTTCGAACAGAAAACGGAGCACGTTGTTCTTCAACTGGAGGTACGCACCCTGCATGAACGCCCGGAACCGCGGGACTGTAGGATCGTTGCCTTTGGCCATCGCATCTTCAGTCTCTTGCCGCGTCAGATCGCTTTGCCGGATTTTTTCCTCGAGCGTCGCCTGCTTCGCCACCAGGCCGTTATACTCCAGGACTTTGTCGTTCCTCGCCTGGACCCCATCCAGGTAGTTGTGCATCACCGTCTTGTAAGCCTGCGCTTCCGGCAGGCTTTCATAAGGCTGGATCATCTTGTCGAAATCTTCTCGTGACACGGCAAGCTTTCCCGCATCGGGCATTGACGGCGTGTTAAGGGATTGGATTTTCCCGATGCTCTCGCGAATGCTGCCGATCGTATCGTCGTCACTGATCGGCTTCAATTCTTTAATGACGTTGCTGAGAGTCGCGTCGCCGCCGGCACGTGAAGCACCGTATGCTCCGCGAATGGCTTTGAAGGTCGCGAACGCAGCCGAGCCCATCTGTACAATGCAGGCGATATTTGCGACCAGCTTCATGAAGCTCTCGCAAGCAGTGGCCCTTATGAGCCCTTCCTGAAATATCGTAGAAGCGGCAAGCACCGCATTTGCCTGACTCTCCACGCTGAGCGACAGGGAGGCGATCGCATTCTGCACCTCTGGTATTTGCCTCTTCAGATGATCGAGCTCCCCCACAATGGTGTCCCGCCCTGCTTTCACCTGGTCAATTGCGGTTCTCAACGCCTGCATCTGGGCGTCCTGCCGGGCGTTATCGGCGGCGTACTTGTTGTAGGCATCTTCAAGCACCAGCGCTGTGTTGAGTAAATCCGGCAATTGCTTCTGGTAAAACGAAAGTGCAGCCAGCGGAACAGAGTTCTCGGGCTTTCCGTAATAGTTCAGTCCGGAGCGTATCTGGCGTAGCAAGGTGATGGCGCGCTCGTGAATGCTGCGCCACGCCGGCATATCGCGGCCGGGAACCGGCTGGGTGGAAGCGGAAGGCGTAACCTGCACCAGCCAGTCGAGCAGAACCACGGCCTGATTGAACTCTCCATTGACATAGCGAAGCTCCGCCTGGTGCAGCACCAATTGTCGCTGCTCGACCGGTGGAGGCGGCAATTGCAGGTCCGCTGGAGCGGCAGTTTTCGCAAAAAAGTATTGCAAGTAGTCTTGCGAGGTGGTGACGACTGGAGTCTGACTCGGACCGGGTTGTGCTGAACCCATCTCTGCGCCATACGTGCCACTATCACCGGCTGGCCCGCTGGCCGCGCGACTATTGTCATGGCTGCAGATTCTGGAAATGTCTGGAGGACGGCCGAACGTCCGGCAGGACGCATTTCGCCCCCCCAGACCGCCAGGCCCACCAAGACCGCCTTTCCCCGGAGTGGCTTTCGCCCCGCCACTTCCGCCTTGTGCCGAGATGGCAGGCTTGGTCATCGGCTTCACAGAGATCACAGTCACGCGTCCACCGCTGCCTCCGGCGCCGGACATTCCCGCATTACCACCCCGGCCGCCTGTTTTTCCCTTCCTCCCTGCTTCCGGACTGCGCGTGATACTCTGCATCCAGCCAGAGCCGCCGATCACGGCATCAGGGCCGTTGTCGCCAGCCAACCCAACACCACCGTTTCCGCCATCCTGGCCACGCTCTCCCTGGCCCCCAATGGCATCTACAACGACCTGTCCAACAAACTCCTCCGCAATCAGGGTTATTGCACCTGCGTCCTGCCCGCGACTACCCGATGCGCCGTCCGTTCCACCCTGGCCGGACAATCCGTCGGTGGCCCGCGCACCCGGCGAGAAGCGCTGATGGGTCCTGCCGCTGGCATCAAGCTTTACCCCGTTGGTGATGATGCGTCGCGCCGAAATCGTCAGGTTGCGTCCGGGCATGGCCAGCGGCGCTCCCGTCTGCGGCGCCTTGAAGCTTACGACATCAGCATAGATACACAGGTCCTTGCTTCCAGGAATTCGATCTTGTGTCAGTTCCATCTCGAGAGCGAGGATGGTGTTCAGCTTCGCACCCTCGATCAACTGAAAAGCGTAGTAGTCGGATATTGCGCCCGCCGCCAGCTTGGCAGCAGGCAGGGCTGCAGCCAAACCGGGGCTTGCCGCAGTGGAATGGTCAGACATAAACTCCCCCCAAGAAAAACCGGCAATTCTATCTCTTTTTTCTTCGGAGCAACAAGATTTCCAGGTATTGTCCGCAAAACAGGATTTCCGTCACGGAATTCGGAGACGTCCCTGGTTTTCAAATTTATTCAAACTCGGCACGTATAATGATCCGCCACAGAACCAACACACTTCGGAGGACTATGCGCCGCATCGCGAACTTTCTACGGCCACGTTTCATCTCCATCTTTCTGCTGCTTGCAATGATCGCTGGCTCTGCCGTCGCGCAGAACGCGCAGACCATGCCCCCGGAAAAGACGATTCCTATCTTCGGGCAAACTATCCATTATTGGGACGTAGGCTCCGGCCCGGTTGTCGTTCTGCTTCACGGGCTTGGCAGTAGTAAAGAAGACTGGCTCGCGGTTGTCGGCCCGCTCTCAAAGAATCATCGCCTGCTTATTCCTGACCAGATCGGCTTTGGACACTCTGACAAGCCGCTGGTTTCCTATAGCGTCCAAACTTTCGTGGATTTCCTGGATGAATTTCTCCGGCAAATGAAAGTGGAGAAAGCAAGCCTTGTAGGCGAATCCCTGGGTGGTTGGGTGTCCGCGCTGTACACCACAGAAATTTCCGGGACCAGTCATAGTTCGGTGGTGGACAAACTCGTCCTTGCAGATGCCCCCGGCCTGAAAGAGCAGACGCCCACCATTCCGGATTTTAATGCGTCTCTGAATAGCAGCAGAGGCATGTTGAAAAAGCTCTTCTATGACACCAGTTGGATCA
>JAICYU010000313.1 GCA_025934025.1 Terriglobales bacterium
CCATCGAGCACATAGACCCGGAGTGCAACCTGTGCCGTTGCGGCGCATGCGGCTATGTTTTTGATAATCCGCGGCCGAACCAGCAGGAAATCACGGCCTTCTACTCCCAGCAGGGGAAGTACGACTCCTGGCTGACTAATGTTGCTGCCCGCGATGCGCTTTGGAAACGACGTTTGAAGATGTTGTTGCGACATCATGCGCCGGGGAATCTTCTGGACGTGGGGACCGGGATTGGGCAGTTTCTTCACCATGCGAAGCCGCACTTTACGGATGTCGCCGGCACCGAAATTTCCGAAAGCGCTGTACGGATTGCGCAAGAGAGATATGGACTGGAGATTCAGCAGGGGCGCATCGAAGAATTGCTGATACCTGATGCATCTTTCGACAATGTGACCTTATTCCACGTGCTGGAGCATGTGCCAGATCCGGCCAGGTTGATGCGGCGCTGTTATCGGTTGCTGCGGCCGGGCGGGATGGCTGTAATCGCAGTTCCGAATGATGTTCTTGCGTGGGGCTCAGGGCTGAAGAAACTCGGCAAGAGAATGGGGCTTCGGGCTTTCCGGAAATTCAGTCGCGTTACGGGAATCCCAAAGGCCGGAACCTCCAGCGAGATTCATCTTTCCCACTTCACGCCGGTTGTGCTGCGGCGATTGCTGAGTAGTAGCGGCTTTGAAATTGTGGAACAAGGGCTGGATCCCTACTACGCTGCATCCGGGGTGTGGAAGCTGGCGCACGGCGCTTATTACGCGCTGCATCGAGTGATGTTTGAACTTTCCGGCGCAAACCGGTACGAGACCATCTGGATGATCGCGCGTAAGTAGAAAGATTTTTTTAAAGACTCATGAAGCTAAAACGATGAGTTCACTTGAGCAATTGCAGAGGAACTGGGAAGAGCTGGCACAAGCCGATCCCATGTGGGCCATCTGCACCGATCCGGAGAGACGGCACGGAAAATGGAGCCGTAAAGAATTCTTTGCCACCGGTCGCGATGAGATTGAGAAGGTGATGCAGTGCGTGCGCGAGCTGGCTGTTGCCGTTGATGGTCGCGCGCCTGCGCTGGACTTTGGCTGCGGCGTAGGGCGGCTGACTCGCGCGCTGGCCGGCTATTTTCCGGACTGCTGGGGCGTGGACATTTCGCCTACGATGGTGCGCTTGGCAGGCGAATTCAATGGAGACATTCCGCAATGCCGCTTTGTTCTGAACGAGAATGGCGATCTGAGAGGTCTTCAAGATAATTATTTTGGCTTCGTCTACACCAGTATCGTTCTGCAGCATATTGCTCCGCATTACAGCCGGAGATACCTGGCGGAGCTGGTTCGCGTGACTCGGCCGGGCGGGATTCTGGTTTTCCAGGTGTTGGACGATTTCCGCGCTCCGGTGCTGGAGCAGTGGAGGCAGAAGCTCGGGTTGCGGAGGCGCTGGAACAGGATGGCGCCGAACGGCGATCGCGCTTTTCTGATGGATTTGCACTGCATGGCCCAGGCTCAAGTTCGCAGGGTGATGGACTTGGCCGGAGCACGGATTGTGGACGTGCGCTGGACAAATTCCACTCAGCCATCGTTCAACGGAAGGCTCGAATACCTGGCCCAGCCACCGGCACAAGGTTATGTGAGCAGACAGTACTGCGCCTTAAAAAATCCTCAAGCATACGCAAAGGAATGCAAACAAGTTGGCGCCTGACTCACAAGAGCTGCGCAGGCTGCGAGTTGGCTTTGACGCCCGCTGGTATAACGACTCAGGCGTGGGAGCTTACGTAAAAGGAATCCTGAGCGCAATGACACAACTGGAAGATCAACTGGAACTCGTTCTCTATGAGGATGCGCGGAATCCTGTGCCGCTGCCGGAGTGCAGCAACGTGCGGCGAATTGCGGTTGCGGCAAAGAAATACTCATTCGCCGAACAGGTTGAACTCGCGAGAAGGTGCCGCGAGGACCGGCTGGATGTTCTTCACTGTCCTTTTTATATTGTTCCGTTATCTGCTTCCTGTCCGGTGGTGGTAACACTGCATGATCTGATTCCGTTTCTTTTCCCCATCTATTCGAAGACCAAGCAGATGGTTGTGCGCGCAGGATACAGGCTGGCAGTGCGCAAGGCGGCCCACATCGTCGCTGATACTGACAATACGGCACGTGACATTCAAACAATTCTGCACGTCAGCAGCAACAAAATTTCTACCGTGCATCTTGCAGCCAGTGGGGTTTATCAGCCGAAAGCGGAACCAGGGGAACTTGAATTGCTCCAGCAGAAATATGGAATCAGTCAGCCGTACGTGTTGCTGGCGAGCGCACGCAATTGGCGCACGAAGAATCTTGAAACCGCTTTGCGAGCTTTGAAAGCCGCCCGCGAGATGGGTGCGAAATTTCAAACTGTGGTTTACGGATCGCCTGAGGGAATCAACGCGTGTGGAATAAACGGAAGCGCTTCATCGCTGGAAATGAAAAGCACAGGCTATGTCGCGAGAGACGAGCTTGCATTACTTTATCGCCATGCCAGGGTTTTTTTGTTTCCCTCGCTCTATGAGGGCTTTGGCTTGCCCATGCTGGAAGCAATGGCCTGCGGCTGCGCTGTGGTGGCATCGAACTGCGGGGCACTCGCCGAAGTTGCGGGAAGTGGCGCGCAGTTGTTCGCTCCAGACAACGTAAGAGGTATGTCTGATGCTGTGTGTGAACTGCTTAGAGATGCGGCCCGGCGAGAGCATTGGAGAGAAGCGGCGCTCAGGCGATCGGCGGATTTTTCATGGATGAAAGCGGCGCGAGAGACCTCAAGGGTATATCATCAAACACACAAGTCTTCGCTGTTTAACAGGGTTACAGGCAAAAGTTAAAGAGAAAGACAAGTTCAATTCAAGACTGAGGTGTAGTTGGGAATGCGGGCATTGATTACAGGAATTACCGGACAGGATGGTTCTTATCTGGCCGAATTCTTGTTGAACAAAGGATATGACGTCTACGGACTGGTGCGGCGCAGCAGCCTGGAGAAGTACGACCGCGTGGCGCACATTGCGGACGATATCAAGTTCGCGGAAGGCGATCTGACCGACCAGAGTTCGCTGGACCATGTGGTGCAGCAGCTCAAACCGGATGAGATTTACAACATGGCGGCGCAGAGTTTC
>JAICYU010000189.1 GCA_025934025.1 Terriglobales bacterium
CCGAGATCGTCACACCACTTCTGGACAATTCTGATGATTTGCCGGCCTGTAGCGCTCTCGAGGCACTGGAGCGGCAGGAGCCATTCATCAATCAAACGCTTGCGTATCATGCTTTGGCGATGCTGGCGCGGCTGTTTCGGCACGGCGAAATCAGTTATCACGGGGGATTCATTAATGTCGCCCGTGGGCAAATGTCACCTTTGTCGATTCGTAGGTATGACTGATGCTCCCTTAACTCATCTCAGCACGACGCGTTGTGAAATCTGGTACGTGGGCAAGGGGAGCCGTTCACCTGAGTACTTCCGAACGAGGCCACGGCGAACTTCCCAGCGCTCTTCGATCATTGCCTCACGGATTTTTGGATTCAACGCAAAACGCCAACGAAGAAAAACAGTGGCCATGAAGAGTCGGGCTCAACTCTTTGACTCCTCGGCGTGCGGGACACTGCTACACTCTCCCGCATGCAATTCAAAATTCTCTCCAATCTCGTGCTGGTGCTGGTTTTTGCATCCAGCGCTTGGGCTTGCGGCAAAGAAAGATGGACCATCAAGGTACTGCGCGATAATCCAAGGCTCGAATATCGTGGGCCTGTCACGGTAACTCAACTCCGCGCCCTGCCGCGCCCGGCGGATCTCCACCAGCGCAGCCAAGCGGAAACTGCCGCGGTTACCGTCGATGCGGTCCTGCTGGCATTCAAGCTTGAAGATGACGAAGACATTCACCTCGTGCTTGGCGACCCCAATAGTCGGGTGACGATGATCGGAGAAATTCCTTCGCCCCATTGTGGACGACAATCGGAGGCGAAGTATTACACTGCTGCCAGGAACGTCATCGCGCAAATTGCCGGGCCAATCCCGGCCGTGGGTAAATTGAAAAAATTGCAGCGCCCTATCCCGTGCGCCTGCGCGGCGTTGTCTTCTTTGACTTCCTTCACCACCAAACGGGTGTGGCTCCAAATGGAATAGAGCTTCACCCGGTGTTAATAGTGGCTCGGCCTTAAATGCGGAACTCGCCGAAATCATCAAAAAAACCGTGAGAAAAATATCATCCATAAGGTGAAGGAGTTCACCTATGGGTATCTAAGCGATGTTTTTTTTGAGCTCTGTCTCAAGCTCCCCCACGAGCCTGTCAGCGCGTGTGAGTCTGTAACATCCGCACATTCACGAGCATTCTAAAACGAAACGCAGAGTGCCAATCATGCGCCGCTAGCGCGGCGCCATGCACCTGGCCTGGGCTTACGCCCACCATTGCGGTGAATACGCCAGTGGAGTGACTCTGGTCTGCGAACCTACTCTCGTACTCCGAGCGTACGGCACTTCGACCAAAGGGACGTAGCCTTAAAGGCTGAGATTCACTCTTTGTCCGGGGCCTTCACGCTCCAGATAGGGTAAGGCAATCCCGCCGTTCGATTGATCACCAACGCTTGAATCACCAGTAGAAGCACCGCCACTTCGATGATCACGAGCTCTCGCGGCTTCGAAATGATTCCGAGAGAAACGATCAGCGTTGTCGCTCCGGCGGGAGGATGGCTGACATCCAGCAGAACCATGAACGCTCCGGTCACGGAGAGCGAAAGTGCCGCTGCGAGGATTCTTGGCCAGAAGATGCTCGGGTGCGCTCCGAAGGGCTGGGCTCCGGCGCCGGTGACAACAAATGCAGCATAACCGCATATGAGACTGATGGCATGGCCACAAATCGTGTTTCGCGGACTGGAACTTTTGCCCAAGGGAGCAAAAAATAAGAGATAAGCGGTGGGGCCCAGCGATGGAAAGACAAATGGGTTTCGGCTTACAAGCGCCAAGAGCGCAAGCAGCCCAATTGTGATAAAGCCATTCACAAATACATAAACTGAGCGGACCAATCTCGGAGGAAAGTGATCGAGCAGCCAATCGAGTCTGATGCGACGCAAAAAGAAGAATAGGGGATCATGCCCCGAACTCCCTTCAAGCAATGAACCCCGCTTCGCCATTAGATGTTGGGCAGCAGATCGAAATATTCGTCGTCTTCGTTTTTGCCGCCCTCTCCTTCGCCGACCAATTTTTCAGACTCGATGAACTCGATGCGCTCAATCCACTTGACCATTTTGTAGCCAAGCTGGTTTTCAACCCGCAGGCGCAGCGGTGCTCCATAGACTTCTGGCAATCGTTGGCCGTTCATGCGGGTTGCCAGCAGGCACTGCGGCTTGAGCAGGTTCTCCAGGCTTTGCGTGTCATAATAGTGACCGCCATAAAGGGCCTCGCCGAACGAGAAGAACGCGGCAACTTTGGCCTCTGGCTTCGGTTTCACCAACTCAACAAGCTTGTGCATCGGGAGGCCGCCCCACTTTGCGATGCCACTCCATCCCTGAATGCAGTGATGCATGGTGATGTGGTCGACCTCACCCATTTGCTCCAAATCGTCGAGTGAAAGTTCAACCGGGTGCTCGACCAGGCCGCCGACCTTCAAGCGGAAATCTTTGAAATGAGCTTCTGCCATTTGCTTCCAATCATCGCGGACCGGTATTTTCCCGTTGGGCCAGAAGTAGGGCGATATCTGCTGTTCGGTGTATTTTTGTTCCGGCAGCAGGCGATTCAAAGTAAGCAACTGCATGGGGTAGGTGACTACCTTGAGCGCATGTTGCAGACCGCGCGGATGGTACCAGGAGATGTAATGGGCCACGATCCAGGAGACGATGACCACGGCTATGCCGACGAACCCGAGATACATGCCGATGGGATTTTGATCATCGGTACCCATCACGATGTGGTTCATGTTGCGCGCGAAGCCGGTCATCACAACCAGCGTGACGTGAACAATGAGGAACGAAAGAAATCCGAGCATGTTCAAGAAGTGGATCGAGCGCGCCGATTGCCTGCCGCCGAAGATTCGTGGATACCACTGGAAGCGGTTCACCACCGCGGGGGACATCGCAATTCCGGTAGCGATTGCCAGAGGCCCAAAGACGAACACGACGGCGAAGTAAGCAATCTGCTGCAAAGCGTTATAACCGTAGAAGCCGTTCGGCTCAGGCGGAAGATGCAGGGTCGCGTAATGGACGAATGTGTTCCACGCCTGCAACAACACCGTTGGCGAGGTCGGCACAATCCGCCGCCACTGCTCGGTATCGAACAGCATGATGATGAAGAGAATTCCGGTGATGATGAATCCGTGTACGTCGATGAAGTGCCAGATTCGAGCGACGCCGATAGTGTGGCGATAGCCAGGCGTGCCGACCAGAGGCGAGATGTAACGGGCGTCGTCCTTGGCTGTCCAAAGCCGGTCACGCGGGACCTTGAGGGGCGTGAAGCGGATCCATTCCGTGCCGGGCGTGCAGCCGTCGTTGAAGTAAAGGCGCGGATGGTCCATCAGAATTGAGAGTCCACTGCGGATTAGCAGCATCACGAAAAAGAAATTAAAGAAGTGGCAGTAGCGGACCCAGAGGGGAAAGCCGTGCGGCCCGGAAAAGTTGTTGGGATAAACCTGAGGAACCGGCGGCACATGTGGCATTCCCGCTACAGCAACTTCAATCCAAGCGGCCGCGAATAGGCCGAAGATAAAGATCCAAACGCCGATAAGAATGGAGGGCCGAATCCAGATGCGAAACCGGCGGTCGGGCGGATAGTGGACAGCCTCGTGTGCTGCGTCGAAACGAACCATAACTGCCTCCGGAAATAACCATTATTCTCCTTATGAGAATTATCTGAGTACGATTCACCTACCGAAAGGTCTTGCGAGCAGCCCTGCCTGGGATCTTGGTGGTTGGCTTTGCCGATATGTGCTTGCGCCGTCAGAGTTTTCAGGAGCCCAACAGACCAGCGACAACTTGCAGCCACAACATAGGATTGTCCGCAGGCACGGCCGCATCGGCTCCAGAAAATGTCTCCCACTCTCGGTACTGAAGCATCAACACAGGGATATTGGGATAATGGGTCTTAAGCCAACCAAGCATTTCGGCACGAGTGGACTGTGGCGCCGAAGCGCCGACCACCACTAGATCAATCGAAGCGAAGGCAGATTTGTCCAGCGCCATCGCGGAATCGTTGCCGAGGACGGACATGACGCGATAGCCCGCCTTGTGAAGTATCTCCACACGTGTTTCGTTGAGGGTTGGGTAATACCCAACCTGCAGAATGTGGCCGCTCATAAATCATGTACTTGCAACTGCGCATTGAGAATAACCCACCAGGAACCACAATCACAGTTCCCGCGGCTTTAAAATTGCGACAATACAAGAGAAAACCTTAGGCTGTTTGCTGGGCGTAGATCTAGGAAATTCGTGCTTCAGGTGAAGCCTTCAAGAGGCCCGTTACACGTCGGAAGCGTGCTGCACAGCGCCGGCCCGGAACTCTCGGAAAAGCGCGGCGAGATCGGATTAGGGTTAATATTCAGGGATAGTAGTTCATGACGAAAACGAAAGGGCCGCACATGGGGCCAGGTGCGGGCGTTTTTCGTGTTGGTCGAATCGCTGAACTCAGTAAGATTGGCATTTTTTGGCGCTCTTCGCTGAATTCTTGGAAACGGAGCACGTTGGCCAACGAGGACCTAGATCGAATCGCTTTCTGCATAATTTCGAGTAGAAACCATCTCGCGGTGCTCCATGAGAATTTGTCAAAGTGACAAACATTGGCCAGACAACCGCTGCCGGATATAATGTCCGCACCTTCCGGGCAAGAGCCTGCTTCCCGGAGGAACTATGCACGTTCGCAAAGCTGTGGGTTCAGGACTGTCACTGCTTCTTGTGGCAGTTGTGCTTCAGGCTCAAACAACTAAGATAACTCCCAAGCCGGACCCGGCGCCGGATTTCAATCGCATCATTCAAACGAATGCTCAGCAAATGCTGGAGAGCGGAAGGAAGATATTCCGCTTTGATACGTTTGGCTCTGAGGCTTTCTGGGGCGACGCGCTAAAATTGCATCAGGCCATCGCGGGCGAGAAAAATGGCGGCGTGGGTCCTGGTGTCAGCCCAAAAGTCGCACTCAGTGTGGGGCTAAAGGTTGATGCCGATGCGATTCCGGCACCCCTCGGGGCAAAAATCAAGGCGGGCCAGGTCAACTTGGATGATCCTGCAACTACACTGGCCCTTTTGAAACTCAATGCTGTTGTCGGGGTTACCGGGTTCTTTGATCAGCAGGGCAAGCTCACCTCGATGGGGATCCAGTGCGCCTTCTGCCACTCAACGGTCAATGACTCGTTTGCTCCAGGAATCGGCCAGCGACTCGACGGCTGGGCCAACCGCGATCTCAATGTAGGTGCGATCGTTTCTCTTGCGCCCAACCTGCAGCCCATTGCTGATCTGCTTAAAACTGATGTGTCAACCGTCAAGAAGGTCCTGGCGAGTTGGGGACCTGGCCGCTTCGATGCCGAATTGGACAAAGACGGGAAAGCCTTTCGCCCCGATGGCAAGCAGGCAGGTACCCTGATTCCACCGGCGTTTGGGTTGGCAGGCGTCAACCTGCACACCTGGACCGGGTTCGGTTCCGTTCCGTACTGGAATGCGTACGTCGGCGCGACCGAAATGAATGGCTCGGGAACATTCTTTGACGCCCGCCTGAAGGACAAAGCACAGTACCCCGTGTCCGCACGGAGCAACGCATGGAACACGCGAGGGTCACCTGACAAGCTGACCGCAAAATTGGCGGCACTCCACTTCTATGAGTTGGCAATTCCCGCACCCAAGCCACCGGCCGGAAGCTTCGATAATGCCGCAGCGACGGCAGGAAAATCCGTGTTCAACGGCAAAGCCAAGTGCAGTACATGCCACGTCCCGCCGCTCTATACCGAGCCCGGCAACAACCTCCATGCTCCGGATGAAATTGGTGTGGACTCGTTCCAGGCAGACCGCTCGCCCACGCACATGTACCGCACGGCGCCATTGTCGGGTTTATGGAGTCACCAAAAAGGTGGCTATTACCACGACGGCCGCTTTGCCACTCTCGACGACGTCATCAATCATTACGATACTTTTCTGAAATTGGGACTCACCCAGGAAGAGAAAAAGGAACTGATCGAATTTTTGAAATCACTTTAATAACATCCAGGACGATGCCGGGCTGAGGCGCTCGGCATCGTCCCGGTTACACCGCGACAAGCCGACTCCTCAGCTCGCCTTTTCGTACAGCGTTGCCCGGTAGTCGGCAACAAATTTTTCAATTCCTTTTCTCGTCAGCTCAAGCTCAATACAGAAGCTTTGACATGGCTGGTTCAGATCAAGCTCAACAAACGGAATACCATCTCCGACAGCTTTA
>JAICYU010000360.1 GCA_025934025.1 Terriglobales bacterium
AACTGGCTTCCCGGAGAACTCGTTGGCTCCAATGCTCAGGTTTCGCAGCCCATGGTGGAATACCGCAAGAGCGCAGCCAATCTCAACGGCATGCCTTTGCTTTCGTATGTGAGCGTGGGTTTTGGTCCTAATCCCGGCACTACCGGGCAAGCGGCCGCGGCGCAACCCACACCGGAAGAGAAGAAAGGCAACATTGTTTCAAAAGGCCTGGGCGGCATGTTCGGCAGAAAGAACAAACAAGAACAGCAGCAAAGCAGTTCAGGCGAGCAGGCCGGCGGATCGCTCATGGACATGACCATCGAGGTGAAGTCGATCTCCAACGGTTCTCTTGATGCCTCATTGTTTGAAGTTCCCGCAGGCTTCAAACAGGTGCAGGCGAAAAACGAAATTCACTGAGCCCATTCCAGTGAATCACGCGTGGAAAATTCTGGAACTGTGACCCTGGTCCAAAGCCAGGGTCATTTTTGTGCTCCCGCAATGCTTTGGTACTTTCCTCCGTTCTGTTACGATTACCGGCTTCTTGCACAGAGGTCATTGTTCATGAAAAGAGCGGTCCTGATTTGTCTTGCATCGTTCGTGTGTGCTGCGTTCGCCTTGGCACAACCGCGCGCCAACTTGCAACCGGTTGTCACCCGATCCATTCGCTGCGGCGCACTGATTGATCCGGCCAGCGGAGAGGTGAAGCACAACGTGGTGATCGTGATTGCCGGTGACCGCATCACCCAGGTCCAGGAAAACGGCAGGCCTGCGCCTGACAGTGCTGTGATCGACCTCGCACAGCAAACCTGCCTTCCCGGGCTGGTGGATGCGCACACCCACACCCTGCTCCAGGGCGACATCACCGCGGAAGATTACGACGCACAACTGCTGAAAGAGTCCACGGCTTATCGCGCCATCCTGGCCACGCGCAATGCCAGGCGGGAGCTGAGCTACGGCTTCACCAGCATCCGCGATCTTGAAACGGAAGGCGCGGGCTATGCCGACGTGGACCTCAAAAAAGCCATCAACAACGGAGTCATACCTGGACCGCGAATGACTGTGGTTGGCCGCGCTATGGATGTAACCGGCGCTTATCCCTTGCAGGGGTACAACTGGGAAATCCAGGTCCCTCACGGTGTGCAACTGGTGGATGGCCCCGAGGAGGCGCGCAAGGCCGTGCGCGAACAGATCAGCTTCGGCGCAGACTGGATCAAGGTCTACTCCGATCGTAGTTATTTTCTCCGTCCTGATGGCGTGCTGGACGATATCCCAACTTTTACTCTCGATGAATTGCGCGCCATCGTAGATGAAGCTCATCGTGAGCGCCACAAGGTTGCCTCTCATGCCATGGCGCTCAACGGCGTGCACAATTCCATTGAGGCCGGCGTGGATTCAATTGAGCATGGCGTTTACATTTCTGATGCGGACCTGAAAACCATGGCGCAAAAAGGCATCTATTACATCCCCACGATTTTCGTGGCTGAATATGTGGCTCAAGGCCGAGCGAATGAGGGCGCCAAAGTCTGGCTCGATATGATTAAGGTGCATGCGGATACATTCAGTCGCGCGCTGAAGGCGGGTGTGAAAGTCGTCTTTGGCACTGACGTGGGC
>JAICYU010000282.1 GCA_025934025.1 Terriglobales bacterium
ATCGGCATCTTTTCCCGGCTCGATGCTGCCTTTTGACATTTGCAGGTGCAGAGCGCAGGCCGCATTGATGGTGCAGCAGGAGATGGCTTCTGCGGGCGTCATCTTCATCTGGGTGCAGGCGAGCGACATGATGAAGGGAAGTGCCGGCGTGGGAGAGGTGCCGGGATTGTAGTCTGTCGCGAGCGCGAGCGCGATGCCGGATTCGATCAGCTTGCGCGCGTCCGGGTACTGGCGGTTACCGAGAAAGTAATTTGCTCCGGGCAGCAGGACGGCAACTGTTTCTGATTTGGCTAACGGCGCAAGGTCACCCGACCCCAGGCATTCGAGATGGTCGAGCGAAGCGGGTCGGTATGCCAGCAACTCGCTGATACTTGTGGAAGAGAACTGGCAGACGTGGGCGCGAGTATCGAGACCATTCCGGGCGGCCGCGGCGAAGATACGTTCCGTCTGCTTTACGGTGAAAGCTCCACGCTCGCAGAAAACGTCAACCGACTGCGCCAGCTTGCGATGAGCAACAGAGGGAATCATCTGGTCGCAGACCTGATCAACGTATGCTTCCGGCTTACCGGCGAACTCGGGCGGCACAACATGGGCGGCAAGCAGCGTAGGAACGACCGTTCCCGGCCAGGAGCGGGCTGAGTCGTGGATGGCTTCGAGCGACTTGAGTTCATCTTTCGCGGTGAGTCCATAACCGGACTTGGCTTCAGCGGTCGAAGTTCCATGCGCCAGCATGGCTTCAAGCGATACTTGAAGCTCTTCCGATAGCTGTCTACGCGAGGCGCTGCGCACGCCGGTAAGGCTGGAGCGAATGCCGCCTCCGGCTGCGGCAATCTCTTCGTAAGTGGCACCGGCGATGCGCTTCTCAAAATCAACCAGCCGCGCCGCCATGAATGCCGGATGGGTGTGGCAGTCAATCAAACCCGGGAGCACCACGCGTCCCTGGCAATCAAGCTCGTGGATTTTGCGTTTGCTTTTCTTGAGCCAGGGATGACGCAGGATCTCGCGTTCTGGGCCGGCAGCAACAATCTTTCCGCCGGCACAGAGCACGGCAGCTTTCTCAATCGGCCCAACATTGTTCAGAAAATGTCCACGGCGCGGCGCTACCTCACCGCGCAGAGTGAGGAGCTGCCCGATGTTGGCCAGCAGAAGATAAGGAGATTGATTGCTCTCTCTCAGCTTTGTCCTTTGCTCATCGGGATATTCACGCCGGATTTCTCCGCGAATTCTATTGCTTCCCGGTATCCCGCATCCACGTGCCTCGCGACGCCGATTCCCGGATCGTTGGTAAGCACGCGTTCGATACGGCGCGCCATCATCTCAGTTCCATCGGCGACCGTGACTTGGCCGGCATGAAGCGAGTAGCCGATACCGACGCCGCCGCCGTTGTGGATTGAGACCCAGCTTGCGCCGCTGGCGGTGTTGAGCATCGCGTTCAAGAGCGGCCAGTCGGCGACCGCGTCGCTGCCATCCTTCATCCCTTCGGTTTCGCGATAAGGAGAGGCGACGGAGCCGCAGTCGAGGTGGTCGCGGCCGATGACAATCGGCGCCTTGAGCTTGCCTTTCTTTACCAGGTCGTTCATGGCGAGGCCGAACTGCGCGCGTTCGCCGTAGCCCAGCCAGCAGATACGCGCCGGCAGTCCCTGGAACTTGATGCGCTTGCGGGCCAGATTGATCCAGCGGTCGAGAATGCGGTTGTGCGGGAACAATTCGAGGACCAGATCATCCGTCACGGCGATGTCGGCGGGGTCGCCGGAGAGAGCCACCCAGCGGAACGGTCCGCGGCCTTCGCAGAACAACGGGCGGATATAGGCAGGCACGAATCCGGGAAAATCATAAGCATTCTTCACGCCGCGCTGAAAAGCAAAGGTGCGGATGTTGTTGCCGTAATCAAACGTCACGCTGCCCATCTTCTGCAGGCGCAGCATGCCTTCAACGTGGCGGGCAATCGAGTCCAGTGAATGTTCAAGGTAAGCTTTAGGGTCGGATTTGCGAAGCTCGATGGCTTGGTCGAGACTCATTCCGGCAGGCACATAGCCGTTGAGCGGATCGTGCGCGGAGGTCTGGTCGGTAAGGATGTCAGGCAGAACGCCGCGGTCGGCGAGTTCGGGAATAACGTCGGCGCAGTTGCCGATAAGGCAGACAGAGACGGCTTCCTTTTTGCGGATGGCATTCTTCAGGATGCGCAGCGCTTCGTCAAGCGTGTTGACCATAAAGTCGCAATAGCCGGTCTTCAATCGTTTCTTGATGCGCTCAGGATCAACGTCAATGCCGAGGAATGACGCTCCTGCCATGGTCGCGGCCAGAGGCTGCGCGCCGCCCATTCCGCCCATCCCGCCGCTCACGATCAGCTTGCCGGAGAGATCGCCCGCGAAATTGCGCTCGGCTGCCGCGGAGAAAGTTTCAAATGTTCCTTGAATAATTCCTTGCGAACCGATGTAGATCCAGGAGCCGGCCGTCATCTGGCCGTACATCATCAACCCGGCCCGCTCAAGTTCGTTGAACTTCTCCCAGTTGGACCAATGGCCGACGAGATTGGAGTTCGCGATCAACACACGGGGAGCATAGTCGTGCGTCTTGAAGATGCCGACCGGCTTACCGGACTGCACCAGAAGCGTCTCGTCGTTTTCCAGGGACTTCAGTGAGGAGAGAATCGCCTCCAAGCACTGCTGATTGCGAGCGGCCTTGCCAGTACCGCCGTAGACGACCAAATCGCGCGGACGCTCCCCGACCTCGTCGTCGAGATTGTTCATCAGCATGCGCATGGCGGCTTCCTGAGGCCATGCTTTGCAGGTGAGATTGGTTCCGCGTGGCGCTTTCAGCGGCGGCAGGTGCGTGGCAAGGACTTCAGTGTCCACAGGCATAAAGGAATGGTAGCAAACCCGGCGGCCGATTGAGACACCAGAAGGCTATGCGGATTACCAGGTATTGTAGGCTGTACCTTCTGAGCTTGTGGTGTTTGAACCACTATGGACATCGCTGATTCCCGGCTGCGTCTGATCAATGCTGGTGAGCACATCTTCCTGAACAGGCTGCCAGGTGCTATTCGACTCAGTAAACGGATCCTTGGGAAGCAACCGCAGGTAACCGGCGGAAACGAGATCGTTAAGGTCCTGCGGGGCTTTGCCTTTGTCCTGCGAGTACTGGTCAATGGCATTGCGCATGGAATACAGATCTTCTTTCAGGACGGCTTCTTTGGCATGCAGAAGATGCTGCCGATAGACTGGAACGGCAATCGAGACCAGGATGGAAATTATGGCCACGACAATTATCATTTCAATAAGCGTGAAGCCGCGTTGGAAGCGCCGGGCGCGGGTTGTCATAGGCGATTTACCAGTCCTTGTACTTGGTTCCGTCGAGGCCAGTTCCGTCCGACTTGGTATAAACGTCAAACACGTTCTGGCCGCCCCAGGAATCCGATTGCGGGTCATCCTGCATGGAGCGCAGGCCCCAGTCCTTGTTGCCGGTCATCGGATCTTCAGGCACACGGCGCAGGAAGCGCAGCTTCTTGCCCCCGGCGACTTCCACGCCGTTCACCAGCGTATCGAGATCCGGAGGATAGCCTTCCGTCCCCAGCTTGATCTGAAACATGTTGCGGTCGGCAGCGTCCTTGTAGCGATCAATGGCGTTGCGCATCTCCCAAAGATCGCGGTGCAGTTCGACTTCCTTCTGCCGCTTCACGCTGACCTTCATCACCGGAACCGCCGCTCCCATCAAGATCAGGAGGATGGTGATGACCACGATCAATTCAACAAGCGTGACCCCGCTTTGCCCGCGCCGATGCGTCCGTAAGATCTTCAGACCAGC
>JAICYU010000176.1 GCA_025934025.1 Terriglobales bacterium
AAAACCTCCGGACACGCCAGGTTGTCCATAGTTCGGGTGGTTGAAGACATCGAACGCATCAGCACGGAGCTGGAGATTCAACTTCTCGGAAATCTTGGTATTCTTCGCTATGCTCAAGTCCATGTTTGTAAATCCAGGTCCGTATACGCTATTACGACCAACGTTCCCAAAGGTCAGAGTGCCGGGAGTACAGCTAGGGGCTTTCGTAGTGCTCGCGGTAGTCAAGGTACAAGGAACCGACAACACATCGGGATTGGATATCCACTGTCCTAATGGGTTGCCGCTGGTCTGGATTGGAGCGCTGGCATTGAGAGTTATCGTGTTGCTAACACCATTGAAGCTGGACGAATTGAAAGCTACCAGGTTAAACGGGTTGCCGGTTTGCCAACTGAAGATGGGCGCGATTTCCCAGCCACTGACCACGCGGTTGCCCTTGAAGGGCAAATCATAGATGGCGTTGGCAACGAAACGATGACGAGCATCAAAGTCGGAGCTGCCACGGCTGAGGAAGATGTCATTGCTGTTCTGCGCCTGAATACCCGCGTTGTTCCGCGAAACATCGTCGATGGAGTGAGAAAGGGTATACGACGCGTTGAACTGCAAACCGTGCGACATCCTCTGTGTGCCCGTGAGCCACAGAGCGTTGTAAATCGAGTTGCTGCCGCTCTCGCGTGCAGTGATTGATGCTCCCAAAGGAACGCCTGGCAGGAACGGGCTGTTGGGCGAGAGTGTTTGAAATGGCAGTGCCGAGTTACCGGTCGCAACCTGCCCTAAAACGGTTGTCTGGTTCAGGTTTATGTCATTCTCCAGGTGAGTCCCCTTGTTCCCGAAGTAGCCCACCATCACTGAGGTCCTGGGTGTGAACTCCTGCTGGATATTAAAGTTCCAGGACTGCACATTGGCATTCTTGAAGTTTGGATTGACAAAGATCGGCGAAACACTGCTCGGTACTCCATTGAACAATGGAACCAAGTTAGCAAACGGCTGCGGTGCTGTGAACGCCACGTTGATCGGCAATGCAAACGGAGGATTCGAGCTTAAACCGGTGACAATACCGGTGATCGGCTGATCGACCTGGTAGGCGTAGCCGGACCGCAGGATAGTCTTTCCATCATGGAAGAGGTCCCAGACAAACCCGAGGCGAGGTTGGAAGTTCTTATTGTTCTGCGCATAAGGCTGACTGGCGGGAACCAGCATGCTTCCTGACGGCCCACCTGGGACAAAGTTGACGAACCTGTCATTCGCTTCCGTCGGCGTCATATTCCAGCCGTAGCGCAGACCCGCTTCCACAGTCAGGTAGGGCTTGAACTTGAAGCTGTCCATTGCGTAAAAGTCCAGAGCGTTTGAGGCGATTCGATTTGCGACAGCACCGATGGTGCGGGCGGCGGAATCAACCGTTCCGTTGATAAAGTCCGTGAAGCTGTTGAAAACCAGTTGTCCAGGATCGCTGTTGTTGTTGGCATTGCGGAAATCCCGGAACTCCCCACCAAACTTGAAAGAGTGGCGACCGTTGATATAGCTCAGGTTGTCGGAAAACACCGTCGTGGTATCGCCTCTACCCTGAGGAAAATTTCTCTCTGCTCCAAACAGGGGGCCGCTTGAGATGCTTATAGTCGGCATGAAGGTTTCATTCGGACCCAGAACGCTGGCAAGACCCAGAGAACCGGGATCTACTTTGGTATTCGGGGCAAAGCTGATCAGAATGCGGTTAACGCCAAAGTTAGCCTCGTTCACCACGTTCGGGCTGAAAACGTGGCTTTGATTCAGCGTGAATACCTGGCGATGTCCCTCGCGGGTATCTCCAAATCCCGGCAGGTTCGTACCTGCCGTTGCCTCTTGCCGCAGATCGTGCTGGTACACATAATACCCATGCAGGCGGTCACGGTCGCTGAAATTGTGGTTGATATCCAAGGTTTCCTGATCAATATTTACGGGAGCTGTGGCTGAACCTAAGAACGCCGGCTGGCCAGCTAGGGTGCCGTTCGCTGGAGGAATTAAAGCAGCAAGGGCTTTGACGGTAGGATCGGTGCTGGCCTGGATGGCAGTCAGTTGTGCTGGAGTAAAAACATTAGCTGCGGTATTCAGGCCTTGGCGGTGGCGCTCGCCTTCATACGTAAAGTAGAAGAAAGTCTTGCCCTTAATGATCGGTCCTCCAAACGATCCGCCGAACTGGTTCCGCTTGAAGGGAGATTGCGGCTGAACAGAGCCGTCCTTGTTGAATCTTGGATTAAAGGCGTTTCTAGCATCAAAGAAGTTGTTCCGCAGGTAGTCATAAAGCTCGCCGTGGAAATTGTCGGTCCCGGAGCGGGAGGCGATAGTCACAATCGCTCCAGCGTTGCGGCCATACTCGGCGCTATATGTGGAGTTATCCACCTTGAACTCGGAGACGGTATTGATGGTCGGCTGGAAGGTGACCTGGTTCTGAACCATGTCATTCAAGTTGATGCCGTTCACCATCCAGTTAACCGCGTCCTCGCGCATTCCCGCCGTGTTCACGGCAAAGGCGCCTTGGCCACGCAGCGGAGCAGTTAGAAAGCCATTCTGGGGGGCGGTTACGGTGCCGGGAATCAGCAACGCCAGGTCAACGAAATGCCTGCCGTTCAGCGGAAGTTCCTGTACGGTGCGCTGGTCAATGCTCTGGCCGACCGTCATGGTCGTGGACTCGATCACAGGCGCTGTACCTTCCACGGTTACCACTTCAGAGGTCGCCGGTTTCAAGCCGAAGTTCTGCACCGAGTTCCGGTTCACCAGCAACGTAACGTTGTTCGCCTGCTGGCTACCGAATCCTTTGGAATCAACTTTGACTGCATAAGTTCCCGGCGGGAGCGCTGGAACTTCATAGTCGCCGGCTCCATTGGTTTGTGTGGTTCGTTCTATTCCTCGATTTGGATTGCTGACCGTAACCTTGGCTCCGGCGACGGCAGCTCCGCTGGGATCTGTGACAGTTCCCTTAATACTTGCCGTTACCTGCCCGAATCCAGGCACCGTAAGAGCCAGCAGAAAACCTAATGCGATCAAGTGATATGCAATTCGCTTCAGCATCTCTCCACTCCCCTCCTTCAGCGTAACTACAAATGCAGAAATGAAAACAGGAACAACGAAAGCCTTTATAAAAGAAAATATGACTGGAGTATGGATCCGTTGATTGGATCGGGAAGTTTGGGCACCTCTGGCGTAAAGAAGTGCAAGCCGGGTTCCACGGATGGAAGTTAAGAATTCTAATATTTTTCAACAACATGGAATTGCCGCGGTGCCGGAGAATACTGTTTTTTGTAGATTAGAGGTAGATAAGCTTTGAGAATCCAGAAGAGAGAAGCAGGTTCATTCACCCGAAGTGCCGGTTTATTTTTTCAGGTGTTTAGGACAGTCCGAATGAGAATCCTCTGCTCGCGCGAAAGACAAATCCCGGCCACTCGCAAGGGGCAAGACAAGTTGGGGGCTCCGGCATCGCGCAATCTATCCTGCCTGCTATCTCGGCTTATTGGGGTCGGGTACCGGAAGACGGTTGTTCGAAGTCGGACGGGGCACGACCTCGGTAGCCGCTCGGTTGCGATCCAATGGCATCACGTCCACCGTCAGAGGCACTTGCAGCAGCATTTTCAGGGATGCTCCGGGTTCAATCCGCACATCCTGACCGCGAGTGGACAAGATGGTTGCCAGCCCGGCCAGCGCGCCAATGCCTGCTCCGCCCAGAACACCGGTCCGGGTGCCGGTGATGATTGCCCCCCCGGCAGCGCCGATCCCGGCGCCTTTGCCCACAGTCGTCGTGTCTTTGCCCTTCTGGGAGTCGGCCTTGATTTGGCCTTCGTCGTCCACATCAGCGTTGGGCGTACCGGAATCGTGGTGCAGCGTTCCCGGCATATCTACCGTGTATCCATTGGGAAAAATGAGGCTGGTGAATTTGAATTGCATCTCCGCGCGGCCCTTGATCTTCCCGGCGCGCTGGAGCCGCACGATCTCTCCTTTTACGTAAGTCCCCGGCGGGATCGCCACCACGTTGTCCACGATGACAGGAAATGTGGTCTGGCAGTACACTCCGTCGCCGACGCGAGAATTTTTTGTGTCAATACCGCTCTTGAGTTGGAGAAGGACCTCAGTTCCTGCCGGCACCGTGACATGCCGCTGCGAGCTTTGCGGGGTACTAGCGGAAGCGGACGCCAAGGTGGCACTCTCAGGGACTTGCGGCGTAGGAGCATTCTGCGCGACTGCAACTGCGCAAAACAATGCTGAAACGAGAATTGAAGCGCGCATAAGTGAGGACCCTCCTGGATTCAGAGTTCTTCAGCAGCTTACCTTAAGATGCATTATCTTCCAGCTTGAGCCTGCTCAATTTCGCGGACAATTGCGCTTGCCGCTTGTGCCGGATCGGCAGCCTGAGTGATCGGCCGTCCTACTACGATATGCGTGGCTCCGGCGCGGATCGCCTCTGCTGGGGTAGCAACCCGCCTCTGATCATTTAGTTCCGCGCCTGCCGGCCGTACTCCGGGATTCACAATGGCAAAGCCGTCGCCTACGACCGAACGAATCAGCGACGACTCACGGGCCGATGCCACTACACCTCCGCACCCGGAGCTTTGCGCAAGCTTGGCCAGCCGATGAACCTGATCCTGAACGCGACCACCAATCCCGACTTGCGACAATTCGTTTTCATCCATGCTGGTCAACACGGTAACCGCGAGCAGAAGAAGGTCGCTAGCGGCTGCTGCTTCGGTCGCGGCTTTCAGCATAGCGGGACCGCCGCTGCCATGGATCGTAAGCATGCTAACGCCAAGTCCAATTGCCGATTTCACGGCATGGGCGACCGTATTCGGAATGTCGTGGAGTTTCAGGTCGAGGAAGACGCGCTTGCCTGAGCTCACCATGTCGCGGACAACAGCCGGGCCCTCAGCGGTAAAGAGCTGGAGCCCGACCTTGTAGATTCCGGCTGCGTCGCCCAGTTGCGCGGCCAGCTCGCGGGCTTGCCTGGCCGTGGGTACATCAAGAGCGACAATCAGCCTATCCTGCGCGCGCACTGGCGCAGAAGAGCTTGCAGTCTCCGGGAGCTTCGTCATCGCTCCCAAAGTATAACGCTGTGCTTACTTGACTCCGTAGGTCTGGTTGGCAGCCAGGTTTTCCGGCTGCACCACATCGAGCCGGACCCGCTCAATGCCGTCGCGGAAGTTCAGCATGCGAGCGGCGCTGTAGCTCAGGTCCATGATCCGGTTTCCTACATACGGACCGCGGTCGTTGACCCGGACGATCACCCACTTGCCATTGCGCAGGTTGGTGACCTTCACGTAAGTGCCCAAGGGAAGCCGGCGATGGGCGGCCGTCAGCTCGAACATATCAAAGTCCTCGCCGCTGGCCGTGGTCCTGCCGTGGAACTGCTTCCCGTACCAGGAGGCGTTGCCTACCTGATAGGGCTTCTTGCTCCGGGTTGTTTTGCCGCTCGAGAGCCTGGGGTTGGATTGAGCGACTTTGAGTTCATTTGGGGTCTTACTTTGGGGCTGGTGGTGGTTTGGAACGGGTGCCGCCCCCACGTTGGCAACCAAAAATCCGGCTGCCGCCAGAATGGACAGTGCTCGTCTCATGCGCACTCCTTATCCGTAAAGTTTCAAGGGTCCCCCGCGAAATGAAGCCTTATGATTGTATGAAGCCCGGCAGGTAATTACCAGCCTTTTCTCACTAAATAATTTATAACAGACTATTTTTCAACAGCTTGCGCGGTAGTGCATGTCCTGAAGGACAAGGCTGTATGTCTCATTCTCACTACAACTTAGATGAATGCGGCAGCTCTGGCGTTAGCTGTGGGATCAGTTTTTGAATTGCATATACAAGAGATTGCTGTATAGATTTCGTTGGTATTTCAGCACGTCTTAAATGTATGGGAACCCTCGTGTGTGGGCCGTCCACTCTTCCGCCGTAATCTCCCAGATCTCTGCCGGAAGGCGTCCGGCGACGTAATTTCGTTCCCCCGCTTCCACCAAGCGCATGCCCTGCTTCTCAGAGATTCGTCGCGAACCGGCGTTGGCGGCTGCCTTTGCTACCCGCAGCACCGGCATCTTGAGCACACGAAACCAGTACTCCGTTACAGCATCGCAGGCCTCGGTCATCAGCCCTTGACGCTGCCGCTGGTGAGCGATCCAGAACCCGCGATTGTCGTCCTGCCCCTTGAAAAGTCCGATCGCACCGATCAGTTGCGAAGGCTGGTTCTTCAGCCGCAACGTCCAGTGCCAGGCTTCACCGCGCTCCATCGCGGGGAGAGCAACGTCGCGATAATAGACGAGAGCTCCGTCCGCCGGATACGGCCAGGGGACAACGCTGGCCAGGTAACGCACGATCTCCCACTGTGGAAACAGGATTTGGGTCTGTGTCGCATCGGCCAGTTCCAGCGGACGCAAAATCAGACGGGAGGTATCAAGAGATGCAAGCATATACGTTAAGAACTCATTATCTCCGGGAAGCGCCGGGGAAAGCCCTCTTGCCCGGTCCTCTGAACATCAAACCCGTGAAAGCGATCGGGAGGACCGACATGGAAGTTATCAGACGGAGCGATGAAAGGCATCCTGCAAAAGGGCTGCTGGCGGGAGCAGCAGCCGGATTGATTGCTGCCTGGGCAATGAACCAGTTTCAGGCCGCGTGGAGTAAAGCGTCAGAGCAATTGAAATCCGGCGAGCAGAAGAGCCAATCGCAGAACAGCCAGTCGCACGAACGGGAAGATAAACACGAAGAGAAAGAAGACGCCACAATGAAAGCCGCAGGCAAGCTGGCGCAACCTGCGCTGGGCCGCAATCTGAGCA
>JAICYU010000013.1 GCA_025934025.1 Terriglobales bacterium
CTTCAGCAGGATGGGTCGCGCAAGCTGCGCTTCAGCGTGAAACGCGTGATGATGATCGCGCAGCGGCTCTATGAAGGCATCGAACTGGGCGATGAGGGTTCGGTCGGTCTCATCACTTACATGCGTACCGACTCGGTGCGCGTTTCCAATGATGCGGTGGCCGAGGTGCGGCAGTTCATTGACGGCACATACGGCAAAGAGTTCCTGCCCGATTCACCGAATGCTTATAAGTCAAAGAAGGAGGCGCAGGAAGCGCATGAAGCCATCCGTCCGACCTCGGTGACCCGCCATCCGGACGAGATCAAGAAGTACCTGGGCGAAGACGAATACAAGGTTTATAAGCTGATCTGGCAGCGCTTTGTGGCATCGCAGATGATGCCCGCAGTGTTCGACCAGACGAGCGTGGACATTGAAGCGAAGTCGGGCAATGAGTCGTTCACGTTCCGTGTTACCGGGTCCATCCTGAAGTTTGAAGGCTTCCTGAAGGTTTACGAAGAGGCCAAGGAAGCGAAGGATGAAGAAGATGAAGCGCTCAAGCACAAGCTGCCGCCGCTGGAAATCGGCCAGAGGCTGACCCTGCGCGAACTGAAACCGGAGCAGCACTTCACTGAGCCGCCGCCGCGCTACAACGAAGCGTCGCTGGTGAAGGAGTTGGAAGAGCGCGGGATCGGGCGGCCGTCAACTTACGCCACCATTCTCTCTACTATCCAGGAGCGGCAGTACGTCACCAAAACCGGCGGCAAGTTTGCGCCGACGGAAATCGGGTTGGTCGTGACTGATCTGCTGGTGGAAAACTTTGCCGACATCTTCGATCCCCAATATACCGCGCGCCTCGAAGAGGAACTGGACGAGATCGAAGAAGGTAAGGAGAAGTGGAAGGACGCGCTAGGTGAGTTCTACAAGAAATTTGAAAAGGACCTCCGCTATGCCCAGAAGCACATGGAAAACATCAAGCGGATGGAGAAGCCCACGGAAGAAAAATGCGAGCGTTGCGGCTCTCCGCTGGTGCTCAAGTGGGGCAAGCACGGGTCCTTCTATGCTTGCAGTGCCTATAAAAAGGACGATCCCAATAGCTGCACCTTCACCAAAGAGAATCCAGTCAACCTTCCCGATCTGGACACGGCGGAAATGCCCGAGACCGGACAGGATGAATACTGCGAGAACTGCGGCCGTGTAATGGTGCTGAAGCGCGGTCGCTTTGGCCAGTTCATGGCCTGTACCGGCTACCCCGATTGCAAGACAACGCGCCGGTTGGATCAGGGAAAGAAGGTCCCCGACATCGCCATGGAAGAGACCTGCCCGCAATGCGGACGCAATATGGTGCTTCGGCATGGCCGTTACGGCGAGTTCATCTCGTGCAGCGGCTATCCCGAGTGCAAGTACATCAAGCAGAACTTTATCGGGGTGAAATGTCCGCAGTGCAAAGACGGCGAGCTGGCGGAAAAGAAGGCGCGCCGGCGCGGCAACATCTTCTACGGATGCTCGAATTATCCCAAGTGCGATTTCACCTCGGCGTACAAGCCTGTGGCCGAGAAGTGTCCGGAATGCGGCAGCCCGTACCTGCTGGAAAAGCATTTGAAGTCGGGGTCCATGCTGGTCTGCCCGAACAACACGAAGAAATCGGCCGACGAGGAAGAAGCTAAGCCGAAGCGGGGCAAGAAAGGCAAACCTGCCAAGGAAGAAGCCGCACCCGCTACAGTCAAGTGCGATTACTCGCGTCCGATCCCTGCGCCGGCAGTTGTGGCGTGAAGTGGATCAGTCCCGCAGAAGCGGCGGAGCATCGCTGAATTCGAATTCTTCCTTCTCCTGCGCGCCCTCGGGAATGGATTGCATCAATCGCAGGCAGCGGTTCCAGCGCAGCAGGGCGTCGTCATTTCCTGCGGGGCGGACCTTCTCCGCCTCGTCAAAATATTCCATTGCTCTTTGAAAGCTGGCGAGCATGCTGTGCGCCATGTGGCCGGCGCGCATTTGAGCCTTGGCATGGCGCTCATGCAGAATGCCCAGATAGTATGCGCGTTCATAGGCACTGCCGAGCTTCTCAAAGCAGGACCGGGCTTCGCTGTGGCGGTCGGCCATGGCGCCGGTGAACTGGTCAGTGATGGCCAGGCCGAGCAGGCGCAGAGCCATTTGATGTTCGGGATCCACGGCGAGAATGTCGCGGCAGATGGATTCCGCTTCTTCAGCCTGGTTCAGATAGCGGTAGTGCTGCACTTTGGCCAGCGCTTCAGGGATCGAATTTTTGGAGATGGTCTTGAACTCACGTTGCATGATCCAGCCTCCGCTGAACTATTCTAGTCCGGCTTGGGCGCGCCGCGAATCTTGCGGACGAGTTTGAGAATGGGATCGTAGAACTCATCCACCACGCGCTCTTTCAACGGGATGATGGCATTGTCAGTGATATGGATCTCTTCCGGGCAGACCTCAGTACAGCACTTGGTGATGTTGCAGTAGCCGATCCCAAGCTCGTCCTTCAGCAACCGCGCGCGATTGCGCGAATCGAGCGGGTGCATCTCCAATGCAGCGGTACGCACAAAGAAGCGTGGCCCGCCAAATTCCTCTTTCTTGTTGTGGTCGCGCAGCACATGGCAGACGTTCTGGCAGAGAAAGCATTCGATGCACTTGCGGAACTCTTGCCCGCGCTCCACGTCTTCCTGATACATCTTCCATTTCGCGTCGGGCTTGGGCGCGAAGGCCGGAATCTTTTTGTTGACGCGGTAATTCCAGGAGACGTCGGTCACCAAGTCTTTGATGACAGGGAAACTCTTCATGGGATAGACGGTGATCGGCTTATCTTGCGGGAGCGAATCCATGCGGGTTTTGCAGGTAAGCCGTGGACGGCCATTGACTTCGGCCGAGCAGGAGCCGCACTTGCCGGCCTTGCAGTTCCAGCGGACGGCGAGATCAGGTTCAAGATGTCCTTGGACGTAATGCAGCGCGTCGAGCACGACCATGCCCGGCGCAATCGGAACGGAGTATTGCTTCGCGCCGCCCGATTCGCGATCGCCTCGAAATACCTCAAGGATTGCCTCTGCCATGGATCCTCCTGCTGGTTTGTCAGGCTCTGGAAACGAACTTCAAATTGTCGAAATCATATTCAGCGTGTTCAATCTGATCGGCAGCTATGAACAAGCTCCCGAATTCTGGAGTGTCAGAGATCATGATCCCGCCCCCGAATTCGGTGAAATACCAGTTCATCGCTGGATCTTCCTGCTCTCCTTCAACTACGAATTCGATCTTTCCAGGTTTGCCATGCAATTGAACCAGATCACCCGCCCTGATTTGTTCACCCGATTTGTACGTGAACGGCATCACGCTTATACAGGGGCTAAAGCCCTCCGTTTAACATCGTCTACGGCACGAGTAAACTCGTGCCCTGACCCGTCTTGCACATGGACATGGAA
This sequence comes from Terriglobales bacterium, assembly GCA_025934025.1. Classification (GTDB taxonomy): domain Bacteria; phylum Acidobacteriota; class Terriglobia; order Terriglobales; family Acidobacteriaceae; genus Angelobacter. The sequence continues at coordinate 3,402 of JAICYU010000013.1, forward strand.
TCGACGAACGATGCTGTTCTTTTTCTTCAGCTTCGGATTTCAATCACAAAAGCTATTTCGCCGCTCCCAGCGTCGCTTCCTCGGCTAACAGTTGCTTCAAGTCGTCAGGCAATTCTTTCACCGGCACCTGACGCAGCTTCATCACGCCCGCTTCGCGTGAAGTGACGTTGTTCTGACGGCCCCACTGTTCATCGTAGCCGGGAAAATCAATCCGGCTGTGAGCGCCGCGGCTTTCCTTGCGGGCCAATGCGCTGCGCGTGACTGCTTCCGAGACAGTGAGCATGGATTTGAGATCGCGGGCCAGGTGCCATCCTGGGTTAAACATCCGCGATCCTTCAACACGTACGTGCGCTGCGCGCGCCTTCAGCTTTTCGAGTTCATTGAGCGCCTTGGTCATGTCTTCTTCCGTACGGAAGATGCCAACCAGGTTCTGCATCACTTCCTGAAGGTCGCGATGGACGGAGTACGGGTTTTCTCCGGGAGAACGGTCAAATGGAGCGAGCATTTCGCGCTCAGCCTCGGCAATCTGTTGCTGGTCAATCACGCCGTGAGCCGTGGATTTGGCATGCTGCGTGGCCGAGAGACCAGCGCGGCGACCGAAGACCAGCAGATCGGATAGCGAGTTGCCGCCCAGGCGGTTGGCGCCGTGCAATCCGGCGGCAGCTTCGCCGGCGGCAAAGAGGCCAGGCACAGATGCCTGAGCCGTCTCGGCCTCCACGCGAATGCCCCCCATCATGTAGTGGCAAGTAGGCCCAACTTCCATCGGGCCTTTGGTGATGTCCACATCAGCCAATTCCTTGAACTGGTGGTACATGCTGGGCAGTTTCTTCTTCACGTACTCGGCAGGCTTGTGCGAGATATCGAGAAACGCGCCGCCATGCTCGCTGCCGCGGCCTTCCTTAACTTCGGTGTAGATTGACCGCGCAACTACATCGCGGGTGGAAAGTTCCATGCGCTTGGGATCGTACTTTTCCATGAAGCGCTCGCCATTCTTGTTGCGCAGAATCCCGCCTTCGCCGCGCACCGCCTCGGTCACCAGGATGCCTTGCACGCCAGGAGGCCAGACCATGCCGGTGGGGTGGAACTGGACAAACTCCATGTCCTGAAGGTCGGCGCCTGCTTCATAGGCCAGCGCCATGCCGTCTCCGGTGTACTCCCAAGAGTTGGAGGTCACGCGATACGCTTTGCCGATGCCTCCGGTGGCAATAACGATCGCTTTCGCGCGAAACACGACGAAGCGGCCCTGCTCGCGCCAGTAACCGAACGCGCCCGAGATACGGCCATCACTCGTAAGCAACCGGATGATGGTGCACTCCATGAAGACGTCGAAGCCCTGCTGCACTCCGCGATCCTGGAGAGTGCGGATCATCTCCAGGCCGGTGCGGTCGCCGACGTGGCAGAGCCGTTTGAAACTATGGCCGCCGAAAGCGCGCTGAAGGATTTCGCCGTCAGATGTGCGATCAAAGAGTGCGCCCCACTGCTCCAACTCGCGCACCCGGTCAGGAGCCTCCTGAGCGTGGAGCTGCGCCATGCGCCAGTTGTTGAGGCGCTTGCCTCCGTTCATGGTGTCACGGAAGTGGGTCTTCCAGTTGTCGGCTTTGTCCACGTTAGCCATGGCGGCCGCGATGCCGCCTTCAGCCATCACGGTGTGAGCTTTGCCGAGAAGCGACTTCGATACCACGGCAACGCGTGCGCCCTGGGCCAGCGCTTCAATGGCAGCGCGCAGTCCGGCGCCGCCCGCGCCGATGATCAAGACATCGTACTCGTGAGTTTCGTACTTGGAAATGTCAGTCACAGAATTCTGAAGTCCTTGATAGCGCCGGTGGCGACCATGCGAATGTAAAAGTCGGCAAAACCGACCCAGAACAAACTCAGCCAGGCATAGAGCATATGATGGGCGTTGAGCCAGCTTATACCTCGCCATCCGCTGTGGCGCGTTTGGTTGAAGGCAGAGCAGGAGAAGCAGTCCAGCCGGCCGCCGATCAAGTGCCGCAGCGAGTGGCAGGAGAAAAGATAAACGGTGAGCAGGATGATGTTTACCAGCAGCACCAGCGTGCCCACGCCGATGCCGAAGTGCCCATTCCACCAGAAGGCGCGAACCACGTCAGACCAGAGGAAGACAAGAAACACGACGGCTACGTAAAGGAAGTAGCGATGAATGTTCTGCCACAGAAATGGGAAGCGCGTCTCGCCGGAGTAGTGGCGGTGACGGCGCTCGCTTACCGCGCATGCCGGCGGATCGAGGAAGAACGCTCGATAGTAAGCCTTGCGGTAGTAGTAGCAGGTAACGCGAAAGCCCAGCGGGAAAATGAGGATGATCAGGGCGGGAGAAATCAGCCTGGGTATCCATCGGTGCTGAGCATCAATCAGCGGTGAGTAAAACGGGGAGAGATACGGGCCCCACTGATAGTACGCGCCTTCGAATGCCCGCAGCGTGGCGTAGATGGCGAATGCGCCCAAGCCCACGACCACAGGAAGAACTTCCCACCACCAGGCGTCGCGGCGCAAGGTGCGCCCGAATCCCTGCGGGACGACAGAACTTCTTAGTTCGGCCAAAACCAGCCTCCAGGGCGGATCTGACTACTTGCGTTTGCGAGGGATAAGTGTAGCAAAGGAATGCAAGTGGGCTGTTCGGAAAACTGGGGACGGTGCAGTTCAGGAGATATATTCCCGGATATACGGATCCTGGATTTGCGCCAGATCGTGGGCGGTGCCATCGAAGATGACTTTCCCGTCGCGTAGGACCATGAAGCTGGTGTGGACATCGCGCATCGGGCGGCCATTCACCGGTTTCATCGAGTGAGTGGCAGGATCGTAGTAATGGCTGGCCAGCATAAAGCCATCCTGCAAGCGATGGCTCACCAGCAGCGCGCTGGTGCGGGCCACGTCACGCTGCTTCATGATCAACTCAATAATCGTGGTTGAGGTGATGGGATCGAGCCCGCCAGTAGGGGAATCATAGAGCAGCACCTCGGGATGGGTGATGATGGCCCGGGCAATGCCAACGCGGCGCCGCATGCCGCCGGAGAGCTCCGATGGAAATTTATCAATCGCCTCCTCCAACTCGACAAAGCTGAGCGCCTCGCGAACGCGGCGGTCTACCTCAACTTCCGGCAGGTGCTCCTCCATAAGCCTGAAGGCAACGTTCTCCCGTACCGTCAGCGAATCGAACAGAGCGCTCTCCTGGAAGACGATGCCGATCTGGCTGCGAAGGTCGAACAGTTCCTCTTCCCGCATGGCAGTAATGTCGTGTCCTAGGACATAGATGTGCCCGGAATCGGGCCGCAGCAGGCCCAGGCAGAGCTTCAGCATCGTGCTCTTGCCCGAACCAGCCACGCCGAGCACAACTTTTGTTTCGCCGCGCTTCAGTTCGAACGAAATCCCGTTCAGCACCTGGAGGTCTTCAAAACTCAAAGAAACGTCATCAAAGATGATCGTCTTGTGGACCGTATCCGGGCCGGGAGAAACCTGAACGGGCTGCTCTTCAAAGGGACTCATGAATCAGCGCAGCTCCAACAGGAATTGCGTCAGCACGACATCAATCGCCAAAATCAGCACGGAAGCCGCCACCACGGCCTGAGTGGTGGAGCGGCCCACCCCCTGCGTGCCTCCTTTGGTTTTCATGCCGTAGTAGCAGCCGATCGTCGCAATGATAAAGCCAAAGAAAATCGGCTTAACAAGCCCGGTGATTACGTCGTTGAACACGAGCGCCTGGTAGGCCGTGTTCCAGTACTGATAAGTATTTAGCTTCAGCTTAAAGAATGAAATGATGTACCCGCCAAAGAGTCCCACCAGGTCAGAAAGAATGGTGAGGAAAAAAAGCATGAAGATGGTGGCAATCACGCGCGGCGTCACCAGCTTTTTCATTGGATCGGTCCCCAGCGCGCGCATGGCGTCAATCTGCTCCGTCACGCGCATGGAACCAAGTTCGCTGGCCATGCCGGAAGCGTTGCGCCCCGCCACCATCAAGCTGGTGAGCACGGGGCCAAGCTCGCGCACCATGGAAAGTGAAACCAAGTTGCCGGTAAGTGAAAGCGATCCGAATCGCTCCAGCGTAGGCGAATAGTTCAGCGCCAGCACCATTCCGGTGAAAGTTCCGGTCAGCACCACAATGGGAAGGGAGCCAACGCCGATGAGGTCGGCCTGCTGGATGGCGTCAGCAAGGTAGAGCGGCTGGGCAAAAAGATTGGCCAGCGCCCGCGCGGAAAGCAACGAGTATTCCTGCACCGCCAGCAGGCTGCGCTTTACGTAATCGCCGGGGTGAAGGAGTTTCATCCCAAAAGCACTATAACAAATGCCCGATTACTTGACACTCAGCGCCCGCCGCTTGCAGAATGTGCCGCATGGCGGAATCGTTCAGCAGCAGGTTGGCCAACATTACCCTCCCCGATGTGGATGGCCGTCCCGTTCGCCTGGGATCGCTTTGGAGTGACGCGCCCGCAGTGGTGGTATTTCTGCGCCATTATGGTTGAATTTTCTGCGGAGAGCACGTCGCGCAGTTGCGCGATCACGAGCAGGAATTTCGCAGCAAGGGAGCGCGGCTAGCCGCAGTTGGTTTGGGCGATCCGAACTACGCGCGACTCTTCCGCGAGAAGACAGGAATCACGTTCCCTCTTTTAATAGATGAGAACCGGCAAGCATATAAAACCATTGGTCTGCGCAGCGCCTCTTTGTTGCATCTCCTTCGCCGCGACAACATGCGGGCCCGCAAGCGCGCCAAAGCGGCCGGACACAAGCAGCACCGGCTGGGGAAGGATCCCTTCCAACTTGGCGGAAGCTTTGTGTTTGCACCGGGGGACGTGGACCGCTTCGTCCATTTGAGCAAAACGTTCGGCGACAACGCTTCACCTACGGACCTGCTGACCGCGATCTGATCAGTTCTTTTCCATGATGGCGGCGAAGAAACCGTCGCAGAGATGCACACCGGGTATGGTGCGCAAGAAGTCTTCGCGAACCAGGGTCGCAGTATCCCGCCAAACGAGTTCTCCTGATCTGCGCAACCGTTGCAGCTCTTCGGATACCGCGATCAGGTGAAAATCAGCCTTTGCCTTGAGGCACTCCGCGACCACTTCTTCGTTCTCTTCCGTTTCGAGTGAGCAAGTGGAGTAGACCACGCGACCGCCGCTCGCCACATGCTTCATAGCTGCGTTGAGGATGGCGATTTGTCGAGCACGAAGATTGGGGATGTCCGCCGGCCTAAGCCGCCATTTGATCTCCGGATTGCGTGCCAGCGTGCCTGTGCCGGAGCAAGGAACGTCTGCCAGTACGCGGTCAAACTCCGCTGAGAAGGGAAGCTGCAGCGCGTCCGCGGTGAGCACCCGGACGTTCTGCTGCGGAGCCATGCGCCGCAGCAGGCGTGCGCGATGAGGATGCAGCTCTGCGGCGACGATCTCCGCTTCAGGAAGCCGCGTCGCCAACGCAGCCGTCTTTCCTCCAGGCGCAGCACAGCAGTCGAGAATTCGCTTGCCGCTGCCCACAAGAGCGGCCACAAGCTGTGAGCCTTCATCCTGGATAGCGACTTTGCCCTCCCGAAACGCAGAAATGCGCGTCACATCGCCCGCTATCACGCGGCGGGCATCATGCAGGAGAGATCCCGCCGTCGTCTGAATGCCCTGTTCACCCAGCAAAACCTCATCATCAGGATTCGTGAGCCGCAGAACCGTAGCCGGAACCTGCTGATTGTAAGCGCATATCCCGGTCGCAAACTCACCCAACTGCGCTTGCCAGCGCTGAACCAGCCATTCCGGATGAGCGAATCTCTGGGCCAGACTACCTGCCGAAGCAGCTTTCTCGCGAGGCGCCGGATGCACGGCCAGCTTGCGCGCGATGGCGTTCACCATGCCCGCAGCAGAGCGTTTGCGAGCGCGCTTCACCAGGTCTACCGTGTCGTTTACCACCGCGTGGGACGGGACCCGGCTGAGGAATGAAAGCTGGTAGGCCGCGGTTCGAAGCGCAGTAAGAACTTCAAGATCAAACCTGGCGAGCGGCGCCGAGCTGAAGTTCGAGATCTGCTCATCCAGAAATGACCGCCAGCGCAGCACGCCCATTACGATTTCAGTTGTCAGATTGCGATCAGGCTCTGAAAGCTCATCCAGCAATGCGGAGTGCAGCAACTCGACAGCATAGGCCTGCTCGCGTTCCACCCGTAGAAGAATGTCAAAAGCGGCGGTGCGCGCGGGAGCAGGCATGTCAGCCAAAATGCTCGCCGGCAACCGGACGGTATCCGTTAATGAACTCGCGGGCGGACATTGCCTTCTTTCCTTCCGGTTGAATTTCAAGAAGCTCGAGCGAGGTCTTGTCGCTACACCCGGCGATTAGACGATCCGAGGAGACGAGCAGCTCTCCCGAGGAAAGTTTTTCGTTTTTAATTGGCCGTGCTGTAATCAATTTGAATCCCTTGCCGCGAAACTGTGCCGTAGCTCCAGGCCACGGCTGAAATCCGCGCATGCGATTGTAGATTTCCTCTGCTGAGCGGCTGAAATCCACCAGTCCATCTTCTTTCTTCAGCAGTGGAGCCAGCGTCGCTTGTGAGTTGTCCTGCGGAATCGGATGAACGCTCCCGGATTCTAGTCCGTGAAGAGTTTCCACCAGCAGGCTGGCGCCGAGTTCGGCAAGCCGCGGAGACAGAGAAAGCGCCGTGTCTTGCTTCTCAATCGCAACCTCCCGCTGCAGCAGAATGTCACCGGTATCCAGGCCCTGGTCAATTCGCATGGTGGTAACGCCGGTGACGGTCTCACCGCTTGCAATGGCCCACTGAATTGGCGCCGCGCCGCGATACTTGGGCAGAAGGGAAGCATGAACGTTGATGCTGCCGAGCAGCGGAAGTTCCAACATCCAGGGCGGAATGATGCGGCCATAAGCCACCACGATGATCGCGTCCGGTTTCAGTGATGTGAGCTGCTGCTGAAATTCTGGATTGTTCTTGATCTTTTCCGGCTGGATCACTGGCAATCCCAGTTGCTGCGCTTTCTGCTTTACTGGAGGAATGCTCAATTCTAGCCCACGACCCTTGTGCCGGTCCGGCTGGCTTACCACGAGTTGAATTTCAAAACCGGCATGGGCCAGCCGTTCCAGCGAGGGCACGGCAAACTGCGGAGTCCCGCAGAAGACCAGCTTCATGCCCACTCGCCGGCGCGCACCAGCTTCTTGATCTTGCGTTTCATCAGATCACGTTTGAGTGCGCTTACATGGCTGATGTAAAGCTTTCCATTCAGATGATCCGTCTCGTGCATCAGTGCGCGGGCCATCAGTTCTTCACCGCTGGTCTCAAACCACTTGCCATCCAGGTCCTGCGCCCGCACGGTCACAATATTTGGTCGGGTAACATCCTCGCGAAATTCAGGCAGGCTCAGGCATCCTTCGCTTCCGCGCTGCTTCCCCTCGGTGCGTATGACTTCGGGATTAATCAGCACCAGTTTGTCATTGGGATCTTCCTTGAAGTTGATATCAATCACGACGATTCGTTTGCTGATGCCGATTTGCGGCGCGGCCAGTCCGACTCCGTGCGCGGCATACATGGATTCAAACATATCGTCTGCGAGCTGCTTCAGCTCCTCATCAAAATGAACGATGGTTTCTGCCGGTTTCTCCAGGACGGGGTCGCCGTACTTCACGATGGGATAGATCATCTGCCTTGTTAGAAATTCTTGAGTTGTTGTTTGTATCCTTCAAAGTTCCGCAGTGTCTCCAGCATGGAGTCGCCGCCGAATTTCTCAAGTGCGCAACGGGCGAGCGTCAACGCGACCATTGCTTCCGCGGCCACACCGGCAGCCGGAACAACGCAAACATCCGAGCGCTCATAGGCCGCCTTCACCAGCTCGCGCGTTGCGAAGTCCACCGATGCAAGCGGACGACGCAGCGTGGAGATCGGCTTAAGGTAGCCGCGTACCAGGATGTCCTGTCCGTTGGAGACGCCACCCTCGATTCCACCAGCGTGGTTGGATGCGCGGGAAAACCCGGTAAATGCGCCGCCTGCATAGCCGATTTCATCATGCACCGTGGATCCGAAAGAGAAAGCCGATCCGACGCCAGTCCCAATCTCCACAGCCTTCACCGCCTGCAACGACATCACAGCCATTGCCAGTAGTCCGTCCAGCCGCTCGTCCCATTGCGCATACGTGCCCAGGCCGGGAGGAACGTTGTGCGCGACGACTTCAAAAACTCCGCCCACCGAATCGCCTGTGCGCAACGCCTGATCTACTTCGGCCTTCATCCGCTGCTCGGCATCAGCATCAGCACAGTTGAGAACGACTTCGTCTTTCAGGCTCACTTTGGCGATCCTTTGCCATTCGATTTCCGTGTTCTCCAGGCGCGCTCTGCCTACGGCAATTACGTGGCTGAGCACCTCGATGCCGAGTTCGTGGAGGAACAGCTTGGCGATTGCGCCAAGTGCAACGCGGCCCGTGGACTCGCGCGCGGACGCTCGTTCGAGCACATATCGCGCTTCCGGGAAGTTGTACTTCAACGCTCCTGCCAGGTCCGCGTGCCCCGGGCGCGGAGAGGCCACGGCCTTATGCTTTTCCTGGTCGCCGGCTGCTACCGGCAACGATTCCTGCCAGTTCTTCCAGTCTTTGTTTTCCAGCAGCATGGCGATCGGTGATCCGATGGTCTTTCCGTGGCGAACGCCAGAGATGATGTGCGCCGAATCCCTTTCGATGCGCATGCGTCCGCCGCGGCCAAATCCCTGCTGGCGCCGCCACAATTCGCGATCAATGAAAGCCTGATGAATCCCCAAACCGGCGGGCACCCCGGAGAGAAAGGCCATCAAGGCTTCTCCGTGAGATTCTCCGGCGGTGTAATAGCGCAGCATAAGCGTTGGCAGAAACCATTGATTGTAGCTGAAGGCAACGGGCAATAAGAAAGCGGGCCATGCCTGGCCCGCCTCAGTTCTTTTTGTGCCGTTTACGCCGCGCGATGGATCTTGCTGCGGACAAGATTGCGTGTCTTATCGTCAATGTTGGCGAGGTTGTGTTGCTCGCGGCCATGCTGCTCGGCCCGGCGCAGGATCTCATCTTCACTTGAGGCCCGCGTCTGCCATTGGCACTCGGTGAAGCCCGCATCGGAGCAGCGGAATGAGTAGTCGTCTTTGTTGCCAGATGAAATGTCTGGTCTCTTAATATCTGCCATTCTTGTCCTCCTTGTTCCATTGTCCGGCGATTCCAGAGCAGGATGGGAAGAATTCGCGAGCTGCCGGTGCTGCACCCTGAGCGATTTGGAGCGCGGATTGACACAAAAAAGCGCACGCCCATACAATCAAAGTGGCTGCCGATACTTGCTCGTGCAGCATTCTTTTTGTCCCCCCTGTTTTCTTTCGGCCTTGGCGGTGTAGCTCAGGTGGTTAGAGCGACGGTCTCATAATCCGTAGGTCGTAGGTTCGAGTCCTACCGCCGCCACCAATTAATGGAATATTGCGCATACGGTAGCCCGTCCACATCCTAAACAGTTAAGAACAAAATTTCCATTTTCGGAAATTTTGCCGTCTCCATGTTGCAAATACTATTTTTTCTGCGAAGATTTTTTGATAGTGGAGAAGGAGCCCCAACGAGTTTCCGTGTCGCATCAAGAATTCGTACATTCCGTCAACAATCAACTGGCTCTGCTTGTGGCCCGGGCAGAGATTCTAAGTATGAGCGCCGATGCTCAAGCTGCGGAAAACTGCAAGCTGATCAAAGCTGCGGCGTTGAAAATCGGCAAACTTGTGAATGAGTTTGCCCGTCGCTGTGCCTAATTCCCCCCAGAACTGCCGATCTTAAGTTGCTGCCATTTTTGAGAGGACTAATTTTATGCCAGATGATTGCAAGAGTGTGTCCGGCGAAGCTGCTGCTCCTGGGCGGAACGCTCCCGCGCCCCTGCCTGCCCCGATTCCCACCAACGTTCTTCTTTCGGCCATGCTTCAGGTTTCAGCCCACGTGAGCGATTTAATTTTCTCCCCGGGGCGTCCGCCGCAGGTGGAACTGAGCGGCAAGCTGGCAGGAGTGAAAGTCGGAAGCCTTGCGGTACTCACTGATGCGGACACGCAACGCATCGCCGCCGACCTGATGGCGGGAAATCAACTGGCAGATGACCTGCTGCGAAGCCAGGGCGCATGCGATCTTTCGTACAGCCTAGCCGGAAAATCGCGCTTCCGCGTGAATATCTTTCGCCAGCGCGGGACGTGCGCCATCGTGATGCGCGTGATCGCGGGCGATGTGCCGGGGTTTGAGACGCTGAATCTGCCTGTCCAGCTTAAGGAAATCACTCAGCTCAAGAATGGAATCGTTCTCGTAACAGGTCCAACAGGCTCGGGCAAATCTTCAACCCTCGCGGCGATCATTGATCTCATCAATGAAACTCACGCTTACCACATTGTTACCATCGAAGATCCGATTGAGTTCATCCATCGCCATAAAAAGAGCACCGTGCATCAGCGTGAGTTGCATAGTGACACGCCCACCTTCAGCCTTGCTCTGCGCGCTGCTCTTCGGCAAGCTCCCAAGGTTATTCTGGTGGGCGAGATGCGCGACCGCGAAACCATTGAGATTGCGCTGGAAGCCGCTGAAACGGGCCATCTCGTCCTCTCCACTCTGCATACGGTTGATGCCCCGAAAACGGTGGAGCGCATCCTGGGCGCATTTCCTCTGTCCGAGCAGCAACTGATCCGCACCCGCCTGGCGAATTCCTTCCGCTGGATCGTTTCACAACGCCTGGTCCCGCGCAAAGACCAGCCTGGACGAGTGGCTGCCATTGAGATCCTGCGCTCCAACCAGCGAACGCGAGAATACCTGGAAAAAGGCGAGCGGGAAGGGAAGTCGCTTCTCGATGCGATCCGCGACGGCAACCTTGAGGGCATGCAGTGCTTCGACAGCGAACTTGAGAACCTGGCCCGGAAAGGACTCATCGGAATTGATGCTGCACTCGCTTATGCCAGTAATCAGGGCAATCTACGGCTGGCGCTCTCCGATTTGATTGAGGAGATTGGGACGCAATCTGCCGAACCCAGCAGCAACAACAAACATAACGGTTTCGCTCTGGTTTAGGGCCCTCAGCTTTCGATTCTTCCGGGCCAACCTCGTCCGTACTGCGGCAATCCAACAAGACAAGGATCACTCTTTGCCTCTTTGTGCGCCGCAGGAACCCCTGTGACGCTTGGTGTTTTTTAGAGGTGATTCTTCGACGAAAGGAAAGGGACGAATGAAAAACCTCATGAGAATTGCAATGTTGGTGGCACTGGGCGGTGGTATGGCTCTGGCACAAGGCATGCCGCAGCGCTCGCCGGCCGGAACTCCGCCGACGTTCCCGCAATCGCAGCAGCAACCGCAAACGCCTCCAGACCAGACGCAACCCGGAACCCAGCCGGCCACACCTCCGGACCAGACACCGCAAGGTACGCAGCCTTCGACTGCCCCGGACCAGACACCACAGCAGCAGCCTTCAACTTCCGATCCTGGAAGCAAGATGCCGCAGAACGACACTTCAGCCGGAATGGCCAGCAGCCCCAATGATGTGCAGAACAGCATTGAATCTGCCATCAAGCAGGACCCCAACCTTGCCAGCAGCAACGTGCAGGTAAAAGTCACTGATAAGAAGGTCGAACTTTCCGGCGATGTGAGCAGCAAAGACCAGAAGAAAGCAGCAGAGAAGATCGCGAAAGACAACGCTGGTGGTCGTAAAGTAAAGGACCACATTAAAGTCGCGAACAACTCAATGAACAATCCGAGTAACGATCAGAGCAAGAACCCTGGCGCTTACCCGAAACAATAAGTGATCGAAACCCGCAGAAGGAGCGGCCCAAAGACAGGGCCGCTTTTTCATTGGTCGCGACGCACTGTCATCGGTGAGAACGCTGGCAAGCAGATGGCGACGTATTCAGTTGCCTCGCTTGGCGTCGAATAGCGGACCCACTCGCCCGGCTCGCATACCAAGGCCTGGCCGGCACTGACCTCGAAATCTCCGCTTTCATACTCCACCCGGAGTCGGCCGCTCAGGACAAGGGTGAACTCGCGGAACTCGGGCCTCTGTCCCGGCTCTCTCCATCCTGCCGGGCTTCTCATGCGGGCAATGCTGATTCCCGATTCCTTCGTGTTCAGGGCTCCCACAAATTCATCAATGATCTTGGGCATGTTGCCGGCCGCAGGTACACGCGTGGGTGATGCGATCAAAGTTGGCACGCTGCCGTCCTCCTCAACCGAGAATTATTTGCTGCGCTATCGCCACGCGACAAGGTACCATAGCGGGTTTTCACAGCTGCTCTCATTCCATTGCGACGGACGGAGATTTCAATGAAACCTGCTGTTTATTCCGCACTTCTTTTGATTGTGCTCACGCCGTTGGCGCTGGCGCAAACAGTGAGTGAGCGCCTCACCGTTGATGCCACTGACGCTCCGCGAAACATCCTGCACTCGACGCTTACTGTTCCGGTGAGCGCAGGCCCTGTGACCCTGGTATATCCCAAGTGGATTCCCGGCAATCATCGGCCTACCGGCCCGATACAAAATCTCACCGGGCTGCACATTCGCGCCAATGGACAGGAGATCGAGTGGCAACGCGATCTGGTGGACATGTGGGCCTTTCGTTTGCAAGCGCCGGCAGGAACCAAAGATCTCCAAGTTTCGTTTGACACAATTACCTATAACGGAAAGAATTCTGCCGCTTCCAGCAAAGTCCTCGATCTCATTTGGAATCAGGTTGTGCTTTATCCTCAGGGAATGGCGACCGACGCGGTGCAGATAACCGCGTTAGTGCATCTGCCCGAAGGTTGGAAATTTGGAACTGCGCTGACTCCCTCCGGGCAATCTGGGAGCACAGTGAACTTCCAGCCCGTGAGCCTTACGCGGCTTGTGGATTCGCCTCTGATCGCGGGCGCCTATTACCGGCAGGTTCAACTTTCGCCTCCGGGCGAATCTCCGGTGCATGTGATTGATATGGTTGGCGAGAGCGAAGCGGCTCTGGATATTACAGACAAAGATCTGGCCAGCTACAAGCAACTTGTGCAGGAGACAGGCAAGCTGTTCGGCGCGCGGCACTACACCAAGTATCATTTTCTGCTTACGCTGAGCGATGAAACGGCCCACCACGGGCTGGAGCATCATGAATCCAGCGACAACGGGGCCGCAGAAAATATGTTCAGCGATCCCGCAGAGCACAACCTTGAGGCTGATCTTCTGCCGCACGAGTTCACGCATTCCTGGAATGGAAAATACCGTCGCCCGGCCGGGCTTGCCACGGCCAATTACCAGGAGCCAATGAAAGGCGACCTGCTATGGGTGTATGAAGGCATGACCGATTTCTGGGGCAATATTCTGGCTGCGCGAACCGGGCTGCGCTCTCCGGAACAGTTCCGCGAGAACCTGGCCTATACTGCCGCCATGCTCGATCACCGAGCGGGACGCACATGGCGTTCGCTCCAGGACACGGCGACTTCCGTACAAATCCTCTACGGCTCGCAACGGGAATGGCAGAACTGGCGCCGCAGCGCCGATTACTACCCCGAAGGCTATTTGATCTGGCTGGAAGTGGATACGACCATTCGCAGGCTGAGCAATGGGCAGAAGTCTCTCACCGATTTCTGCCGGCTTTTTTATGGCGGCCAGAGTGGCCCGCCAAAAGTTGTGACGTACAAGTTCGAAGATGTTGTTGCCGGTCTGAATCAGGTCGTGCCGTATGACTGGGCCAAATTGCTGCGCGAGAGATTGGATTCAAAATCGCCGCACGCGCCAATGGGTGGCATCGAAAGTGGCGGCTGGAAGGTGATCTACGACGATCAGAAGAACACCACGATGGAAGCCGTTGAGAAAGCAGGAGGCGGTCTGGACCTTAGCTTCTCGCTGGGTATGATCCTGGCGAAAGAAGGCGATGTTCGCGATGTGATTCCCGGCTCGACGGCCTATGCCGCCGGACTCGGCCCGGGAATGAAGGTGATTGCAGTGAACGGCCGCAAATTCTCCAAAGATGTGATGCGTGCTGCGTTGAAGGCGTCTGTGCATTCGCAAGAGCCCATCGCGATCCTGGCAGAAAACGGCGAATACTACAGCACCTATCCGGTGAACTACCACGGAGGGGAAAGGTACCCGCATCTGGCGCGCGATGAGAGCAAGCCGGACCTGCTGGGGGAGATCATTACGCCGTTGGCGGCGAAATAACGGGAGCCTTCATTTCATTTTTGAAAAGGGGTTTGAAATTCGGATTCCGTCAATTTCGCGGGTGTCTTGGAAATCCTCGGTCAACAGTACTGCGCAGCCAGCCTCTTTCGCTGAGCGAAGGATTAAGGCGTCCCAAAACGAAAATCCATGAAGCCGGTGCAGGTCAATTGCGGCTAAAACATCGCCAACACTTGGAGAAGCGACATCGAACTCCGCAAACAATTCTACTTTTCTCCGCGCTGTGCGATCGTCAATGCGCAACTTTCGAGTGACCGTAACGAAATATTCCTGCAAGACCTGGAGAGAAACTACTCCGGTTCGGGCCCGCCGGTGTTCCGCGATCAGATCCAGGGCTCGGCGCTGCTTCGCCGGCAACGCTTCATCGTCGGAGTAGACAAGGATATTTGTGTCCAGAAAACTACGAGCGCTCATGAATCTCATTTCGGTTGAAGCGCCAACCGCGCGAGTGACCGTGACCTGATAGCCGGCGAAGTTCCTCGATGCTTTTTTCGGGATCGTCGCCGCCGGCCAAGCTTTGCAAATAATCCCGGACCAGTTGATTCAAGCTCTTACCCAGCGACTCGGCCTTCTTCCGGGCGCGTGACACAACACGCTCGTCAACGGAAAGAGTCAGATTCATTAACACAGTATATGTGTACATGTATTACGTGTCAATCAAAGAGCATTCGAACCCGAGGAAAATGCGACGAATGACTAATGCATAAGAGAGACTCTCGATTCATTCCCGCTTCGGGCGAACCCTGAACCGAGGGGCGACCATCACAAAAACGGCGGTTCTCTCGCTCCGGCAAATGAGGATGAACGACGGCACTAAGCACAAGCATCCGCGACCTTTATCGGTTGAAGAACAGCACCATGAGGCCAGCCAGGACGATACGGGCAGGCTGGAGCGCTATTTGCGCCTTGCAGACAAGATGCTGGAAAGCGATGAGCATGAAGGCGAGCACCAGTCAGATGTCCGCCACATTCCCAAAGCAGCCTAGCGAACCTGTTCGGCGTGGATCTGCGTAACGCCGGCAGTGCGCTCCAACTTGTCCCAGGAAAACGGCTTTCCATCTACAGCACGCTTCACCGTTTTGATCAGGACCGCGGAGAACAGTTGCCGATAAGAGAAGCGCTGCAGCCAGAGATGCAGGAGAAGCTGGAAATCCTCGCCGCGTCCTTTTTCCCTCCGCTCCAAAAGAAATGCAAGAGCTGATGCAATGAAATCAATCGCCAGAAAGAGGACAAAGAACAGCACCAGTTGCTCAAAGCTGCGCGGATCGGCGCTTTCCGGGTGGAAGAAGCGCGTGAGCAGATACATCACGGTGCTGAACGCGAACATGATGTCTATGAACGGCGAAAGCAGCGGGAGCAGAATCTGAAAGATGATGATGTTGGGCAACGCAATCCAGCCCAGCCGGCTGCGGCGACGAATGGTTGCTCCGTGTTTCCAGACCGCCTGGAGGATGCCAAACGACCAGCGGAAGCGCTGCCGCATCAGCCCCCGCGCTGTAGTGGGAGCTTCAGTGAAAGCGAGCGCACGATCTTCGTTAATGACGCGCCAGCCGCTCTCCAGCAATGACATGGTGAGGTCGGCATCTTCCGCGACCGTGTCAGTGTGATAGCCTCCGGCGGCGCGAACGGCAGCCGTGCGCCAGGCCCCGATGGCTCCAGGAACGACGCTGACCGCGCCGAATACGTTGAGGGCGCGGCGTTCAAAGTTCTGGCTGGTGATGTATTCAAGCGCCTGCCAGCGTGTCCACAGGTTCACGCGGTTCCCGACCTTCGCGTTTCCGGCAACGGCGCCGATTTTCGCGTCGGCAAAGTGCGGCACCAGCAGAGAAATGGCGTTCGGCGCAATCATTGTGTCGGCATCAATGCCGACGTAGATTTCATCATCAGTAAACTTCAGCGCGTGATTCAGTGCTTCGGCCTTGCCGCCATTTTGCTTGGTGAGGAGCAGCACGCGTCCTGAAGCGATTTCCGCGCGAAACTTCTTGCGTACCACCTCCGACGTTTCGTCGCTTGAGCCGTCATCAACCACGATAGTGCGCAACCGCGGGTAATCGGAGGCCAAGACCGAACGGACCGTGTGCTCAATGACCTTCTCTTCGTTATAAGCGGGCACGATGACCGTCACCGCAGGCATGTAGCCCGGATCAGCCGCAGATGACGATTGCCGCAGCCGGTCATAAGTAGCCAGAGCGCCAATCCCCAGCAGTCGCCCGCTCATCAACACGTCGCCCAGAAAGAACACCAGGGCAATGAAATAGCCGAGCGCGTTTACCATGGTGAAAGTGGCGTCCTGAAGCCGCGCGGAGAGCACCTCGTCTGGCCCAAGCTCCGGCATCACATCGGCTCGAGTTTTGCCCATCAGCTCACTGAGCGGCACAATCTGGAAGCCTTGCGCGCGCAAGCCTTCGATGATGCGGGGAAGCGCAGCCACTGTGGCATCGCGGTTTCCGCCGCCATCGTGCAGAAGAATGATGTTGCCGCAAACGTCCGGCTGTCGGTCTTTGCAGGCGCTCGTGGCAAAGATGTTGGCCTGCTGCAGTACCGAGTTAACAATCTGGTCCGACGTTCGGCCGCGCTGCCAGTCATTGGGGTCAATTTTCGAGCCAATCGTGATGTATCCCAGCTTCTGCACCGCTTCCACCGGTCGCACCTGGTCCGCAATATCGGGCTCCTGATCAATCGAATAGGGCGGGCGAAAGAAGAGCGGCTTCACTCCCAATTTGCTGGCGAACAGACGTTCCGTGAGGTTCAGCTCAAAATCAATGTAGCGTTGCGAGACTTCGCTGATGTCAGGATGGGTGAAGGTGTGGTTTCCGATGGTGTGGTCTTCTTCATAAACTCGCCGGGCAAGACGAGGAAATTTCTCGACTTCCAGACCGATCATGAAAAACGTGGCAGTCGCATTTTCGCGCTTGAGCACATCGAGAATGCGCGGTGTATTGGCCGGATCAGGCCCATCGTCAAACGTAATGGCCACCTGCTTCGGGTGTGATCCGTACTGGTTAAGCTGGTACGGTTGCGGCAGCTCCAGCATCTTTTCCGAGGTTGCGAGCTTCGTGTCAGGATCAATCGCAACCTGCCGCTCGCCCGCTTTGGGCTGGTGCTCAACGTAAAGAATGTCGCCATAACCTTCGCGATCTACATCCTCTCCGGCCGGCACGGCCGCCAATTTCTGCGCAGCATCAGGCTCGCCCGGATTGTCCCAGATCGTCCATAGCGAGCGGTCTTCCGAACCGAGCCGCCACAAGGCAAAGGTGCGGATTCCAAGCTGGCGTGCTGCCCGCATCTGGTTCATCGCAGTCACCGCATCCAGAAACCAGACCTGGTGCTCAACGCCGTCGTCTTCCACATAGCCGAAGTGTGGGTTCAGCGCGTCGGAGTGAAGGTCAATATCAGACTCGGATTCCGAGGCATGGAGCCATGCTTCCTGAACGTTATCGGTTTCCACGCTCTGGACCTTCCGGCTCTTTCCTTTGAGCGCCCAGTCATAGCCGTAATTTCCGACGGCGCAGATGATCTTGTTCTTTGGAATGTCTTTCAACGCCTGCTTCAGATTGGACATGAACCAACTCTGGGCCGCGATCGGGCCCGGGCCGCTGGTGGTCTGGTGCTGGTCATAGTTCATGATCACCAGCCCATCAGAGCTCGCCGCCAGCCGCGCGTAATCAAAGTCGCGATCGGAAACAGGAACGTTCACGTACAGCTTGAGATTGCGCGCGTGCAGGTCGCGGCCAAGCTCGTCAATCAGAGCCAGGAAGCCAGGCTGGGCGGCGAGAGGAATCTCTTCCAGATCAACCGAGGCGCCCTTGAAACGGTCGCTCGCCAGGTAGGCGAGAAGCTGAGAGCGGAAAGTCTGGCGCGCCGCCGGCGAATTGAGGAAGTCGCCCACATTGAGCCACTGCTTTGCGACAGGATCGAAGTTGTTGATCAGCGGGAAGACGTCTACGTTCGCTTTTTCCGAATGCAGGAATGGCATCACGCGATCATCGGCCGAGCGCACGTGTCCGTTCTGGATGACGG
The DNA here is from genome assembly GCA_025934025.1 of Terriglobales bacterium. Lineage (GTDB taxonomy): Bacteria > Acidobacteriota > Terriglobia > Terriglobales > Acidobacteriaceae > Angelobacter. The sequence continues at coordinate 21,557 of JAICYU010000013.1, forward strand.
GAAAAAGGCGGTTAGTTTCATCCACGCTCTGAATGGCGCCATCAGGGCTTAACACATGCAGCCATTCGGGAAAGAGAATGTCTATCTGAGGGTAATATTCCTTGAGCGAGACAAAACTCGCCGCGTCCCAGGTGACGTAATAGGCCGCGCGGATGCCTTCATCTTCGTTCAGCACCACTTCAGAAGCGGCCCGGCCGCTCTTGCGATGCGTGCTCTTGGCCGCGGTTTTGTGGCGGCGCTCCCGTTCCTTCAATGACCGCAGGTTCTTCTTCTGCGCCGGCATGAGCAGCGGCGGCAGCGTCTCCGGCTGGAAGATTACTGTGACAGCAAAAAAGAGGACCAGCCCGGTGATGACCGCGCCGGCAATGTTGAAGAGCCAGCGCAAGCGCCCCCATCGCTTCCGCCCGGGATCATAAAAAACCTGTTTTGACATGCGGAGTTCTTACTCTCAATCGTAAGCTGCTGGTGCTAGACGGTCAATTCAACGAAAGCCGTAGAACGCCCGGTGCAGGGAAACTGCTACACTGGCCTGCCCTTCCATGAAAAAGCTGCTGGGATTGCTGCGTGAACACAAGCTGTTCTTTCTGCTGGCCACGCTTGCCGCTCTGGCTTTACGGCTGCTCTTTGTCTTTCGCTTCCCGCACGTCTCAGGCGACACCTTCATTTATGGCGACATCGCAAAAAACTGGCTGGAGCACGGGATTTATGGTTTGAGCGAAAGCGGCGCGATCCGTCCGACTCTCATCCGTCTGCCCGGTTACCCGGCATTTCTGGCAGCGATCTTTGCCATCTTTGGCCGCGAGCACTACACGGCCGTGATGGTGGTGCAGGCGCTGATTGACACCAATACCTGCCTGGTGATCGCCGCGCTGGCTTTGGAACTGATGAACGCACGGGCAGCCTTGGCGGCATATCTGATTGCGGCTGTTTGTCCTTTTACGGCGAACTACACTGCCGCTCCTCTGGCGGAGACGCTGGTGATTTTCTGCACCGCGCATGTTCTTTATTACGGAATAAGAGGACTGAAGGGAATTGAGAGCGGAGGGCGGCCGACCGCGCTCTGGGCAATTGCCGGCGCATGGAACGCGGCCGGCATCCTGCTGCGTCCTGATGGCGTGCTGTTGCTGGTTCCATTTGTGGCGGCACTGATTTATCTGTTTGGTCGACATGTGAATCGAAAGCAGATCACCGCTGGGCTCGCCGCTTTTGTGCTCATCAGCCTGGCTCCGCTGGCCCCCTGGACTGTTCGCAACTGGTGGACGTTTCATGCTTTCCAACCATTGGCGCCACGGTATGCGACCGATCCGGGCGAGTTTGTGCCCTTGGGGTTCAATCGCTGGGTCAAGACATGGCTCGTAGAGTATGTTTCGGTCGAAGAGGTTTTTTGGAGCGTTCCGGGAGACAAGATTGATATTGATGACATCCCACAACGCGCCTTCGATTCCCGCGCGCAGTGTGACGAAACCGATTCCCTGCTTGACGACTACAACAGCCAGCTCACCCTTGGCCCGGAACTGGATACCCGCTTCGCGCAGTTGGCGCAGGAACGTATTTGGCACAATCCGTTTCGTTATTACGTGTGGCTGCCGTTCTTGCGGATTGCCGATATGTGGCTACGTCCTCGAACCGAACTCCTGCCCGTCGAAAGCCTATGGTGGGAGTTCCTCGAGGATGTGAAGAACAGTCTCTTTTCCCTGTTCTGGGCCGTCATTGATTTGTTGTACCTGCTGCTCGCTCTGCGCGGCTGGATGAACTGGCGCCTGGGGTTGTGCGGCGTAGTGCTGGTGGGATTTGTCCTGCTCCGCTCAACCTTTTTGGGCACTCTCGAAAATCCCGAGCCGCGTTACGTGCTGGAATGTTTTCCGGTGGTGCTGGCCTTTGCAGGGGCAGCATTCAGCAGGCATGGCGAGCGGGGTTAGAAGCGACCAGCGAAGGGTGACAACAATAGCACAGTCATACATAAAGATGGAGCAGCGGTGTACCGTGCTCCATCTTTTTTAATACCAGCTCTGGTCAGACAGCCATACGCGGCCGGGTTTCCACGGTAACGCGTTGGCGCGGTCCTGGTGCCGGCGGCTGAATGCAATAAAGGTCATCAGGGCTCGGCCATGGGACATCAGATGCGGCATTTTGATGGTAGAGCGCCAAAGCGAGCCGCAACTGTTTCAAGTCTTCCGGCGTGAGTGCGGACTTCAGGTATTCAAGGTCCTGTTCGATTCCTGCTGCTGCCTCGAGCCACTTCTGTGAATCATCCATTGCTTTGTCCTTGAGGAGTTTTTACATCCAGCGTGCAACATTTGCTCGAACAAACTCATTGCCGTCGAAGAGCATCTCTCTTTATTTTTCAATCAGTTAGAGCTGAAATCCTTTTCTGATTGCTTACTAAATAAGGGTAAGGCGATGCCTTCGAAAATATAGGAGTAGCACTCTGGTAACCAAAATTTTCGTGCTGAAGGACTCTTAGAGTTGAGAGAAATCAATATAACCGCGCTGGGGGTCTGCGCTGATGAGCTTCACGCGCAATTTGTCCCCAACGTCGAGGCCGTGAGCATGAACCAGCAGTCCTTCAACCTGTGCCTGAAGGGCGCGGACAAACGTCCCTCCTGGAGTGACTCCAGTGACAATCGCGTCAAAAGTTTCGCCGATGCGGTGCATCATCGTAACCGCCGCAATGCGCTTTGACATCGCGCGCTCAACTTTGCGGGCTGCGTCTTCTTTTTCGGTGCAATTCCGAGCAACAGATTCGAGCTCGTCCTCGGAGTACGGACTCGGTCGCCCGGACAGCATGCTCTTGACGAGGCGTTGCGCCACCATATCGGCGAATCTGCGGTTGGGAGCAGTGGAGTGCGTGTAATTCTGTACTGCGAGACCAAAGTGGCCAGGGGCGGGCTCGCCCGGACGTTCCACGACGTACTCGCCAGGCCCGATCAGTTTGATCACAGCCAGTGAGAGATCGGCAAAGCGATCGGGATCAGCCGCCTTTTGCTGGACCAAAAAGTCATTCAATGCTTTTGAATCCGGCTGAGTTGGCAGTTTGGCTCCATGCTGCGAGGCCAGCTCCACGATTCTGTCCCACCGCTCCGGAGTTTTGACCACGCGGCGTATGGAAGGGATGCGGCTCGCTTCCAGTTGCTGCGCTACCGCACCATTTGCCGCGATCATAAAATCCTCAATCAGTTCTGTAGCACGGTTCTTTCGCTGCTTCTCCAGGCCGACTGTGTGATCGCTGAGTAAAATCGGATGGAGTTCGCTGGTCTCAAGGTTGAGAGCGCCGTGGCGGTAGCGCTCCCGCTTCAAGAGCTGTGCCGCTTCATCCTGCAACTTAAGCTGTGCCTGTAGCTCCGGCGACACTGCGACTTTTGTTGGCGCGGGTGCGCTGCCTTCCAGCCATGCGCCAACGGCGTTGTAGGCGAGCTGCGCGTGATTGCGTACCAGGGCACGATAGAAGCTCTGGCCATGAACTTCTCCGCCATCGTTCACCACCAATTCCGCGACCACGCACAGATTGTCGCTGTTTTCGAGAAGAGAGGTGGCTCCAGTGCTCAGCTGCTCCGGCAGCATGGGAAAGTTGCGAACACCGGCGTAGATGGTGGTTGTTTCCCGCGCCGCATGCTGGTCAATGGGGGAGCCCTTTTCGACGAAGGCGTCCACGTCCGCAATCCCGATCATGACTTTGATTGAGCCGTCGCTCTGCCGTTCTGCTACCTCAATCTGGTCCAGATCGCGGGAGGTGTCATTATCAATGGATGACCAGAGAAGGTTCCGTAAGTCCTTCGCGTCAGTAGCATTGCTTGCCGGTGAGGGCCGATGCTGAAGCCGCGCCAATTGCTCTTGCACTTCGGGAGAGAAATCCGGCTGGAATCCGTTCTGGAGCATTACTTGGCGCGCGATAGCCTGAAGATCAAAGTGGTTCGTGTGATTGTTCATTGGGTCTTAAATTGAAAAGAGAAAGACTAACATGCGGCTCGAGAGTAGCAGCATCCCCGCAGTTAACAAATTTTTACAAAACGCATGTTTCCAAACTGTACGCTTTGAACTACAACGCAACGTGGGACAACTTTGAACCAGAAGAGTTTGGCGTGCGAGCCGATGATGATCTCAGGACGCGGCTCTTTTGTGCAATACAGCCGGTGCAGGAGAGAGGTAAACTACCGGACAACTGGGGAAGGAGACGATTAAGCATCAGCTATGGTCGTGCTTGCCGCGATACTGTCAATTCTGCTCGCCGGCTCGTGGGTTTACTGCGTGCTCATTGTTCTTGGAGCGCGAAAGTATCTTGCCGTTGTGCCCGCTGTTCCCACGGAACTCCAGCCCATCAGCGTCCTGAAACCTCTCTGCGGAGAAGATGAAGGGCTTGAACAAAACTTGCGCAGCTTCTTCGCGCAAGATTATCCGGAGTTCGAAATTATTTTTGGCGTGCATAGAGCTGATGATCCTGCCGCCGCGCTGGTGAACCGGTTGATTACGGAATATAAAAACCAGGTCCACGCGCGGCTTGTAATCACTGGTGAATCGCTCATCCCGAATGGAAAAGCGCACAATCTCAACCGTCTGGTGCGTGAGGCCAGGTATGAGCTTCTGGTGATGAGTGACAGTGATGTGCGGGTCCGCCCTGATCTTCTCTCAACGATTGCACGCGAATTCCAGGATGCGAGAGTGGGACTGATTACGTGCCCTTATCGTGCCGTAGCGGGAAGGAGTTTTTGGTCGCAAACCGAAGCGATCGGGATGAACACTGAGCTGCTTGGTGGGGTGCTCGTTGCCCGCATGATTGAAGGCATGAGGTTTGCTCTTGGGCCAACCATGGCGGTGCGACGCAGCCTGTTGGAAGAGATCGGCGGTTTTGCTTATCTTCAGGAATTCCTGGCGGAAGATTTTGTCATCGGACAGCGGGCGGCCGAGTTAGGGCACGAAGTTGTGCTCTCGTCGTCGGTCATCGAGCACCGCATCGGGACGCAGTCTATGGCGCGCAATCTCAGCCACCGCCTCCGCTGGGCACGCAGCACGCGGCGGTCCCGTCCGGCGGGGTACTGGGGCCAGATTTTCACCTATCCTATGGCGCTCGCAATCGTCCTTCTGGCAGCTTGGCCTGCTGCATGGAGTCTGGTGCTGTTCACACTGATTTTGCGCAGCGTCGCAGCCTTTGCAACGGCGGAGTCTTTATTGTGCGATCCATTATTCCGGAAGCGCTGGTGGCTCCTTCCGGTCCAGGATGTCTTGGGGTTCTGCGTGTGGATGGGAGGATTCCTTGGGGACACTATCATCTGGCGCGATCGCAAATGCACCGTTCTCCGCGACGGCCGCCTGCACGTGAATCCCTGAGCTTTTCACCGGCAAAAGAAAACCCCGCATTCCTGCGGGGTTGAAGCAGATTGCGCAGGTGCTATTTCGTGGTGCTGCAGCTGCTGGAAATCATCTTCACCTTTTTCACCGTGAAGCTTGGAGAAGAAGAGGATCCGGTCGTGGAAGAAGAACCGGCTCCGGGTTGCTGCGAACCGGAAGTGGAACTCGTTCCGGAAGCAGAGCTTGAGCCAGCGCCCATGCCGCTTGAAGCAGACGCCGATCCGTTGTCAGAGCTGGAGCCCATGATCCGTACCTCATGCCCAACGTGCGCGCTCAGCTTGGAGGTATCACCGGTCAGGTTGTAGGTCTTGCCGGAATTATCGGTAAGCGTGTAGTTGCCGGATGAACCGTTCAGACAGCCTTCAATCGTGTCTTTGTCGCCCTTGGTGGACGTGGTGGTTGTCTGGCTGCTTGTGGTCGTCGTTGAGCTGGTGTCTGGAGTCTGCGATGTGCTGCTGGGGCTCTGGGTTTGAGGGCTGCTCGTGTCAGGAGTGGTTGATTGCGTCGAAGGTGACGCGCTGGTGCTGCTGCTGGGACTGGCCGACTGTGAACTTGTGTCGGGTGTCGTTGACTGCGGCGTAGTTGGCGAACTGCTCTGCGCAACCACCCAAACCGCTGAAAGCAGCAGAATCGCTGGGATCAGGGATAGCTTTCTCATTTACATCCTCCTAAAATTACTTTCGGCCTTCGCTCCGGCCTGAAGCATTTTGGAAGTGGCGTCAGTCCGTTAGATATCCTCCGGTAGCGCGGGTTTGCCTCATCTGCCTCGGTTTCGTAAGGAAACGAGAGACTCGCAAAGAAGGGAGTAAGGGGATTAAGTGATTTGCTCTTGCAGGTCCCGCTATTTTCTGGCGTCAGACTCGGGAACTGCACTGCGACCATTCGCGGAGACAGGTTCTCTGTCCTTCTCCAACAGGTTGTAGGCTTGTGCAATGGTCAGTTGGTTTGACACAGGCTGAAAATCGCGAAAAGTCTCATGCTCTCTCACAGTGAGGGTCTTGAAAATAACCGCATGGCCGGTCATGTTCACATCCAGGCTCACGACTTCCCAGTGATCAGGGGCGACTTCCTTCTGTACAACGTTGAATGTGCCCCCTTTATTTAAGCGGCCCAGCAGTCCCCATCCGAATGTCACATCTTCAAAAAGCGTGCCATCAATCCGGGCGAGATGCTTCGCCAGCGGATCAATCCACATCTTCCCACTGAGCGAACGAAAGACACGAAGTTCGCGCGTGGGAGCATCGTAATGCGGATTGGGAAAGAACGTCAGCCGGACCAGGTTGCTGTCAAATCCGTCATATTTGAAGACGAACGCGTCGGGAATTGCCTTCAGCATTTGCTTGGCTTTATCGGCATCATCTTTCTTGCGTTTGTTCCGCTTTGCGCGTTCATCCGGATCGGAAACCAGTTTGCGCATTCTCGCTTCATCCTGCTGCCGCTGGTCCGCGGTGAGAGGCTGTCCGTTCCTCAACAACTCGCGCGCAAGCTCGCCATCTTTGGTTTCAATCACGTCCCGTTCGTAGCTGCTTTTCTCATCCGCGTGAACGTAAAGGTAACGCCAGTAGGATTGGTCGGTGTCGTCGAGCTTTATCTCATGCTGGATGACTTCGGCCACAAACCGGGTCGCGTCGCTGGGAAGCTGCGGAGTGGTTTGCTGCTGGGCCGGCAGCTGCGACAGGGAAGCAAGGACGAAGCTGACCAGACACAAAATCCCCGCGCCTCGTTGGGAGGTCTTCAGAAGCATTCAATCACCTGGTTCCTTGTTACTGTTAGACGCATTCCATCCAGCAGCTAGTTGCATTCTAGCGCAGCCGGCCAGTCCATAGGCGCATGCCGGGAAAGAGAGTGTTAGGCAAAAAACAAAGGCGGCCTGCAATCAGCCGCCTTTGCGCCGACCTCTTCGGAAAAGGCAGTCCCATTGGCTCAAATCGCCGCGACTTCGGAACCGCTGTTCCCCTGGTTTTCGGTCCCGTCCTGCGCCGCGACATTTCCGTCCCGGTCGGACACGTTACTAAAATGCAAACATAAGGCCAAACTCCTGAAATCTGCGAAAAATACGGCAAAAGCGTAAACCGCTGAAAGATTTAGGTTTGTTGCCGCTCCAGTAACTGTTAACTGTAAAGTAAATATCAGGCGAAAGAATGCCGGGAGGAAAGGTGGGCATCCCGATGCCACCTATAGGCATGCGGCTTCTGCGAGGTGTCACTCCCAGAGTAACTATTGTGGAGCAACGAGCGAGAGTACACTTCGTGCAGCCGCAAGAAGTTCTGATCCAGCTCACGATGACGTGAGTCCGCCTCAGTTCGGAAACAGATCAACCAAGGAATGGTGAAAAAATGTGGAAAGCACGCCCAGAAGATGAGAAGCCGATGCCTCTCGGTTCCAGCATGAACTCACAAACCTCCGCTGCGCCGGTCGCGCCGGTCAGCGCCGCAAAAGAAAACCCCCGGCCTGCTCCTTCCTATTCGGAGCGCGCCGATGTAGGACATATCGGCAAATCCGTAGTGATTCGCGGTGAGCTTTCCGGCAGCGAAGATCTTTACCTGGACGGAGACATCCAAGGCACGATTGATCTGCGTGACCACAAGCTTGTGATCGGGCCGAATGGAAAGATCAAGGCAACGGTCAGCGCGCGCGAACTCGTGGTGCACGGCAAAGTTGAAGGAAACATCAGCGGCAGTGAGCGAGTAGAGCTGAGGAAATCCTGCAGCGTTGTGGGAGACATCAACACGCAACGAATCGTGATTGAAGATGGTGCGTTCTTCAAAGGCGCCATTGATATCAAAGAGAATGCGCCGCGCAAGGCCATAGCAGCATCTGCGTCCGCGGGTTCAAGTGCAACGCACAGCTTTGCTTCGGCCGGCAGCAGCGGCTCCCAGAGTTCCTTTTTGGAAGCCAAGTGAGATAGAGTAAGGGAGCATGGGCTCCCCAAGCGACAGTTTCAGGCGATGGTTTCGCGGAGCGGGCAGCTCGCAATCGCGGAGCGAGGAGAAAAATGTCTCCGCTCCGCGCACCTCCCGACGCTCCACAGCTCTGGGCGATTTCATGCGCGGATTGAAGCCGCAAGGGGAGCAGAAGCTCCATGTGCTTGATCTGGGTCCCACGTCCCCCAACAACATCGCTTTTCTTACTGAGCTGGGAATGCGCGTGTACAACGAGGATGTGCTGCGGGCATCGCAGGACGCTTCGTACCGGGTCGCCGGAAAGGAAGGAGCTGAGCAGTTCGACGAGTCTCGCTTCTTCGCTGACAACCTGGCCTACGGCTCAGACCACTTTGACGCTGTCCTGTTCTGGGACACCTTGGAGTACCTGCCTGAGCCGCTCGTCGTCCCTCTAGTCGAGAAAATCCAGGGGATGGTGAAGCCGCACGGCACGCTTTTAGCGTTCTTCCACACCAAGGATGCAGGGCCGGAGTCTTCCGCTTACCGGTACCACATCGTTCAGCCGGATACCATTGAACTTGAGCCGAAGCCGGGAATCCGGCTGCAAAGAGTGTTTCAGAACCGGCACATCGAGAATCTTTTCAAGAACTTTGCTTCGCGCAAGTTCTTCCTCGGCCGCGACAATATCCGAGAAGTAATCCTTGTCCGTTGATCTTACGTTATTGAGCAGATAACCAATTGTGCTCAAAAGTGGTATCCAGATGCCCACACTGGTACCGGCTACTCCGATATCATATCGGCTAAGCTGCCACTTCCGCGCAGTTGCAAGATCCATCGTGCGCATTAAAGCCATTATTTCCAAACTGTTATAAGCTTCGCAAGATTTGACCTTGGCCTGCGTTCTTTGGGCAACCAGATTGCTTCGGTAATTGTGTGCCACTTCTGATTGCAGAAGTACAGACCCTCAACGGGCAGAAAAGAGGTAGATCGAGAATGGCAAGCTTCTTCCAGGGCGTTATCGAAAATATGGCGATTTTTGCTCCAGCGACAGAAACGAAGGGAGCGGAATACAGCGAGATCTACAACGAGCACTGCCACAGGATTTATTCTCTGGCTTTTTGGATGACCGACCATGAACTTGCGGCTGAAGAATTGGCCGCCCATACATTTCTTCGTGCGTTCTCATCAGGAACAGCGCCAAGCACCGAACAAATTGATCAGGCTTTCTTAAACGAAGTACGTGAGCTAACCGTAATCGGCAACCTTACCCTCAACTCCCCCATCTCCCCCGAGCTTCCCAGTATTCGCGGCAATGTAAAGCGAGTTCATCTGGAGCGGGCAGTGGTCCAGCTACCCGCCACGGAAAAACTGGTATTCCTGCTTCACGACGTCGAAGGGTATCAGCACGAGCGGATTGGCAAACTGCTCGGGATCACAGCAGACGAATCGAAATTTGGGTTGCACCAGGCGCGGGTACAGATCCGCGAGTTGGTGGCCCGAATGCAGTAGAAATCACTTCATCTCCTCTCTCCTTGAAGCTCTCACCCCTCAAAGATTTTTTTGAGGGGTTTTTTCTTGCCTGACCAGCAAACCTTGCGTTCATGTTCTTCAGTTGGTCATGTGTTTCCCTTCCGCATTCGCGCTGGGTCGCCTCTCTCGCTCGCTTGCGCCTCCATTTCCGACGGCTTGATCTGCTCGGATCATTAGAACCATTAATTTGCGCTTAACACATCTTTAATATCCAGACGATTAACTGCATACATCGCACTACGACGGTCGCACGACGACGAGTAAGCAGCGGCAGAGAAAGCAAAAGCCCTTCCGGGTCTCAGCCAGACAAGAACAAAAAGATTTAACAACGGCCAGTTCTGCTGACTGAACAGGAGCCGTCTGTTTCGGGCACTACCAGGAGAACATCATGATTTCTGCACGGCACATTGTCCGCGCGTTGTGTCTCATTGTCGCGTCTTTGGTCTTGAGCGCCTTCGCGGCGCCGGCCGGCGGCTTCAGCGGCAGCTACAAACTCGGGACCGCCACGGCTTCAGAGAGCGGCGTCCAGCTCACCATTTCGCTCGCCATTTCCAACAACACTTCCAGCGCCATCAGCAATGCCACTATCTCGCTGCACGAGCCACGGGCTGCGCGCGTGATTTACGGGCAGCTCAATGGCGTGGCGTTGCCGGCGGGCGCGCGCACTGCGGTGAGCGGTTCTTTCACCGTGCCGCAGGAGCTTTACGACTCCTGGAAAAAAGGAAGTTCTCCGGCCATGAGCGTCAGCTTCACTGACGCGAAGGGCAATCCGGTACGGGCCTTTATCGAGTTCTAGCAAAGATTCTGTGGGGGAGGCGCGCCATGCGGGCGGCTAAAAATATTTTCGTCTCAAAAACACAATCGGCAACAGCAAAGATCTTCAACGCCGGGGCGTATTCGCTGCTGGCTGTTCTGTTGCTTGTGGCATTCGTGTTTCCATCCAGCGCTCTGGCGCAGACCAGCTACGTTTATGTGAACAACCAGACGTCCAGCAACGCGGTCTCGATTTACCGCGTTTCCGCCACAGGCAGCCTCTCTGCCGTGGGTTCTCCCGTATTGACGGGCGGCATCGGCGCGAATGTTGTTTGCTACGGATTGAACCGGATCGCACTCAACCAGGCCAAGAACCTGCTGTTCGTCGCCAACACGGGCGATCGCACCATCACTGCATTTCAGATCAATCCCGCCACGGGAACGCTGACGCGCACCGCGGGTTCGCCTTTCCCCAGCGGACTCACGGCCGATAGTTGCCAGGGCATGTCGCTGGCGGTCACGCCCGATGGCCAGTTCCTGATGGCATCCAGCAACGGACAGATTCGTGCTTTTACGGTCGCAGCCAACGGAGCACTGAGCTTCTTGAGCAGCACTGCGAACTGCTGCTCGCCAAATTCCGGCATGACGATCTCTCCGGATGGGCGGTTCCTGGCGGTTTCCAACGAGACCAGCGTTTCGATGTTCACGATCAGCGGCGGCGTGCTCACTCCGGTGCTGGGTTCGCCATTCCCCAGAACAGGCACGGGCAATATTTCCGGCCTCGATTTCAGTTGCGCTGCAGACCGCCTCTATGCGGGCGAAGCCACAGGCAGTCCGGCGCAGGCCGATGGATGGACGGTGGACCTTAACGGTGTGCTGAGCGCGGCTCCTCTGTCTCCATTCCAGAGCTCGGGCAGCAACTCCAACATGGTGCTCTATAGCCCGGACAATACGCTGCTGTTCCAGAGCAATCAGTTCAGCAACAGCGTGAACTCATTTGTGGTAAACAGTGACGGCAGCCTCACCAATGCCGGCAAGTTCGGCGGCTCAACCCAGGTACACACGCCGGTGGGAATGGCAACAGACTCTACCGGCACATTCCTATTTGTGGCGGACGATAACTTCGGTGTTGCCGCTTTCAGAATCGGCAACGGTGGCGTGCTGGCATGGTTGAGTGATCTTGCCATCACGCGCCCGGGCGAAATCCAGGACCTCGCAGTTTATCCAGCGCGCTCTTGCGCCAGCGCTGATCTCGCGTTGACGATGACGGCGGTCCCGAATCCCGCACCAGCCGGCGCTCCCATTCAGTACACATTAAACATCACCAATAACGGTCCGCCCGCGGCATCTGCTGTGGTTGCGGATACGCTTCCGCCCACGCTTTCTGCGGGCGGCAGCGCTGCGATTGCGAATCCCAGCGGAGCGCAGCGCGTTAATACAGTTTCCGGTACCACCGTGAGCGGCGTTGTTACGATTACGACGACCGTTCCGCACCAGCTTGTTGTGGGTCAGAGCGTAACAGTGGGATCAGTGCCTGCTCCCACCACTCCGAATCCAATCCAGCAAGGTTCGTTCCTTACCGATCCCAGCTTTAACGGAGTGGTGAAGGTCACGTCTGTCCCCAGCCCCACCAGCTTTACTTACAACCAGACACTTCAGCTTTCGCAGTTCCCCAAGCCCTCGCTGAACATCGTGGCCACAACCGGCGCGCAACGTTTGGCCGGAACCGTGACCATCACGGCGACGGGGCCATTCCAGCTTGCGCCGGGAACTCTGATGACGATCACCGGTGTGGCCAACACGAGCTTCAACGGAACTTATGCCGTAGCCTCGCAGCCTTCGCCCACAACCTTCACCTATTCACAGACAGGATTGGCAGATGCCACGAGCGGCGGCGGATTAGCCACTGCGCCGGTCAACGTTCCGGCGACCGATGTTGCCGGAGGCGGCAGCATGAGCAGCGCTGCCTGCCAGGTGACGGTTGGCGTCGGGGCTTGCGGAACCGCCAGCTTTGCTCCCCGCCCGCCGATCGTGACAGCCGTTCGCGCGAGCAATGTTGTGACAATCACAACACCCGTTCCGCATCAGCTCTTCCCTGGTCAGAAAATCACCATTCAGGGAGTAGCGGACGCCAGCTTCAACGGCTCATTCACGATTCTTGATACCCCTTCAGCGACTACGTTTACGTACAACCAGACCGCGTCCGACGCCAGCAGCAAGAGCGGCGCCGTCCTCGCGGCGGGAACCGTCGCGCAGTTGATTACGTTCAACGCCATCCAATCCGGCGAGACGCGCACCGCGGTGATTAACGCCACTTCTTCAGGAACCGCTGCAAACGGCACGGTCATCAGCAACACCGCTGTTATCAGCAACAAATCCGTGGTTGATCCGAACCCGGCCAACAACTCGGCGACGGTGGATGTGACCATCGGCGCGGCAAGCGGAACCAGCCTTACGGTTCCGACCGCTACCGGCCCCTACGGCGGAGTGGCTGTAGTGAGTGCGATCCTTAAAGACAGCACAGGCGCGCCGATCGCGGGAGAAACCATCGGCATCAACTTCAACCAGAACAACAGCCACTACAACGCGATTACAGATGGCACTGGAACGGCCACTGTTTCTGTTCCACTTGGCTTCACCACGGTGGGCACGCACGCAGCGGCGTTTACAGCCACCTTTGGCGGCGATGCCAGCTTCTCCGCCAGCAGCGCAACCGGCGATCTGATCGTCACCAAGGCGCAGTTGACGGTGACGGCAGACAATCAGTCGCGGCTTTATGGCGACCCGAATCCGCCGCTCACCTACACCATCACCGGCTTTGTGAACGGCGATACCATCGCGGTGGTGAGCGGCGCGGCTGATTGTTCCACCACAGCCACGCTGAGCAGCCCGGTTGGCGCTTATCCCATCACTTGCGCCATCGGCACACTGGCCGCGCAGAACTACGTCTTCGCCTTTGTGCCCGGAACGCTCACCGTTAATCCGGCGCCTCTAACGGTGAATGTAGACAACGCAACTCGCGCCTATGGCGACCCGAATCCTGCCTTCACCGGCACGATCACCGGAATCAAGAACGCTGACAACATCACGGCCACTTACAGCACAGCCGCGACGCTCACCAGCCCGGTTGGGACTTACCCGATCACTGCGACTCTGTCTGACAACGGCACCGGCGCGCTGGCGAACTACACGGTCACCATCAATAACGGAAC